>JBBRLR010000047.1:0-33338 GCA_038231255.1 Thermomicrobiales bacterium | reverse complement strand
TATGGCCTTCGGCCTGCGCATGCGCAAGGCGATACCCAGCGGCGCCGAACCAGGCCAGAACCGCGAGGCGGCGATCCGCAGGCGCGTGGAAGAAGTCGCCGATCAGATCGGCCTGCGCCAGTTCCTCACCCGCAAGCCGCGCCAGCTCTCCGGCGGCCAGCGGCAACGCGTCGCGCTCGGTCGTGCCCTCGTTCGGGAGCCGCAAGTCTTCCTGATGGACGAGCCGCTTTCCAACCTCGACGCCGCGCTCCGCGTCCAGACCCGCGCCGAGATTACGAAACTCCAGACCCGCCTGAAGGTCACGACCGTCTACGTCACGCACGACCAGGTCGAGGCGATGACGATGGGCGACCGGATCGCTGTAATGAAGGAAGGCATTCTGCAGCAGCTCGACACGCCGCAGAACCTCTACGACCACCCGTCGAACATCTTTGTCGCGGGCTTCATCGGCTCTCCGGCGATGAACTTCGTCGCGGGCACCCTGCAATCGCAGAGCGGCAGGCTGATGCTGACGCACGACAACTATAGTGTCCCGCTGCCGATTGAGGGCCTCAGCAACGACATCAAGGAGAATCTGGGGACGCGCGTCGGCAAGCCCGTCGTCATCGGCGTCCGCCCGGAGGACGTGCTGGATCGCGCGCACGCCAATGGCATGAGTGGCATGGAAGGCCTCCCCGCGACCGTGGATGTCGTCGAACCGCTCGGCTCCGAAGTGCTTCTCTACCTCGACTACGGCACAGAAACGCCGATGATCGTCCGCGTTGAGCCACGCACGAAGGTCAAGCCGGGCGACAAGATGGAAGTCCTCTTCAAGCCCGACAACCTGCATGTCTTCGATGGTGAGAGCGAACTCTCGATCCTCTAATCGCTGTCCTGTGTACGAAAAGGGCGCCCTTCGTGGGCGTCCTTTCCATTGGGGAACCTAACCCCCGGCCCTTCCGTCCCTCGGCATGGGAAGGGGAGGGGAATTTCTGCGAGAGCAGGGCATTTAGGGGAACACCACGGCATCGCGATGGACCACCCCTTCCCACGCCAAGGGACGGAAGGGGCCGGGGGTTAGGTCTCCTCCGGCGGTCGCACTGCTTTGAACATCACGAGCAGCAGTACGTCGTAGATACCCTTCAGCACGCCGCCGATGACGAGCGGCCAGCCGAAAACGGTGAGGCTGAGAAGGTAGCCGGAAAGGAGCGGGCTGGCGGCGGTGGCGAGACTGCGCGGTACGGAGGTGACACTCGCTGCCGCCGGGCGCTCCGCCGGGGTAACGACCGCCATCACATACGAGTTGCGTGTCGGCACATCCATCTGCGACAGGGCGCTGCGGGCGAGCAGCAAAACGATGGCGAGCGGCAGATTCGGCATGAACGGGACGAGGATCAGGAAGAGATTCGACGGCAGGTGCGTGAAGACCATCGTGTTGACGAGGCCGATCCGGTTGGCGAGCCAGACGGCGACCGGGAATGACCCGGCGGAAAGGAGACCTGCCCAGAAGAAGATCGTGCCCGCTGTCGCCACCGAGAGGTGGAATCGCTGGAAGAGCCAGAGGGCGAGCAGCGACTGAACGACGAAGCCGCCGCCGAACGAGTCGAGGCTGAAGAGCGCGGCGAGCGTGTAGACGATCTTTCTTGATTCGCGCAGCGGCGCTTCCGGGATGTGCGTGCCCGGTTCAATGGCCGGTGAGAGGGTGCGATAGAGGGAAAAGGCGATCAGGGCGAGGAGCGCATAGACGAGGAACATTCCTTCGAGCGCATGGGTGAGGCCGAGCGACGTGTGCGCGGCGATGAATGCCGGCACTCCGGCGCAGAGGGCGCCGCATGCCCCGACGAGCGACGCGACAAGGCTGTACCGCGCGAAGAGCGCCGTGCGGCCCCGCGCGCCGATGGTCTGCGGCAGGAGCGATTGCTCCAGCGGCAAGAAAACGCTGACGTCACCGGACGACGGGTTCAGCGTGCCGACGAAGGCGACGATCATCAGCGGCCAGAAGGCGTGGACGAAAGCGAAACCGATGCCGGTAGCGATCATCAGCAGCGCCGCGCCGAAGAGCAGTCGCCGCCGCTTCAGTCGGTACGCGATCAGCCCGACGAGCAAGGTAAGCGCGGCGGAACCGATGAGCGTCGCCGTCGTCATCGCGCCGATGCGCAGGCTGCTCAACCCAATCGTCGTCAGGTAGACAGGCAACAGAATGCTGATGAAGCCGTCGCCGAAGGCGCGCACCGCCCGCGCCGCGATCAAGACGGCGGCGTCGTGCGTTGCCCCGGCCGGGAGGGAGAGCCAGCGCCGCTCCCGCAGCGGCGCTTCCGAAACAGTCATCGCGTTGTGCTGTGTCGGTTTATCAACGGCGGTCGAGACATCGTGCTATGCCAGGTAGGCATGGAACCACTGCACGGCGCGCGTCCAGGCATCGGCGGCGGCGTTGGCATTGTAGGCGGGGCGCGTGTCGTTCATGAAGGCATGGCCCGCGCCGGGGTAGATGACCATCTCGAAGGTTTTTTCCTGCCGGTCCATCTCCGCTTCGAGGCCGTTGTACTGCTCCGGCGGGATACCGGCATCGTCTTCGCCATAGATTGCGAGCACCGGCGCCTTGATCCCTCCGACGAACTCCGGCGTCGGCTGCACCCCGCCACCGTAGAAGGCCGCGACCGCGCCGATCCGCTGATCGCCGGTGGAGGCGGCGGTTAGCGAGAGGCGTCCGCCCATGCAGAAGCCGATCACGCCGACCGACTTCGGCTCGACATCGGGCAGATCGCTGAGATAGCCGACCGCCCCGCCGATCTCGCGCAGGGCGATCTGCATATTCATCGCCATCACCAGTTTGCGCGCGTCGTCCGGCTCCGTCGCGACCTGCCCGTGGTAGAGATCGGGCGCGAGCGTGACGAACCCTTCACGCGCGAACCGCTCCGCAAGGTCCTTGATGTGCGCATCCAGCCCCCACCACTCCTGGATGACGACGATCGCCGGGAATGGCCCGTCGCCCAGCGGCCGGGCGAGGTGACCATTCGCCGTGTCGCCGTTCGAGGCGAAAGAAACACTCTCGGTGCGGATGTCCGATGCAGTCATAGTGCATGCTCCTTGGAAGATAGACAGTAATCAGTCGTCAGTACGGCGGCATACGGTTGATAGTGTACATCCTACTACGAAAGCCCAAGTGACATCATGTGCCGTTGGCGCTCCTCGGCCGATTTCCCTTTCTGACTACCGGCTACTATGTCAGTACATGGTAAAGAATTCCCGCTGCTCCGCCGCCGATGACGAGCCAGACGGAGTTGACGTGGAAGCGGATCAGCACAACGGCCGTGACGACCGCGAGCAACGCCGTGAACCAATCCACAACCGCCGCGCGCCCGAGTTCCCACGCGACGCCCGCCATCAGCCCGACCGCCGCGACATTGACGCCGTCGAGTGCGGCGGCAGTCCACGGCGATTTCCGCAGATGGGGTAGTGCCGGGACAGAGAGCGCGACAAACAGAAAGGCGGGCAAGAAGATGCCGAGCGTCGCGAGGACCGCGCCCTGGAAGCCGCCGGCGAGGTAGCCGATGAAGGTCGCCGTCGTGAAGACCGGCCCCGGCGTGAATTGCCCGACCGCAACGGCGTCGAGCAGTTGCTTGCTCGTCAACCAGCCGAGATGATCAACGAAATCGTTGCGCAAAAAGGCGAGCAGGACGTAGCCGGAGCCGTACAGGACAGAACCGATCTTCAGAAAGGTGAGAAAGAGCCGGAGCGGGCTGTACGCCACCGTCGCGCCCGCCGCGACGCCGAAGAGCGCCGCTGTTTTCAGCGCAGGCAGCGGTGCAATGGTGTGCGCCGCCCCCCGGACCGTCCCAATGCGCCGTGCGTTCGCGATCAGCGCGATGAGGATCGCCGCGCCGAAGAGGAGCAGGATGACAGTGACGCCGAGCAGATAGCCCGCAAAGACCGCGACACCGACCACGCCGAGCAGGGCGTTCTTCACCGCCGTCCGCCCCAGCCCCCAAAGCGCCTGCACGACGACGGCGATAATCACCGGCTTGATGCCGTAGAGCAGCCAGACGCCGCCCATCGTCGTGCCATAGCGCACGTAGAGCCACGCGAAAACGAGCACGAGAAACGCGGCGGGCAGGATAAAGAGTGTCCCGCCGACAAACAAGCCTGGCCAGCCCGCGCGGGCGTACCCGGAGTGCATCACCGTCTGCGTGGAGGTCGGGCCGGGCACGAGGTTCGCCGCGCCGACCATGTCGAGGAAGCGCTGCTCGGTCATCCACCGCCGCCGCTTGACGACCTCGCCGCGCAGCATCGCGATATGTGCCGCCGGCCCACCGAACGCCGTCCACCCAAGCCGGAACATCAACGCCGCTACTTCCCGCAGTCCGCCCGGTGCATCCGCCGTCAGTTCTTCGTGCATAGCGTCTGGTGACGACTCGTTCGCGGATTCGGTCGTAGACAATGCCCCCTCCTTCACGTCCATACTGGCGTGTCGAGTATATCCGCGAATCTCCGCGTTAGAGTAAGCAAATAATGAGGGCATTACCCGGAATACTGACCCGTTAAACTTCCAGCCCCGCCTGTGCGACAATGGTGCGTGGAAGGGTCGCGATAGGGGCATGGGGGATGTTGGACCTCATTATTCGCAACGGCACGGTGATAGACGGGAGCGGCGTGCCGGGAATGCGCGCCGATGTCGGTGTGGGCGATGGGCATATCCTCGTCGTCGGCGATCTTTCCGGCAGCATCGGCATGCGGGAGATTGACGCGGCGGGCCGCTGCGTTTCGCCCGGCTTCATTGACATCCACACGCACTCGGACACATCCACGCTCGTCAACCCACGTATGGAGAGCAAAATTCGTCAGGGTGTGACGACCGAGATCGGCGGGCTGTGCGGCATCTCGCTTGCCCCGCTCGGCGGCGCGGACACGCCCGCCGCCGCGAGCGTCGCGCGGGATGTGGCGAAGATCGGCATGCAGCGGACGTGGCTCGGGCTGGCGGATTTGTATGCGCGCGTCGAGCAAACGGGGCTGGCGTGCAACTACGCCTCGTTCGTCGGGCACGGCGTGATCCGCGCCGCCGTAATGGGCTATGACGACCGCCCGCCGACAAACAACGAGCGCGCGGGGATGCGGAAACTCCTCCAGCAATCCATGGCGGATGGCGCGCTCGGCCTTTCCACCGGCCTGATCTACCCGCCCGGCATTTTCGCCCAAACGGCGGAGATCACGGAACTCTGCGGCGTCCTGCGCGAGACGCACGGCCTGTATACGAGCCACATCCGCAACGAAGGGAACGCCTTGCATGCGGCGGTGGACGAGTTCGTCACCGTGTGCCGCGAGGCCGGGGTGCGCGGTCAGATGTCGCATCACAAGGCGGACGGCAAGGCGAACTGGGGCAAGGTGCATGGCAGCCTCCAGCGGCTCGAAGACGCCCGCGTCGCTGGGGTGGATGTGATGTGCGACCAGTACCCGTATACTGCCTACTCGACCGGGCTGGCGATGGTGCTGCCACCATGGGCGCTCGATGGCGACCGGGCCGCTGTTCTCCGCCGTTTGGACGACCCTACCGCGCGTGACCGCATCCGCGCCAACATAGCCGCCGGTCTGCCCGGTTGGGAAAACATGGCAATGGAGTCCGGCTGGGAAAACATGGTCGTCACGGGCGCGCCGCACATGCCGGAGTGCGCCGGGCAAAGCCTCACGCAGGTCGCGGCGATGCGTGGGGGCGATGAGGTGGACGCGACGTGCGCCCTGCTGATCGCGCACCAGATGGACGTCAGCATTGTCGGCCATAGTATGGACGAAACTGATGTCGAGACGGTGATGCGCTGGCCACTCACTAGCATCGGCTCCGACGGCTCCGCGCTCGCGCCATACGGGCCGCTCGGCGCGGGCACGCCGCACCCGCGCTCCTATGGGACGTTCCCGCGCGTCCTCGGCCGCTACGTGCGCGAGCGCGGCACGCTGACACGCGAAGAAGCGGTCCACAAGATGACGGGCCTGCCCGCCGCGCGCCTGAACCTGTCACAGCGCGGCTTGTTGCGCACCGGCTACTGGGCGGACATCGCGATTTGGGACGCCGCGACGATTGCGGACACCGCGACTTACGCCGCGCCGCATCAGTACCCGGTCGGCATCACGCAGGTGATCGTCAATGGCACGGTCGTCATCAACGAGCGGGGCGAGCAGTCGGGCGTCCTGCCGGGCCGCATCCTGCGCCACCACGAACACGCTGGCGCGGTGCGATAACAGCGTGCGCATCGTGGTCGGGGTCTGTGCTATGCTGCCCCATCGATACAGTAACGATGGAACGCGAAGGAGCAGCGGGTGATCGAGGGTGTCGAAGTTAAGAAGCTGACGACGTTTGCCGACGAGCGCGGCACGCTGACCGAGATCGTCCGCAACGACGATCCGTTCTTTCCGCAGTTCGGCCAGTGCTATTTCTCGGTCTCGTACCCCGGTGTGATCCGTGCCTGGCACTATCACAAGAAGCAGACGGACTACTTCTGCTGCATCAAGGGCATGATTAAAGTGCCGCTCTACGACGATCGCGAAGGTAGTCCGACGCGTGGCGAGATCAATGAATTCTTCATCGGCGAGCGCAATCTCGCTGTCGTCAAAATCCCCATCGGGGTTCTGCACGGCTTCAAGGTCGTCGGCAACGAACCTGCCTACCTCCTCAATCTCCCCACCGAGCCATATCGCCGCGACGACCCGGATGAGTACCGCGTCGCCTTCGACGCCCCCGAAATCCCCTACGACTGGGCGATCAAATATCATTAACATGTGGGAACGCATCACCGGAACGTGAACCACCAAGACGTCAAGCATACCGAGAGAGCACACCTATTCCTTGAAGTTCTCTCTGTTCTCGTGATTCGAGAAAGCCCTTTTAGCCTGTAGCAGTTTGGAGGAACGCGCGGACGGTCGCGTTGTAGCGATCGGGCTGTTCCATATTGTTGAGGTGACCGACGCCGGGGAAGACGACCCTGCGCGCGTTGGCAATCTCGCCGATCAGCCGCGTGCCCACAGCGGGCGACGTTACCTGATCCAGTTCGCCGCAAAGGACGAGCGTCGGCACGCGGATGCGCGGCAGGACGGCGCGTGTATCGGCGCGGGCGAGCGCAATCGCCGCGCTGCGGAACCCGGTCGGATGGAGTTGCGCCATCATCGCCTCGACCTCGCGGAGCAGATCGGCGGGCGGGTCGGGCGCGAGCAATTGCGGCGCGCGGGCGCGGGCATAGTCGGCAGGCGTCATCGTCTCCATCGCGTGCAGCCGTGCCTGGAGCCGTGTCTCGCCATCGCCGCGCGTCACATCGCCGCCAAGTGTTGTGTCCGAAAGAATCAGCGACGCGGCGCGGTCGGCGTAGCGGCCATAAAATTCCTGCGCCAGCACGCCGCCCCACGACTGGCCGAGGAGATGCGCCTTCGGAATATCGAGGCCGTCGAGGAAGCCCGCGAGATAGTCCGCGTACTCCGCCATCGGCCAGTCGTGTGGCGGATCGGACGAGCGGCCATAGCCCGGCGCATCCCACGCGATCACGTCGAACGCATCGGCAAGTCCATGGAGTTGCGTGCGCCAGGCCGACGCATTCGCGCCGATCCCGTGCAGCAGCACGAGCGGCGGCCCCTGCCCCGCGCGGTCATAGGCAATCGCCAATCCGCGCACCGTGACGTGCCCTGTCGTCGCCATCTCAGCCTCCATTACTGGGGAGAAGCCGATTGAACCGCAAAGACGCAAAGGAAGCAGAGAGCGCAAAGAAGAGAAAGAAAATGTGTACCTTCCAATCCTTTCTGTTCCCCTTTGCGCCCTTGATACTCTTTGCGTCTTTGCGGTTCAATCGGCATCTCTCATCTTCATCCGCGCGTTTTTCGGATCGTATAACGGCTCGCGGACGACCGTCGCGGCATGGCGTGTGCCGAAAAATTGGATGGTGACCGCTGTGCCGGGCGTGGCGTCGGCCACGGGCAGGTAGCCGTAGGCGATGCTCCTGCCGACGGAGTAGCCGTAGTTCGCGGTCGTCACGTAGCCGAGGATGCGGTCGCCGTTGAGGATCGGTTCCTTGCCCATCACGACGACGCGCGGATCGTCGAGGGTCAGGCAGCAGAGCGTGCGCGCGATCCCTTCGGCCTTGCTGCGAAGCAACGCGTCGCGACCAAGGAAGTCACCCTTCTTCAGGTTGACTGCGAAGCCGATGCCCGCTTCGTACGGGGTGTACTCGGTGTGAATGTCCACACCCCACAGGCGGTAACCTTTTTCGAGCCGGAGCGAATCGAACGCCCCGCCGCCCGCCGCGATGATGCCGAGCGGACGCCCCGCCTCCCAGAGCGTGTCCCAGAGCGCGCGGCCATAGTCGGTCGGTGCGTAGAGTTCCCAGCCGAGTTCGCCGACGTACGAGACGCGCGCCGCGTGGACGGGAATCTGGCCGACCGTCACGGAGCGGGCGGTGAAATACGGGAAGCCCGCGTGCGAGAAATCGTTGTCGCTGACGCGTTGGATGAGATCGCGGGCGCGCGGCCCCCACAGACCAATGCAGCACTGACCAGATGATACGTCGCGGATCGCCACGGAGCCGTCGTCAGGCAGATGGCTGCGGAGCCAGGCGAGGTCGTGCATGCCGGACGCGCCGCCCGTGATGAGCAGGAAGCGGTCGGCGGCGAGGCGCGTGATCGTCACGTCGCAGCGGATGCCGCCGTATGCCGTAAGCATCGCCGTGTAGATTATCTTGCCGACGGGTTGGTCCATCTGGTTCGCCGCCATCCACTGGAGATAGCGGAGCGCGCCCGTCCCGGCGATCTCCAGTTTCGTGAACGGCGTCAGATCGAAGAGCGCGACCCGCTCTCGCGTCGCCAGGTGTTCCGCGCCGATGATCGGCGACCAGTTGCGCGCCGTCCACGTGGTGCGTCCCGGCCACGATACGCCCCGCCGCGCCAGTTCGGCCTCGTTCGCCGCGTACCATTGCGGTCGCTCCCACCCGGCGCTCTCGAAAAACTGCGCGCCCAATGCTTCCTGCCGCTGGTGGAGGGGGCTGAGTCGCAGGTTGCGTAGATCGGTCGGCTGGTCGAGCGGATGGATAACATCGTAGACCTCGATGTACTGCCGGTTCGCGCGGGTGCGGACGTAGTCGAGGTTCAGCGCGTGGCGATGGAAGCGGTTGAGGTCGCTTTCGCGCAGGTCAATGCTCGGCGAACCCGCGACGATCCACTCCGCCATCGCCCGTCCAACGCCGCCCGCATGTGTGATCCAGACGGCCTCGGCGGACCAGAAGCCGCGTACATCGGGCGATTCGCCCAGGAGCGAGAAGCCGTCCGGTGTGAAGGAGAAGAGGCCGTTGAAGACCGAGGCGATCCCGGCGCCGCGCAGCGCCGGGATGCGCGCGTAGGCGTCGTCCAATGACTCCGCCATGTGCTCCGGCGTGTACGGCAGGATCGCGGGATGGTCGTTCGGGAGCAACGCTTCCGCGTCCACGGGCAGCGGCTCGTGCCGGTAGGAGCCGAAGCCGTAGGCATTCCCATATTGGCGGAAATAGAGGTCCTTGTCCTGATGGCGCAAAATCGGGTGGCGCAGGATGTCGCGCTCGCCCGCCAGTTCCAGGAGCGGACCCGTGCGCGCGAAGATGTGCTGCATCGGCGTGAGCGGGATCGGTACGCCCGCCATCGCACCGATCAGTGGCCCCCAGATGCCCGCCGCTGACACGACGATCTCCGTCTCGATCCGCCCCTGCGGCGTGACGACCGCCCGCACGCGCCCATTCTCCACGTCAATCGCGGTGACGGGTGTGTAGTCGTGGAACATCGCGCCCTGCGCCGACGCTTCGGCGGCGAGGCCACTGGCGATGCTCGCCGCATTGACGACGCAGTCGCCGGGCACGTACAACGCGCCGTACAAGTCGTCGGTGCGGAGAATTGGGATCAGGCGACCCGCCTCGTCCGGCCCGATCAGGTGCGCGTCCAGCCCCCACGACATCGCCTGCCCAACACGCCGCTTCAACTCCTCCCACCGCTCCGGCGTCGAGGCGATCTCCATACTGCCGGTGCGCCAGAAGGCGGGTTCCGGCGTCTTTACTTGACGGTAGAGTTCCGCGCTCCACATCGCCAGTTGCGTAACGCTATGGGAGACATTGTGTTGGAACATCATCCCCGGTGCATGGGAAGTCGAGCCCCAATTCTGGCCGAGCGGCCCTTGTTCGAGCACGACGATGTCGCGCCAGCCCATTCGCGTGAGGGAATAGGCCGTGCTGCACCCGACGATCCCCGCGCCGATAATCACCACCCTCGCGTGCGTTTGCATCATGCGCCCCTTGTTGTGTGACCATCCGCGCGCAACCGCCCGCGACACGCCGCCGAACGATGGAGAAGAAAAGGAATGCTACCGCCCGCGCGCTGCTTGTTCAACAGAGAATTCCCAACCCCCGGCGAAAGGTGATACTGCATACGCGCTGCCGCAACGCGATGACGTGCGGCACAGGCCGCACGTCATGCTCATACTCGTAGCAATTTTGCCGGGGATGTCGGTCAGCGCTCGCGCTCCGACGTCACAGTCCGCGCTTGCTCGATCAGCCGACCGATGAAGAAACTGAACCAGAGCAGGCCGATCACGGCGGCAATTCCTACGGACAGCCCGGCGGGGAACCCGGCGCGCACCGCGATGGTGTCGGTGAAGACCGCGATGATGAGGCAGACTCCCAGCGGTACGGCCACCGCGAGCGGCGACAACCGCACCCGCGCCTTCTTCTCCATCGTCCCGCCTCCCCGCGCCGCGTCGCCCGCATCTCCTCTGTCTATTGTGCTCACTCGTAGCGGAGCGCGTCAATCGGCTTCAGGGCCGCCGCCCGCTGCGCCGGATAGACCCCGAAGAACAGCCCCGTCGCCACCGCGAAACCGACCGCGATGAAGATGGACTGCACCGAGACAATCGTCTGCTGGTAAAATCGCCCCACCAGGTACGACGCCAGCACGCCCAGCACCACGCCGGTGAGCGCGCCGATCATGCTCATCACGACCGATTCGGTGATGAACTGCGTCAGGATGTCGCGCTTCTTCGCCCCGATCGCCTTGCGGATGCCGATCTCGCGCGTCCGCTCGGTGACCGAGACGAGCATGATGTTCATGATGCCGATGCCGCCGACGAGGAGCGAGATGGAGGCGATGACGAGCAGGAAGATCTGGTAGGTTTTCTGGGTGTCGCGCGCGGCCTGCAACTGATCCGCCTGGTTCGTCACCTGCCAGTCCGGCTGGCCCGACTTCGTGCGGTGCTGGGCGGCCAGCACATCGTTGGTCTCGCTGATCGCCTTGGCCACCGTGTTTGGACTGGTTGATTTAACGTAGATGGTATCGACGACCTTGCCCGCCCCAACTAGCGCACCGCCCCGGCCACCGGTCAGCTTCGCCATCGCGGTGGTGATCGGGACGTAGATCTGGTTGTCCAGCGAGCCGAAGCCATTGCCGCCCTTCGGCTCCATCACCCCGAGCACCTTGAAGCTCTGTCCCCGGATGCGGATCGTCTGCCCCGTCGGGTCGGTGTCCCCGAAGAGGGAAGTGGCGATATTCGCCCCGAGATCGACGACCGGCTGGTTGCCCGTCACGTCGCTGTCCGCGATGAAGGAACCGGACGTGGTGGTGTAGGAGTGGACATCGGTGTACTGCGGCCAGACGCCGAGCGCCGGGCCGAAGGCGTTCTTGCCGCCCGCGGTGATCTGCCCACCGGCCCGGACCTCGGGGGAGACGGCGCCGCAGTCCGGGCACTGCGCCGGGTCGGCGAGCGCGGTGGCGTCGGTGAGTGTCAGCGTCTGCGACTGATTCCCGGTGGCGACGCCGGCGGATGCCTGATTCGCCCCCTGGATCGTGATGAGGTTGGTGCCGTTGCGCTCCAGCGCGGCGAGCGACTTGGCGACGACGCCGTTGCCGTAGGCGAGGAGGGCGATCACCGACGCGACGCCAATAATGATGCCGAGCATCGTCAGGACGGTGCGGGTGACATTAGCGGAAAGGCTGTGGAGGGACGACATGAAACTTTCCGAGAGCGGCACGCCGCCGCCCTTGCCGATCGTCGGCGGCGTGCCGAGCCGGACGATCCGCGCCGTGTCCGCCGCGCGTGCCCGGTTGCCATCGGTGATCGTCGGTTGGGCGACGGGTTGGATCGCTTGTGCCATGCTGTTTCCTCCTTAAACCGCCGCGCGCGCCGTCGGGAACGGGACGAGGACGCGTCGTTCAAGTTCCGCCGCCGCATTCCGCTGGTTCGTCATCGGTTCGTCCGCGCCGAGGTAGCCGTCGCGGACGCGCAGGATGCGCCGCGTGTACTCCGCGATGTCCGGTTCGTGCGTCACAAACACGACCGTGATGCCGAGGTCTTCGTTGAGCCGCTGGAAGATCTCCATCACCTCGACCGAACTGCGCGAGTCGAGCGCGCCGGTCGGCTCGTCCGCGAGGATCAACGAGGGGCGCATGACGAGCGAGCGGGCGATGGAGACGCGTTGCTGCTGCCCACCGGAGAGTTCGTTCGGTTTGTGGTCTAGTCGGTCGCCGAGGCCGACCGACTCCAACGCGTCCACCGCGCGCTGTCGTCGCTCCTCGGGCGGGACGCCCGCGTAGAGCATCGGCAGTTGGACATTGTCGAGCGCGGTGGTGCGCTTGACGAGGTTATAGGATTGGAAAACGAAGCCGATCTTGCGATTCCTGACGCGCGCCAGTTCGTCCTCGTCGAGCGTCGCGACATCCTGCCCGTCCAGCCGGTACTCGCCATCCGTGGGCGTATCGAGGCAGCCGATCACATTCATCAGCGTGCTCTTGCCCGAACCGGACGGCCCCATGATCGCGCAGAATTCGCCGTCCTCGATCGTGAACGAGATGCCCTTGAGAACCGTGAGTTCCATCTGGCCCGTCTGGTACGTCTTCGTGATGTCGTGCAATTCAATCGTCACAGATCTCTCCTGCCTCGGTGTCGCTCGTACCGGATGGCGCATCGCTCGCCATCTCCACACGGGAGCATAGCGGTACGCCCTGAGCGTGGGATGAAGGAGGCGTAAAAAGGCTGCAAAACGCGCCTCAAAAGCGCTTCGCATCTTCAGGATGCGCGCTCGTCGCACCATGGCGCCTATTGGTAACGGAAGGGTGAGACAAGGATGGGAGAACGCGGTTTGGCAATCATCTCTTATCGCGCCGGTGCGGGAGCGAAATCAACCTCCATCGCCGCGTGGTCGCTCAACGTGACGAAGCCAAGCCCGGTGTACGCTTCCGATTTCGCGGTGCGGAATTCGTCGAGGTAGCTGCATTCCCGCGCCCCGAGCGTGCGCGACGCGAGCACATGATCGAGACGAAAGCCATTACCCGATGATGCGTGGCGCCAACTGAACTCCTGCCGCGCGTAGCCGTGCAGTGTGCGATACACGTCGGCGAGGTCGTATGCAGCAAGCCCCGTCAACACCTTTTGCTCGCTCGCGTGCATCGCGGCGTTGGTGACGGCGAATAGTCCGCTCGCGCGCCGGGTCTGCCCGAAGGTAATTACCTCGCCGTCCGCTGTCTCGTGCTGCGGCAGGTTGAAGTCGCCGCACAGGATGCGATGCCCCGCCACCGGGCGTGCGAGGCCCGCGTAGAGTTGTTCCAGTGTTTGGATGCGCACAGCCAAATCCCGGCCTCCGTAGGTGATGGGGACATAGACTGTATGCAACTCTACCCTACCCCACGCGGTCGCGACGATGACGGAAAGCAGCCGTTCCGGCCATGGTAGGCCGATCAGCGGCGACGCGGCGGTGCATTCCCATTTGCTCGCGATCAGCACGCCGCTCGCGCGCTTGCTGCCGAGCGCGGTGGGTACCTCCGCGAAACCGTCCATGACGTGCGCGAACCCCGCCGCGTGCAATGCGTGCCGGTATTCCGAAACGCGGTTGACCCGCACTTCCTGGAGCGCGACGATATCCGGCGCGCGGTCGGCGAGCGCTGCCACCTGATGGGGGATTCGCGCTTGCCCCGCGCGGGAGACATTCCAGGAGATCAGCCGCATTGTCGCCCGTTGCTCCTTTCCAGGAGGGTCATCGTACCCGACGCACGAAACAATGCGATACACTTACCACCACGGATGATGGACGCGCAACGAGTAAAGGAGCAACCGATGGCCGAGTGGTCCGATCACGATGCCGCGATCAATGGGCTGACGATCCATTATTACCGGATGGGAGCGCGCAACAAACCGCCCGTGCTCCTGCTGCATGGGTACTCGGACAGCGGTCTGGCGTGGACGCGCCTCGCCCACGATCTTGCGCCGGAGTACGATCTCATTATGCCCGATGCCGTCAGCCACGGACGTTCCAGCGGCCCTGGCCCGGATGGCTTCCGGTCGCGCGCTGTTTCGGACGTAGTCACGCTAATAGAGATGCTCGGGTTGGAGCGGCCCGCGCTCGTCGGCCATTCGATGGGCGCGCGTACCGCC
The DNA here is from genome assembly GCA_038231255.1 of Thermomicrobiales bacterium. GTDB lineage: Bacteria > Chloroflexota > Chloroflexia > Thermomicrobiales > JALYUS01 > JALYUS01. The sequence goes on along the minus strand of JBBRLR010000047.1, from coordinate 18,955 downwards.
GCCGGTGTCGCGGCGGAAGTGGGCGACCACGTCCGCTGCGCTGTGCTGGAAGACCCGCCGTGGCGTGATACGTCGTCCGAACCGAGCCGGGTGAGTGCGGGCGACAGCGGGCGACCGAGCCAGTCGCCGATTGGCACTCCTCGCTGGTTGGAATGGCTCGCCGACTGGAAGGCGCTCACGCCCGACGAGCGTGCCGCGCGCGTGGCCGAGGAGCGCCCGACGTGGGCCGACGAGGATCGCCTGCCCTGGGCGGAGAGCAAAGCGCAATTCAATCCCGACGCCCTCAACGACCCAATGGGCAGCACGTCCGCGCCATGGCGGGAGATCGTCCGCACAATCACCTGCCCCGTCCTGCTGGTTACGGCGGACCCGGAACGCGGCGGCATCGTCACGCCCGATGTGGCGCACGAAGCGGCGTCCCTCTGGCGCACGGGTCGCGTCGTCCAGATCGCCAACGCGGGCCACAACATCCGCCGCGATCAGTACGAGCCGTTCCGCACGGCAGTTACCGCCTTTCTCCGGGAGAATGTCTGAGAGGCGAAACTGGGAACCGGCGAAAGATGAGGATGCCTGTGTCGCGGACGATTACGACGATTGATGCCCATGCGGCGGGGGAGCCGCTCAGGATCGTCATGGCGGGGTTGCCACCGCTGCCGGGCGCGACGATCCTCGCGCGGCGGCGGGCGATGCTTGCGCACCACGACGACCTCCGCCGCATCCTGATGTGGGAGCCGCGCGGCCACGCTGATATGTACGGCTGCATCCTCACGCCGCCCGTCACGCCGGAGGCGGTATACGGCGTGTTATTCATGCACAACGAAGGCTACAGCACGATGTGCGGCCACGGCATCATCGCCCTGACGACCGCGCTCCTCGAAACGGGCCAACTACCGCGCACCGGGCCGGTCACAACGGTCGGTTACGACACGCCCGCCGGATTTATCCTCGCCCGCGCCGAGATCGCGGGGGATCGCGTGCGGCGCGTCACCTTCCGCAACGTCCCGTCGTTCGTCCACACGGCCGGGTTGCAGATTGTCGTGGATGGGAAAAGAATCGGTGTGGATGTCGTCTTCGGTGGGGCGTTCTACGCGCTCGTCGCGGCGACTGTGCTCGATGCCGATCTCGCCGTGCGCCCGGAGCGCGTCACTGAATTGATCGCGCGCGGGATGGCAGTCAAACACGCGGTCGAGGCGGTGGCAGAGATCGCGCACCCCACGGAGCCGGAACTGCGCGGCATCTACGGCACGATCATCACCGGCCCCGCCGAGAATGAGGGGGCGCGACACCGCAATGTCACCGTCTTCGCCGAGGGCGAGGTGGATCGCTCGCCGTGCGGCACCGGTACCGCCGCGACGACCGCCGCCTTCGTCGCCCGCGGCACACTCGCGCTCGGCGAGGAGTGGGTAAATGAGAGCATCATCGGCACACGCTTCACCGGGCGCGCGATCGAAGCGACGCGCGTCGGCGATTACCCGGCAATCATCCCGGAAATCGGCGGCCGGGGCTTCATCACCGGCTATCACACCTTCGTCCTCGACCCGGAAGACGAGGCGGGGCGCGGCTTTCTGGTGCGGTAAGCGGTAGCCCCACCGGAAAGCCTCGTTATCGTAGACTGCCGCGTCGCTCGGATTGCCACCGCTCGTGCAGACTGGTAGCGTAGGCTTCAGCCTGCGTCCCGATCCTGTAGCGCGGGCCAGCATGAGAGAAAGACGCAGGCTGAAGCCTACGCTACTGAGGAATCCGCAGGCTGGAAAGCTTGCGCTACCGAGAAAGGAGACATGCATGAATGCACCGATGCCCGTCATGGTTTTTTCGGATTACGTCTGACCATTCTGCTATCTGGCTGAGGGTGCCTTGGCCGAGTTGGCAGCGACGCATGATGTGGAAATCGAATGGCTTGCTTTCGAATTGCGGCCCGAACCCGCGCCGCTGCCGGACATCACCGGGCCGGAGGGTGAGCGGTTCCGCCAGGGCTGGGAGCGCGGCGTCGCGCCGATGGCCGCGAAACTGGGCATGGAGATGCACTTCCCGCCCTTCAAGGCGCGCTCCCGGCAGTCGCACGAGGCGGCGATCTATGCCCGCGACCACGACCGATTCGAACCGATGCGCGTCGCCCTGTTCCGTGCCTTCTTTGTCGAGAACCGGGACATCGGCGCGGTGGACGAACTGGTCGCGATCGGCGCATCCGTCGGCTTGGACGCGGACGACCTGCGCGCCGCACTCGCGGAGGGGCGATACACGAACCAAGTGATCGAGCAGGAGCGGCTGGCGGCGCGCTACGGCATCTCCGCCGTGCCGACCATCGTGATCGGGCAGGTCGGCGTGCAGGGCGCGCAGCCCTACGATGTCCTCCGGCAAGTCTACGACGAAGCGCGCCGCCGGATGGAAAGCGATCATTCGGTTCCGTCTTTGGGGGATAGCGTCGGTGGATGACGCGGTGCGTGGGGCGGTGGTCGAGGGGGCGCGAGATGCGGGGTTCGATCCTCAGGCGCTCAGGCGGGCATTCGATGTGATCGAGCGGTGGGTCGCGCGGGGTGTAGTGCCGGGGGCGGCGGCGCTCGTCGCGCGCGGGGGGCGGATTGCCGGTGAGGCGTATTTCGGTCACGCGGCGGAGCAGCGTCCGGCGGACTCGGAGACGATCTGGAGCCTCGCCTCGATCACCAAGCCGTTCACCGCCGCCGCCGTGATGGTGCTCGTCGAGCGCGGTATCGTTGTGCTCGATGAACCACTCGCCGATCTGCTGCCTGAGTTTGCCGATGCTCCCGAGACGGCCTTCGACCGGCGCGCGGTGACGCTGCGGCATGTGCTCGCGCACTGCTCCGGCCTGCCCGGCGTTAGCCCGGGCAATCTCGACCTGCGCCGCGCGCACGAGCCGTTGGAAGCGTTCGTCGCCTCGTTCGGTCGGCAGCCGCTCTTGTTCGCGCCCGGCACGCTGCATTACTACAGCAATCCCGGCATCGTGATGGCGTCGGAGGTCGTCGGGCGGGCCGTCGTGGGTACGCTCCGGCGATCCGTGGGGGCGTCCGCTGTCGGGCAGTATCACCCCTTCGTCCAGCAGCATCTGCTCGCGCCGCTCGGTATGGCGTCGAGCGCGCTGCGCCCGCCGCCCGCGTGGTCGGAGCGGATCGCCTGGGTCGCCGGGACGGGGCAGGAGGGGCAGGATTGGGAGATGGCGAACAGCGCCTATTACCGAGGGCTTGGTATCCCGTGGGGCGGGATGTTCAGTTGTCCGCGCGATCTCGTCCGCTTCGTTGACTGCGCGCTCCCGGCGGCGGGAGGGCGGCAGCGGATTGGGCACACGGATCCCGTCTTGCCGGGCACGCGCATCTTTTCTGCCGCCACCGCCCGTGCGATGACGACTGTCCAATTCGCGCCGCCGGACGCGCCCGCCGATCTTGCGCCTGCATTGCGGGATGGCGCGCCGCCGGCCATCACTCGGTCGGCGGTGGCATGGGGGATCGGCTGGGAGATCAAGGGGACGAAACGCCTCCACCCGAGCGGCGACCTCACCGCGCCCGCGACTTTCGGCCATCTCGGTTCGACCGGCACGATGGTCTGGGCCGACCCGGAAACCGACATCGTCTGCGTTCTGCTCACCAACCGCACGCTCGCCAGCGGCTGGACGACCGAACGGCCGCGCCAGGCGCAGTTCAGTAACGCGGTGATGGCGGCGGCGACGTGAGGGAGCCTCACCCTCGGCTACCCCAATGAAGGGGGAGTGATTATGGAGAACGCGCGCATCGTCCGCATCGAGTATGGCGTGCTGGAGGGGCAACGCCCCCGACACGCCGGGAGTAATGCCCGGATCGGCGACCACGGCCTGACTGTCCGCGTCCCGCTCGCCCGCCTGACGACCGATGACGGCGCGCAGGGGTTCGGCGCTTTTCGCGGTACCCAGGATGATGCGGCGGACTTCCTCGGCACGTCACTGTCCGACGCATTCACCACGGAGCATGGCACGGCAGCGCGCTGGCGCGCGTGGGATTACCCGCTCTGGGATCTGATGGCAGAGCGCGCAGGCCAGCCCGTTTATGCGCTCGCGGCTACCGTGAACGGCCACGCGCCTGCCACGCCGTACCGTGCGCCGTGCTACGACACCTCGCTCTATTTCGACGATCTCGATCTCGCCTCCGACGACGAAGCCGTCGCGCTGATCGCCGCCGAGGCGCGCGAGGGGTATGAGCGCGGCCACCGGGCATTCAAGATCAAGGTCGGGCGCGGCGCGCGCCACATGCTGCTCGAACAAGGGACGCGGCGGGATATTGCCGTCGTCAAGGCGGTGCGGTCGGCGGTCGGCCCCGGCATGCCGATCATGCTGGACGCGAACAACGGCTACAACCTGAACATCACGAAGCGTGTTCTCGCTGAGACGGCGGAATGTGGCATTTTCTGGATGGAGGAGCCGTTCCACGAGGACCCGATGCTGTACGCGGACCTGCGCGCGTGGCTGCAACAGGAAAACCTGCCGATGCTGATCGCGGATGGCGAGGGCGACGCCTCCACCCGCCTGCTGGACTGGGCGCATGACGGCATCATTGATGTGATCCAGTACGACATCTTCGGCCACGGCTTTACCCGCTGGCTCGCGACCGGCAGACAACTGGATGGCTGGAATGTCCGCAGCGCGCCGCATCACTATGGCGGCCATGTCGGCAACTACACCGCCGCGCACCTCGCCGGGGCGATTCGGGGCTTCACCTACGTCGAGTGGGATGAAGTGACGACGCCCGGCCTCGCCGCTCCCGGCTACGTCGTCCGTGATGGCTGGATCGAGGTGCCCGACACGCCGGGCTTCGGCCTGACACTGGACGAAGCCATGTTCCGCCACGCGGTGGAGACGGCGGGCTTTGATCTAGCTGAGAACGGTGGGGAAGGTTTGTGACCCGCTAAACACAGGTTGAATACCTGTGCCACCATGTCTTCACTCAGGCGATCTCAAACGTCACGTCGCCCGTGATGTAGTCGTCGCTGCCGACGAGGGCGGTGTTCCACATCACCATGTACCAACCGCTCGCGAGGTTCGGCGCGAGGGTGACGATCACCTTCGTCGGGTCGTCCGCGCTTACCTTGATCGCTGTCGAGACGATAATGCCGTCCACATTGTGGACGTAGCCGCCGGTCATGCCCGGATCGGTCGGCTTGCTGAAGGTGAGGGTGATCTGCGTCGGTGGGGTGGCAATCGTCGCCCCGCTCGGTGGCTCCGAGGAGATGAACTCCGGCGGGTTCGCCGCGACGGTCCCGACGCTCGCCATCGTCAACGTCATTAGCAACATCGCGACAAGAAGACCCCGACCGCCGTGCAACGCCCGCATCATTTCCCTCGATCCTCGCAAGTAACCAGCCATGCCATCATTCTATCAAACGATACGCGATTTGCGGACGGACGGATGATTCCGTCGCTCATGTCCGTTCCTTGTAGGGATAGAAGAGGCGCTTGTCGCCCTGCTCCCATGCCGCGCGCACCTTGAACTCGTCGGCACCTCAACGTCCCATGCCATGAACCGATGAGAACATTATGATTTTAGAATGCAATCGTTTTACGTCAGCTCGCCATGTATCTGGTTTATCGCCGCAACAGGGCTGTGTCGAGCCAGCTATATCCGGCATCCATGAGCAGCATACCCTCGAACAGCGCGGGCTGCTCGCGGACGAACCGACCACCCAGCGCGGCATAAAAGCGGCGTGCAGGATAGTTCTCGCGCAGCATCCAGACGAGCAACGTGGTGATGCCGTCTGCCGCCAACCGTTCCGCAACCGCGCGCATCAGCGCCCGCCCGACGCCTTGACCCTGCGCGTCCTGGCGCACATGGAGAACGTACAGTTCGCCCCGGTACTGCGGGTCGCCGCCCAATTCCGGCCCGCCCGACGCGATGCCGAGCAAGTGCCCATCTATGTCTTCCGCGACGGAGACGAACTCCGCACCGTCCGGCGCCGCGAGCACGCGTTCCCAATGGTCCTGCCGGGATTCCACGGTGATCGCGTCCAGCAGATCGTCCGGCACGATGCCGCGATACGCGACGTGCCAGCTATCGAGATGCAGCCGCGCGATTGCCGCCGCGTCCGCCCGCGTCGCTCCCCGAACGCGCATCACGTCTCACCGCTCCGCATTGCGGGCGATCAGGTAGGCGGCGATATAGGTGCGGTACGCGGTGACGACATCGGGTGAAATCCAGCGGATCGAGCGGTCGCCGGTGCGCTCGACGGTCGGCAGCATCTCCACCATGTCGGCGTGGAGCGAGGTATTCCACTGCGTCTCCATCGTCACGGGTGTCGCCATCGTGTAGGGCTTTAAGGAAGCAGTCCGGCGCATCGCCTCCTCCGCACCCTGCCGGATGCGTTCGCGCGCGACGGTCGGGTGGACCATCCGGGCGGCGACGCGGTTGATGCCTTGCTTCGTCACGACGGTGACGATCTCCGGCCCGAAGTCCGCAATCGCTTCGGCGGCGGTCACATCGTCGCCCGTGACGAGCGCGATGGGCACGCCGTACTGCCCGGCGACCGCCGCGTTCAGCGTCGCCTCGGAGCAGATGACGCCGTTCATCCGCGTCTCGTACGGGCTGAAGGTGTGGTTGAGGACGCCGTGCGCACTCCCGGCCCGGCCGTGGTAGCCGACGAGGAAGAGCGCGTCGCACGACTCGTCCAGCCCCTCCACCATGAACATTGGTTTATGCCGCCCCTGGATCAGTTCGGCGACGGGATGCAGTAGTTCGGGCAGCAGGTTCCGCATCGGCCCGTGGCTGTCGTTGACGACGATCTCCGTCGCGCCCGCCGCCATTGCCCCCTCGATTGCCTGATTCGTTTCGAGCGTCGTCAGGCGGCACATCTCATGGTACGCCGTACTCTCCCCGCGCACCTGATCCCAATCCACGACGCCCGCGACCCCTTCGACATCCACGGAAATATAGACACGCATGCTTCTTCCCTTCCCAACGATGGCGGCATCCGACGCGCGCAGTATACTGGGCAGCGAAAGGGGATGCTGCATGGTAGTCGCACAATCTACAAACAGGGCACAATGCTGATGCGTCGGTTGACGACTGCGTTCCTCGCGAGCCTCGGCGTCTGCCTCGTCGCCTCGTTCATCATCGCGATTGTCGCGCACATAGATGGTGGTTCGTGGCTGATCTATCCGCTCGGCGCGCTGGTCGTCGTGCCGATCCCGGTGATGCTCGTCCTCCTCTTTTTCCTGATGCGACGCGGCCTCCGCGATGAGGAGGCGGATAATCCGGTCGGGACGGGCGGAAAGATTGAGGCGGCGGTTGTCGCAGCAGTCGCGCGCTCCCTCCCCGCCCAAGAACGCGCGGAAGCGCTGGCGATCCTGTCCGCCTACGGCGTCGGGCCGGACGAACCGGAACAGACGCGCGTCCGCATGGCGATCATCCATCTCAGCGACGGTAACCTCGATCGCCTCCAATATTTCACCGATCAAGCCAAAGAAGGGTATCGCGACGTGCTGGCATGGGACGTGGAGATCGCCATTCCCGACCGAAAGTAAACTTCTGCATTGTCACACTCATCTGCCGATAATAATGGATATGGCGTCGAATCAATGTGTCTCAGATACAACAGTGGGGGCGGTTCGCAAACCGTCCCACGACGTATTGTGGAGAACATAATCTCTTGACATGGCCACTTCGATGATTTAGGATTTAGCCATAACTAAATTCTCTCTTTGAGGAGCGATGATGCCGGAGTTGGTTCCCTCTCAATCTGAACAGGATTACCTGAAAGCCATCTACCATCTTACGTATGGTGAGGAGAAGGAGCAGACAGGATCGGCCGCAGTGGCGGACTGGCTCGGCTTCTCGTGCGCGTCGGCGACGAATATGGTGAAGAAATTAGCGGAGCGTGGCCTCGTCACGCACAGTCCGTATCACGGCGTTGCGTTGACTGTGACGGGCGAGAAGGTCGCGCTGGAAGTGTTGCGGCATCACCGGCTGCTGGAAACGTACCTGAGCGAGCGGCTTGGTGTGCCGTGGGAGCAGGTGCATGCGGAGGCGGATCGCCTCGAACATGCATTATCCGAAGACCTCGAAGCGCGGCTCGATGCCGCCCTTGGTTACCCAACGACCGACCCGCACGGCGCGCCGATTCCGACCAAGGAGGGCATTATTATTGCGCCGGCGACGCAGCGGCTCTGGCATGTCGCGCCGGGCAGTACGGTAGTCGTCGTGGAAGTGGCCGACGAGGATGCCGCGCTCCTCACCTATGTTGCGAACCTCGGCCTTGTGCCGGGCGCGACGGTGGAGGTGCTAACGAAAGCGCCGTTTGGTGGCCCGCTCCATATCCGCGTCGGTGGCGGCGAATACGCCCTCGGCGAGACAGTAATGCACGCGGTATCGGTCGGGGACCCGGACCCCCACCCGCCCAAATCTGCCCAGAGGGCACCGCCGGCTTCCCCACTGGGGAAGGGGAGAAATCACGAAGAAGAGGGTACAACCTGATGCAGGATCGCGATCCGCTTTTCACACGCACCCCTGCCTCAGCGACCGCGACGGTAACCGGAACCGGAACCGGCGCCACATCTACACAGACGGCGGCATCGGGCACGCTCGTGCTGGAAGGGCGAAGCAAGAAACGAGGGCTAGGGCGCATCCTGCCGTTTCTCGGCCCGGCGTTTATCGCCTGCATCGCCTACATGGACCCCGGCAACTTCGCGACGAATATCGCCGCCGGTGCGCAGTTCGGCTACCTGCTCGTCTGGGTGATCGTCGTCAGCAACCTGATGGCGATGCTAATTCAGTCCCTTTCGGCGAAACTCGGCATCGCGACGGGCTTCAGCCTGCCGGAAATGTGCCGCGCGCACTTCCCGCCGCCCGTCGTGATCGGGCTGTGGGTCTTCGCGGAACTGGTCGCCATCGCGACCGATCTGGCTGAATTCCTCGGCGCAGCGCTTGGCTTCAATCTCCTCTTCCATATCCCGCTCCTGCCCGCCGGGCTGATCACGGCCATCGCGACCTTTCTGATCCTCGGGTTGGAGCGGTACGGCTTCCGCCCGATGGAGGCGGTGATCACGGCGATGGTCGGCATTATCGCGCTCTGCTACACCCTCGAGACTGTGCTCGGCAAGCCGGATTTCGGGCAGGTCGGGCGGAGTTTTCTGCCGCCGAAGTTCGACGGCACCGAGAGCGTGCTGCTCGCCGTCGGCATCCTCGGCGCGACGGTGATGCCGCACGTCATCTACCTCCATTCCGCCCTGACGCAGCACCGCATTACGCCGAAAAACGCCAACGAGGCGCGGCGGCTCTTCCGGTTCGAGGTGCTCGATGTCGGGATCGCGATGGGCATCGCGGGTTTCATCAATGTGGCGATGCTGCTGATGGCCGCCGCGACGTTCAATGCGCACGGGTTCACCCACATTGATGCGATCGTGGACGCACACAAAACGCTCGAACCGATCCTCGGCAGCAGCGCGGGCGTGATCTTCGCGATTTCGCTCGTCTTCTCCGGCCTTTCTTCATCGGCGGTCGGCACGATGAGCGGGCAGATTATCATGCAGGGCTTTTTGCACCGGCATATCCCGATCTGGGTGCGGCGGACCGTGACGATGGCGCCCTCGATCCTCGTCATCGCTATCGGCCTCGACGCGACGCGAACGCTGATTATCAGCCAGGTTGTGCTCTCATTCGGTATCCCCTTCGCGCTCGTGCCGCTGGTGCTCTTCACGCGACGGCGCGATATTATGGGGGCGCTCGTTAACCGTCCGGCGACTACCGCCGCTATCTCGCTCGTCGCCGGCGTGATCATCGCACTCAATGGCTTCCTCTTGTATCAAACGTTCCTTGGGGGGTAACCGATGTTCTCGCATCTCCTCGTCCCGCTCGATGGCTCCGGGCTGGCGGAAACGACCCTCCCCTATGTCCGCACGCTGGCGCATGGCTCCGGTGACCGCGCGCACGTCATGCTCATGCATCTGATCGAGCGGGGCGCACCCTCATCGGTGCATGGCGCGCGCCACCTGCGGACGGTATCGGAAGCCGAGGGATACCTCGATGAGATTGCCGAGCGATTCCGTGTCGAGGGCATTACCGTTGATACGCATGTGGACACGAATGAGGGCGGCGACACGGCGGGCCGGATCGTGGACCACGCGGCAGAGATGAAGTCGGACCTCGTCGTCCTGTGCGCGCATGGCCGGAGTGGTCTGGGCCGCTGGTTGTTCGGCAGCATCGCGCAGAAGGTGATCGCCGTCGGCGTCGCGCCGGTGCTCATGGTCCTGCCGACCGCCGGGACGGAGCCGCGCCCCCCCATGCTCAAGCAGATTTTGCTCCCGCTCGACGGCACGCCGGACGCCGAGACTGCCGTGACGCTCGCGGCGGATTTGGCGCGGGCGATGGGCGGCGCGATGCACCTCATTCTCGTCGTGCCGACAGTCGGTTCGCTTTCCGGGGCGATGTCCAGCATCGCCCGCTTCAGCCCGAAGGTGACGGCGGAGCTGTTGGAAAGCGCGGGCAGCGACGCGATTGTCTACCTCGATACGCTCGCGAGTCGCCTGCGTGCGCAAGGCGTTGCAGTCGAAACCAGCATCGCGCGGGACGATCCGGCGACGGCCCTCCTAAGTGAAGCGAAGCGCATCCGCGCGGACTTGATCGTCATGGCGACGCATGGCCGCGCCGGGATGGGCGGCGCGTGGGCGGGCAGTGTGAGCAACAAAATTCTTGCCCGTTCCCCCGGTCCCTTCCTGCTCATCCGTGCGCCGGGCACGCCGCAGACAATCGCGTAGGGAACCTTACCCCCCCAGCCCCCTCTAATGCACGACAACTTGCGTGCCGAGCGGCGCCCAGGTGAGGATCCACTGGGCGGTAGGTAGCGAGGCATTCACACAGCCATGCGAGAGTTGCGTGCCGAAGTTGTCGTGCCAGTACGCGCCGTGGATCGCCTCGCCGCTCGGGTGGAAATAGGAGATATAGGGAACGGCGTCGAGGTTGTAATAATCAGCGGTGAAAAGGTTGTCACCCTGCATCCGCTGGGAGGCGAGTCGCCAGAAGGTCGGGTACGTGCCCTTGTCCGTCGGATTTTTGTTGGTGCCGCTCGCCGTCTGCGCGACCATCAGCGGTTGCGCGCCGTAGTACGCGGTCAGTACCTGATTGGCGAGGTCCACGTCCACCCAGCGACCCGTGTATGCCGGCTTGTCCACCCGGAGGATGTCCGCCTCTTTCGTGACGAAACTGGAATGGAGGAACAGGCTCTGCTCCGGTGGCGCGGCGACCTGATACCATTTCGTCGAACCCGCGTACGCCTCGCCCGTCACCTCGGCGGTGACGAGCACGCGCCGCCCCGCGCCCCACGACTTGACGACCTGATGCGTCGTGCCGGGGCCGATGCGCACATTCGCGCCGCTTTGCAGCCGCCCGGTCCAGGCGAGCGGGCCGCTTTTCGGCAGGGGCGAGGGTTCCTGCAAACCGGGCGTCGGCGTGCCGAAAATGGACCAGGTCGAGACATAGCGGTCGGGGTTCGTGAGTACCTTATACCAGCGCTTCGTCCCCTTGTACTGCGTGCCGTCCACTTCGGCGAAGTAGGTCACTTGCATGCCGGCTGTCCAGTTCGTGACCTGCTTGCCGCTCTGGTCCGGCGCCTCGAAGATCGGCGTACTTTCGGTCAGCGTCCCGACGCCAATCGGCTGCGGCATTTCCGGGGCGAGGCGCTGCAAAAACTTGCCGTCCGCCCAGCCGAGACCAGACTGGAAGTTAATCGGGAAAAAGCCGTCCTTCACCTTTCCCTCGATCGTTATCTGGCTCCCGCCGGGGATGATCGTGACGACATCGCTGTTGTAGGACGGGTTAACGCGCAGATTCAGATCGTCGGCGGTCAGCGCGAACTCGCCCGATTTCGGCGGGCCATCGAGGATTTTCTTCAGGGGTGGGTAGGCATTCGGGCTGTATTTCGGGTCGCTGAGGTCCGGCTTCGTCGCGACCGGCTTGGCGGGTGCGGCGGGGGCAACCGGGGCGGACGGCGTGACGGGTGCGGCAGGTGGGTCGTTCTGTGGCGGTGGCGGCGGCGGTGTCGTGCCGTCGTCGTCGCCCGGCAGCACCGGTTGGGCGAGCACGCCGATCTGCTGCGCCAGTATCGTCGCCGCTGTCCCCGCAATCCCCGCCAAAATCGCTCGTCGTCGCATCGTGCATTCCCCCTCACATAGTCGTTCTTATGTCCAGTTAGAAATACACGATGGTCGGGCGTTCGTCAACTATCTGGAAATCTTCATCACTTGCTGTGCTATACGCCCTGCTGTACGTACATTTGATTTCTCGAAGGGTGGCACGGAGTTTGCATAGGAAGAGGTTGGGACAGTTCTTATCCGTGGAGGAGCAATCAGGCCCCTCCAATCGTGAAGGGAAACGACGATGAGTGGTCTCGGCGACAAAGTGAAGGGCAAAGTCAACGAAGTGAAGGGCGGCGCCAAAGAGGCGTACGGCAACGAGACCGGTAATGAAGAGGTCGCTGCCGAAGGTAAGGTAGACCAGGCCAAAGGTAAGGGCCAGGGTGTCGTCGGTGCAGTGAAAGATGCTGCCAGCGACATCAAGGACAAGATCAAGCACTAACAGCGCGACAACACACACCGGAGGCCGGGGCATACGCCCCGGCCTTTTTGTGGTATCAACTTGATAGTAGCAGGTCGGAAAGCCTCCCACTCCGGCCATTGAAAATGTCGCGCTGAACGTAAAGGACAAACCGTGACGAACGCCGCCGCCGTAGCCCACACCTTCTCCCTCCTCGCACCCTACAACGACGCGGCGATCCTGATCGGTTCATGGGACAACTGGCGCGAGCATCCGATGGAGAAGGGTAACGATCATGTCTTCCGCGTCGCGCTCGATCTCCCGGAGGGGGCGCATCGCTACCGCTTTCGCGTCGTCTCGAAGTCGTGGTTTTTTCCCGGCGAATGGCGGGAGATCGCCGATCCGTGGGCACGGGACATCGCCCCCGCCACCGTCGAGGGTGCGGCTGGGGAGACCGACTGCGCGGTGATCGTCGTGCAAGATGGCGCCGTCGGCGTCGCGGGGGACGAGTATGTCTGGGAGCACGATGACGTACCGCTACTGCCGAACAACCTGCTCATCATCTACGAACTGCACGTCGGTGATTTCTCGGGCGGCGAGGGGGACGAAGGCAAAGGGCGCTACGCCGATGTGATCGCCAAGTTGCCGTATCTCGCCGATCTCGGCATAACGGCAATCGAACTGATGCCCGTGCAGGAGACGGCGGGCGATTACTGGGGCTACCTGCCCAAGTACTTCTACGCGCCCGAAACAACGTACGGCGATCCCGGCGACCTCAAACGGCTGATTGACGCCTGCCACGGCCACGGCATTCGCGTCATCCTCGACCAGGTGACGAACCACTCCGGATCGGAGTGCCCGCTGGCGCACATTGATCACGATTACTGGTTCTATCACGAAACGACGGATCAGTTCCGGTACGGCCCGAAATTCAACTATGAGTTCCGCGACGATGCGCGGGGCGAGTACCCGGCGCGCGCCTTCATGCTCGGCGCGCTCCAGCAGTGGGTCGAGGCGTTCCATGTGGACGGCATCCGCTTCGACGCGACCCGCATCATGGGCAACATGGAGTTTTTGCGCGAGGCTTCCGCGGCGATCTGGCACAAGGAAGGCGGCCTCAAGCCATTCGTTCGTATCGCCGAACATCTGCCGCTCGATCCCGCAGTCGTGGAGAACGGCGGGCCGATGGACGCCGCCTGGTTCGTCAATTTCGCGCATCAACTGGCGAGCACGCTCGTCGGGCAACCGCTGGACGGCAGCGACCCGAACAGCTGGGACGGTCTGATCGAAGCGCTCGACCCGCGCCATGCCGGGTTCACCTCGTCCCAGCATCTCGTCCGCTACATTGCCAGCCACGACGAGGAGCGGTTGCTCCATCGCATCCGCGCGGCGGGGATTGAGGGGGAGGAGGCGCTCCGGCGGATGCATTTCGCCATCACGCTCCTGCTCACCGGGTACGGCTATCCGATGCTCTACGCCGGCGAGGAGTTCGGCATGGATGCGCCGCGCGTCGTCGGGACTAACAAACTGGCGTGGTCCCGCCTCGAAACGCCCGAAGGCGCAGGACTGCACGATCACTACCGCCACTTGATCTGGTTCCGGCGCGAACATGCCGCGTTGCGCGGCGAAACGCTCGACATCATCCATCAGGACCCGGAGCGGCGCGTCGTCGCCTATCACCGCTGGGACGAGGGCGGCGACCGCGTTGTCACCGTCGCGAACTGCTCCGCGAACGATCAGGGCGGCTATAACGTCACCGGGTGGCCGACCGGCGGTCCGTGGCGCGACATCCTCACCGGCGATGTGATCGAGGCGCGAGATCTGTCGCTCGCCGCCACGCTCGGCCCGTGGCAGACGCGCGTGTTCATCGTCGAGCAGGGTAGCTGAAAGAGTCGTGAAGCGGGGAGGATGATGGCACAACCACAGGCCGAAAAACCAAACGCGGCGGCGCTCTTCACGGTGATCGTGCTGCGGCACGGCGAACACTTCCTCCTGTTGGAACGCGCCCGGACGAAGCGCGTCCATCCGGGCAAGTGGACGGGGATGGGCGGCAAGATCGAAGCCGACGAGATGGATGACCTTGCTGCATCCGCCCTGCGCGAGTTGCGGGAGGAGAGCGGCATCGTCGCGCGCGATGTCCGCGATTTCGCGCTCCGGCGCGCCGTCCTCCATGCCCGACCGGGCGCGCCGCTGACAACCCTTTTCTATTTCACCGGCACACTCGAACAACGCGTGCTGCCCCACTGCCCGGAGGGGACGCTTGCATGGGTGTCGCTGGAGGAATGGGACGATCTCCCCTTGATTGACAACGCCCGCCCGCTCCTGCCGCTCCTCTTTGCGGATCAGGAGCGCGATCCGGCGGGGCACGAACCGCCCCATCTCGGCATCGCCCGCTTCGCGCCGGACGGCACGTTCATTGATATTCTGTGGGGGTGAACGGGGAACCTAACCCCCCGGCTTCTTCCGTCACTCGGCGTGGGAAGGGGGTGCCTCGTCGCGATGCCGTAGTGTTTGCCAAACGCCCCGATCTCGCAGCGAATCCCCTCCCCCTTCCTCGCGGGAAGGGAGAGGGGGGGTTAGGTTCTCCTTCAGTATCGCACCAGAATCTCGTCCAGCGGTTTTTTCAGGAGGGCATGCCTGGGGACGGTTGCGTCCTCGGCGGGGTAGCCGACGGGGATGACGACGTAGGCGCGCTCATTGCGCGGCCGCCCCAACACTTCCGCGAGGAAGGCCATCGGGCTGGGCGTGTGGGTGAGGGAGACTAGCCCCGCGTGCGTGATGCTGGCGAGAAAGAAGCCGACCGCGATGCCGACCGATTCGGGCATATAGTAGTGCTTGAATTGCCGCTCCGTTCCGTCCGGCATTCGTTCCAGGCCGTAGGCGTGGCCGAAGACGACAATGGTGTACGGCGCTTCGGTCAGGTGTGCCTTGTGGAAATCGGTGCCGAGTGGAGCGAGGGCGGCGCGCCACTCGTCCGAAATGTGGTGTTCGTAGAAATCGTGCTCCTCGTCCTCCGCCGCGTCGCGCAGGCGCTGCTTCAGCACGGGATCGGCGATGACGGCGAAGGTCCACGGCTGGCAGTTCGCCCCGGAGGGCGCAGTGCCCGCCGCCGCGACCGCGTGCTCGATCAATTCGTACGGGACGGGATCGGTCGAGAACATCCGTACGCTGCGCCGCGCGCGCATCGTGTCGAGGAAACCCCGCGAGCGCGCGATGCTTTCCGCAACAGGCAACCGCCGGAAATCGAGCGGCATCGGCTCATACGATGCACCTTCCCCCTCGGCTACAGGTGGTGTTGTGCGTTCCATGACGTTCCTTTCCACACGGCGTACATCGCTATTCAGATGAAGCGATTGAACCGCAAAGACGCAAAGAGCGCAAAGGGCGCAAAGTAAGGAGGAAAGAAGAGAAATCTAATTCTTCTTATTCCCTCTTTGCGATCTTCGCATCCTTTGCGCCTTTGCGGTTCTCCCCGGTTTCCGTCGCTTTCCCTGTTACCGACCGAGCGCGTAGGATTCGCGGCGTGGGTCGGCGCCGCCGATGCGGGTGCCGGTGTCGGGGTCCACGACGATCGCGCAGACGCTGCACGCCGCGACGCTCCAATCCTCCCAGACATTGACGACATGGCCACGCCGCGCCAGGTCGTTGCGCACCTCGGCGGGGATGCGGCCTTCGATGTTGAGCAGGCCGGGGTGGTAGCCGTGCGGCCAGAACGAGTTGGGGAAGGATTCGCTGATGACGCGGGGCTGCTCGATCGCCTGCTGCGGGTTCATGCCGAACTCGGTGCAATTGAGGAAGACTTGCAGCATCGCCTGCGTCTGGCCGTCGCCGCCGGGGCATCCGAAGGGCATGAAGAGTTCGCCGTCGCGCAGGGCGAGCGCCGGGTTCGGTGTCAGACGCGGGCGCTTACCCGGTTGCACGGACGACGCGTGCTGCGGGTCGAGCCACGACTGCGACCCGCGCGAGGACATCGCGAAGCCAAGCCCCGGCACGAGCGGGCTGGACATCGCGCTGTCGCTCGGCGTGGCGGAGAAGGCGTTGCCGTCCTTGTCCACGACGCAGCAGTAGGCGGTGTCCGGCCCCGGCGGCGCGGCGACCAGTTCGGGCCGGTACGGCGTCAGGTCGAGATGCGCTGTTTCGGCGATCATGAACGGGCGCGGGTCGCCGAACGGGGGCATCTCGCCCCATGCGCGTGCCGGATCAATCTGCGCCCGTCGCGCGGCGGCATAGTCCGGCGAAAGCAGCCCCTCCAGCGGCACATCTACGAAATCGGGATCGCCGTAGAACTTGTCGCGATCCGCGAAGGCGAGGTTGAGGGCCTCCGCGACGACGTGCAGGTAGTCCGCACTGTTGTGGCCAAGGGCGGGCAAGTCGTAGCCCGCGAGGATCGCCAGCGACTGCGGCAGGGCCGGCCCCTGCGACCACGGGCCGCAGGCGTAGACGGTGTAGTCGTGATAGGGCACCGAAACCGGCGCTTCCTCGCCGACGCGGAAGCGCGCCAGGTCGTCGCCAGTCAGCAATCCGCCTTGTTCGGCGCTGAACCGAGCCATCGCCTCGGCGATCTCGCCCTCGTAGAAGAGCCGCCGCGCCGCCTCCAACCCCGCCGCGCGATTCGCCGCGCCGCGCTCCGCCGCCATTAGCCGTTCGAAGGTGTGTGCCAGATCGGGCTGCCGCCAGACCTCGCGAACGCGTGGCGGTCGCCCGTTCGGCAGGAAGGTCGGCGCGGAGGAAGGCCACGCCGCCATCCGCTCCGCCTCCGCCGCGAACATGCTCGCCAGCCGGGGATAAACCGGGAAGCCCCGCCCGGCAAGGTCGAGCGCGGGCGCGGCGACCTCGGCAAATGTCATCGTGCCGTAGCGGGCGAGGGCATACAGCCATGCCCCGGCGGCGGCGGGCGTGACGGTGCGCGGGATGCCGATTGGCATGTCGCCGCCGTGCTGCGCGTTGAACCAGGCGATGGACGCCTTCGCGGGCCAGCGCCCTAGCCCGCTGATCGTGCCAACGCGCTTCGTGTCAGCCTCGTAGACCATGATCGGGGCGACGCCGCCGAGGTTGACGAGGCCCGGTTCGAGCACGTCAATGCACAAGCCCGCCGCGACGCCCGCATCCGTCGCGTTGCCGCCCGCCTTGAGGATTTCCAGCCCGGCGGTCGTCGCCAGATAGTGCGTCGAGGAAACCATCTCTCGCGCGCCCATAATCGCGGGCCGGTAGGCCTGATGCCACGTTACCATCGCGCTGCCTCCCCTGAGATTTCGTTGTCCACGCTTGGATCGAAGGTTCGCCGATAAGGGCATGATAGCACAGGCGACGGTTCGGCTACGTGGGACGTGGGGCATGCGCCCTGAGTCCGTGGTAATGAACGCGGCGGTTTCTGCG
The DNA here is from genome assembly GCA_038231255.1 of Thermomicrobiales bacterium. Taxonomy (GTDB): domain Bacteria; phylum Chloroflexota; class Chloroflexia; order Thermomicrobiales; family JALYUS01; genus JALYUS01. The sequence goes on along the minus strand of JBBRLR010000047.1, from coordinate 1,082 downwards.
GAGCCACTTCGCCTGCTCGGAACAAAATTTACATCGCGTTGACACCCTCGTCCATCGTCTTCATACTCGTTCCTGGATGTGGCATGGCGCGCTCTGGTGCGGCGGGAAAGAGAGACAGTGACGATAGCGCAGCGGCGTCAATTCATCCGGCGAACAGTGGCGGCCCTGATCGTCCTGTGTTTGCTCGCGACGCCCGCACTGAGCGTCGCCGCGCAGGGCATCTACACGGGTACATCGAGCGGCTACGACATCTCCTTCCCGCAGTGCGGCTTTGCCTACCCGACGCTCAACGCCTACACCTTCGGGATGGTCGGTATCACCAACGGTCATGCCTTCCGCAATAACCCCTGCTTCGCCAGTCAGTATGCGTGGGCGACGCACACCGCGTCGCCGGAGTCGGTCTACCTGAACCTCAACGAGGATATCGGGGTCACTGCCGCCAGTGGCGACACCGGCCCCTACGGGACGTGCGGCCCCGATGACCGCTGCCACGCGTTGAACTACGGCTACAACGCGGCCTCCAGCGCTTACACCTACGCGGCGCAGCAGGCGAATACCTTTGCGACGCGGATGTGGTGGCTGGACATCGAGACGCTGAACTCATGGTCGGAGACCGACCTGTCGCGCAATCAGGCTGTCATCAAGGGCGCGTTGCAGTTCCTGCTGGTGGAGCACGGGTTTATGGTCGGCATCTACTCGACGGCGGCGATGTGGCAGGAGATCACCGGCGGCTGGCAGATCGGTCTGCCCGCGTGGATCGGCGGCGGGGTCAAGGAGGACGCGAAGTCGCTTTGCGATGCAGCGTTCACGGGCGGGTCTGTCTATCTCGTCCAGTACGACGACGACGGCTACGACGGCAATTACACCTGCTGATCCTTGCGGCACACCGGGGGCACAGTGTAGGATACGCGCCGGAGGAGACTGACGTGCCGCAGATTATTGCCCAACGTCACTGGCGCTCGTGGAAGAGCGCCCAATCAGACTGGTTCGCCGCGTAACCCATCCGGTGCATCGGGTACGCGGCGGGAACCACGCACACCGCCACCGCGTTTCGGCGCGGGCTTCGCGCGTGTGCTTGCTCC
>JBBRLR010000046.1:0-33480 GCA_038231255.1 Thermomicrobiales bacterium | reverse complement strand
CGGATAGACACCGAAGCGGGCTTGCCGGAACCGCCAGTTGAGGAAGATCGCGCGCATGATGAACTGCACCCAGGCGTATGTGAACAGCCAGATGACGCCGTACTCCAGCCAGAAGTGGCCGAAATCCACGCTCCCCTTCGGAATCAGCGGCAGTCCGACGAAGCGGATCAGCAAAAAGAGCAGTACGCCCTCGATGCCCTGCGAGACGAAGAAAAACAGGCCCGGCCAGTCGTTGTCCCACCGCCGCCGCGTGATCGCCTGGTAGAGCAAATCCCAGACAAAGCCGATCAGCAGTACATAGGCGACGACGAACTCCGGGATCCAGCGGTTGTGACGCCCATACGGGATGAACGAATTGTAGCGCCAAACGAACAGGAGGCCGATCATCCCACCGAGCAGACCAATGAGATAAAGGCGCGTTTGCCAGCGGCCGACAATGTTTGGCGTCATGGCGCAACCTTTCGGACCCATTTGGTCCACTGATAGAGCGAGCGGAATGGGCCTAAGCGCCGAATACCCGGCGATTTCGCGCGAACGAGATGCTCGACGATCACCGCTGCCGCCGCTTGCAGGCCAAGGAAGGTGTCCGCCCCCGCGAGCGGCCCGCCAAGCGTCATCGCGCCGACCGCGAAGAACCGTCCGGGGCCATTGTGCATCCCCGGCACCTCCATGTCGTTCCTGACGTGGATGCGACCCAGTTTGTTAACGTACAGCCCGTAGTGATTGACGGTGTCCTGTAGGAGCGGGTTGCGATTGACTTTGGCGTCCAGGCCCGTCGCGTCAACGATGTAGTTGGCGATCAACTCGGTCGTCCCGCCGATCGGTCCCTTCGCGGTGATCCGCGTCGCGATCCGCCCGTCCGGCGTCGGGTCAACGCTGACGACATCGCCGAACTCGATCTTGTACCAGCCTTCCCGGATGCCCCGTTCGATGAGACGCACCCAGTCACCGCGCTGCGCGGTCGTCGTCCCGCCCCAGTCAGCCATCAGGCCGAGGCGCGTTTCCTCGTCCGCCTTCTCGATGTACGTCCGCTGCTCGCCGCCCCAGCAGCCCTTCGGCCAGTTAAACGGCTGAATTTCGACATGGTGGATCACCGGCCGCGTCGCGCCGCGCCACGTGTGCCCCTTGGTGATCGGCGTCCGCATCAGGTGCAGGATAGCGATATTCGGGTTCTTCGCGCGCGCCTCACTGATCCGCTGGATCAGGCGCGAGGCGACGATGCCGCGCCCGCGCAGCAGCACGACGCCGCCATGCTGCTCCAAACGCTGGTAGACGTAGTCATGGGATTCGTAACCGTTGATGACGTGCTCGAAGTTGCCCGTCCGCTCGCGATATTCCTGCAAGTCCGGCAGGAACTGGAGTGCGGGGTAGCCCGTCGCGAGGTGGATGTAGTTCGCGAGCAGGATCGCGTAGGAGTGCTGCTGATCGTCGCTCTGCGAGTAGGCGATGGCATAGCGCCCATCGTCCGTCTTGCGGATCGCCCGAATGCGACCGAAGCGCCAGATGTTGTTCCACCCGATCCGGTTCGCCTCGCGCGCCGCCGAGGCGAAGACCTCGCCGGCGATCGGTGTGTACGTCTGCGCGGCGCTCGGCTCGCCGAGCACTTGCCAGAGCGCCTGCGTCGCGTTGCCCCAATGACCTGTCCGGAACGATTTCCACGCCTCGCGCGCCGCGTAGCCCGGCGTGCCCCAGATATTGTCTGGAGTGGACTCCGAGTTGGACCGCAACCGCTCGTGCAGCGGGATTTGCGAGTTGCGCGCCAGGCTCTGATAGCGCTTGAACGGCTCCGGGTAAATGCCCAGGGAGATGATCGCGCCCGGATCCACCCCGTGGATGACGAGGTTGTCCGCCATGATGAAACTGCCCCAACCACCGCCGAGCAGCGCATAGGTCGTCGTGTAGACCGGCAGGCCCGTCTGCTCGAGCGCCGCGACCGACACGAACTGCTCGTTGAATGCCGGCGGCGGGAAGGCGCGCGCCGAGGACTGCGGCGCGGGTGCGCCGAGTATCGTTGCGGTATCCATCGCGATGACTGCTTCGCGGTCGGTGCGGCGTGGGGTGGCAGGCACCGGTGCAGCGACGAGCGCGACCGCGATGGTCGTGCTGCCAACCCGCAGTTGATCGCCGTTGCCGAGTGTCGCACGCGGTGTCTGCGTACCATTGACGAAGGTGCCGTAGCTGCTGCTGTCGGTCATGACGACCGCGCCGTTCTCGGCGGTCAGCGTCGCATGCGCGCGGGAAACCTCCGTGTCGTTGAGGACGATGCCGCTCGCGGAGCCGCGCCCAATGATCACTGGCAACGCGACGGTCCGGCGCATCGGCTCGCCCGTCGCGCCGTCCGTCCAGGAGAGCGTCACGTCCGGGGCGGAGGGGGCGCACTCGCGCACCGAAAGTCCGTACGGGCCAATCTGCACGCTTTCCCCTCCCGCGAGGACGGCACGCTGCTGTCGCTCGCCGTTGACGAACGTGCCGTTCGTGCTGCTGTCGGTCATGACGATCTGCCCATTCTCCCGCGCGAAGGTCGCATGGCGGCGGGAGATCATCTCGCTCGCGAGGACGACCGTATTATCCGCCGCACGGCCAACGGTCGCGGGTAACTCCACCGTCTCCTCGCGCGGTTCGCCGGTCACGGGATCGGCCCACTCCACGGTTATCATGCCATCAAGTGAACGCACCGCATCGCCTCCTCGGTAACGCATACGAGTGGAGAAAAAAGCGCATCAAAAACCGGGTAGCACCGTCTCAGCATTGACGAGTGCTGTGCCACACCACGGACAATCTTGCAACGCACCATCCACCTCGCGGTGGCACGTCGGGCAAGTAACCAACCGTCCGTTCCGCAGTTCGATGATTCCACTGCGTTGCAGATTCGCGCCCTGTACCGCCGTGACGACGAGCGTGACATCGCCGAGTTTGATCACATCGCCGGGGCTGAGATACCGCTCGCCACTGAGCGCGCGCTGGTTCACCGTGATCGGGTTGCGTCCGGAGGTGGCATCGGTGATTACAAACCGGCCACCCTTCTCAGCGATGCGCGCGTGCTGCCGCGAAACGGTCGGCGAGGCGATGACAATTGCCGCCGACTCATCGCGGCCGATGATGGTCGGTTCACCGCCGACGACGATCTCGTTGTGTACCTGGCCGCCCAATTCCCAGCGCAGTTTCACCAGCGGCCCATCGGTCGGCTGGATGATGCCGCGCACGGCAGAAACCCGGAGGATGACATCGCCGAGTTGCACGGTGTCGCCCTCCGCGAGTAGCGTTTCGGCGCTGATCGTCCGACCATTGACGATCACCGCATTCCGCCCGCCCGTCAGGTCCGAAATTGCGAAGCCGTCGGCGCGCCGCCGCACCTGCGCATGCTTGCGCGAAACGGTCTGCGACTCGACATGAATCGCCGACCCCGCCTCCCGCCCAATGATCGCAGGCGCGTCGCCGCCGATTCGCCCTTCCCGCGCTGCGCCGACCAGTTGCCACTGCATCGTCAGTTCCGCCATCGCCTCGCCCCCGTTCCGAAACCAGAGATTTTATGTCGAGTGTCCCGCTCGCTCCCCTCTCCTTCCTTGCCTGGAAAGGCATGCGCGCGGCGCGCTACTGCGTAACGGTAGGTTATTCCAGTTGTGTGATGTGACTTACGCGCATTGTCGTTCCTGTCTCAATCTTATCCGAAATCAAAGACGACGCAAGGGAATCAATGGTTCCCCACCCAGGCTATGTGCACACTGGCCAAAGGCCCTATTCAAGTTCAGTAGTTACTAGGACTTTCTATATTGACACTCCCTATGGCGCTCGGTATTCTCAGCACATTGTCGCGGCGGCGATTACGGAGGAATACTTAAAATCGGCTGTGTTCCCGAAACCGGCCATGGCGCGCGAGCGTCGAATCGATGGCGGATGGTTCCGTGATAATTTGGTCATGGCAAAGCGCTGGTCGTGCGAGAAGGGTGAGGCGACATGGACGCCGATGCGATCCTCCTGCATCTGATTATTGACCTCGTCATCATCATCGTCGCGGCACGATCGCTCGGCTGGGTGGCGAAGAAACTTAATCAGCCCGCCGTGATTGGCGAGATCATCGCCGGCATGTTGCTCGGCCCGACGGTGATCGGGCGCATCTGGCCGAGCGTGCCGGGACAGCTTTTTCCCAAAGAAGTGCCACTGAAATCGTTCGCCGATGTCGGTCTCGTCTTTTTCATGTTCCTGGTCGGTCTCGAACTCAACCCCGACCTGATGCGCAAAGAAGGCCGTCGGGCGCTGCAAATCTCCCTCAGCGGCATCTTCGCGCCCTTTTTCCTCGGCATCCTGCTCGCCACACAGATGACCGGCGTCAACAACGGCGGCGCCTTCGCCGACCCCACGAAGGGCCACCCGCCGACGCTCACCTTCGCGCTCTTTATCGGCGCCTCGATGTGCATCACGGCCTTCCCGGTACTCGCGCGGATGCTGGTCGAGACCGGGCTGTACAAACAACCGTTCGGCACCGCCGCCCTGTGCGCCGCCGCCGTGGACGACGCGGTCGCCTGGATCCTCCTCGCCAGCGTCGTCGGGCTGACGCGCAATGGCTCGGCGAGCGCCGCGATCCCGGTCTTTCTGCTCGCGGCCCTCTTCGTCCTCTTCATGTTCTTCGTCGGCAGGCGGCTCCTGAACCTGCTGGCGAAGCGGTACGACGCCGTGGGGCATCTCACTGTGGACATGGTCGCGATCATCCTCGCCGGTGTCCTGCTGTCCGCCTTCGCGACGCAACGGATCGGCATCCACTCGATCTTCGGCGCGTTCCTGTTCGGAGCGATCATGCCGAAGCGCTCCGGCATGACGCGCGAGTTGACCGACAAGGTGGAGGACTTCACGGTGATCGTCCTCCTGCCGGTCTTTTTCGCCGTCACCGGCTTGCGCACCAACCTCTTCTCGCTCAACAGCCCCTCCTTGATCGGCTGGCTCGTGGCGATTATTCTCGTCGCGACGATCGGCAAATTTGTCGGCTGCGGGATCGCCGCCCGGCTCACCGGTTCCTCCCGGCGCGATTCCGTTGTCCTCGGCGCGCTGATGAATACGCGCGGCCTGACCGAACTCGTAATCCTTTCCATTGGCCTGAGCCTTAATGTCCTGTCCGACCGCACCTTCGCGATGATGGTGATTATGGCCCTCGTCACGACGATCATGGCCGCGCCGATCGTCAATCGCCTCACCTCGCGCGAAGAGCAGATTCGCGACCTCGTCGGCGACGCGCCGGATGTGGCCATCGTCCCGGCGGCGCGCGTCCTCGTGGCAATCGGCAACCCGCAGAACGCGCCCTCGCTCGTGGACGCGGCCATCCGCCTCACCGGCGGCAAGCGACCCGCCGAACTGCTGCTCGTCCGGCTGATCCCGACGCCGCGCGCGCCGGAGTTCCGCACCGGACTTCTGGAAGCGGAGAGCCAGGTCGAGGCGGCAATCGAATCCATGCGCCCGCTTGTCGAGCAGGCGGCGATGGCGGGCGTCGTCGCGCGGCCGATCTCATTCCTATCGGACGATGTCAGCCCGGACCTCGCCCGCATCGCGCGGGATCAGCACTGCGACACGATCCTGCTTGGCTGGCACCGGGCCTCGCTGCCGAAGCACGTCATCCAGGCGCTCGTCCACCGCATCTTCACGCTGGCATCGTGCGATGTCGCGGTTTTCGTGGACCCGGCGGGCATCGGCATCCGCCCGGACGCTGATCGCCCGGTCGTCATCTTCCTCCAATCGAGCGCGCAGGACGACGGGGCGGTTCGCCTCGGCATGCGCCTGGCGGAGGATATGGAGGCGAGCGTCAAACTCGTCGGCTTTGTTGGCGATCAGGACGGGCGGGCGCTCACCGTCGCATCGGAGGAACTGGCGGACCGCGCCGATGCCCTCCGGCAGCAGAGCGGCCGCTGGATCGTCCCCGTCTTTGTCGGCGGCGACGCCCTTGATGCTGCGGGCGGTGAAACGACGGAAGGCTCCGTCGCCGTCGTGCCCGTCGGGGAAGATTGGCACAGCGGGGAAGACTTCGGCCACCCCGCCGCAGAACTCGCCGAACTGACGGCCTGCCCGATGTTCGTCGTCCGCGCCACCAATGCCACGGGGGCCGCGCCAACCGGCAAACGCCGCATGGGCCGGGCGACCCGCGAAACGGCGTCCGCCGAGCGCTGAGAACGAGGTTGTTCTCAGCGCCGCCAACGCGTCGGCTTTCCGTGCGTCGAAGGTCAGGTCGGCGACGCGTTGGACAGGTTCGCCGCCTGTGCGACGCCGAGTGCGGCGCCGAGAATCGTGCGGGCGGCAGGAAGACGTTCGGGCACGAGGGCGTAGCGGTCCCGCCCTTCCTGCGCGATCAGTCCGGCGCCGATCAGTTCGCGCAGGTGGTGATACAACTGGCCCGTCGTGTTGAGACCCGCTGCTTTCATTAACTCACCGCTCGTCGCGGGCTGTTCCAGCACGGCGCGGTAGAGGGCGAGGCGCGGCATACTCGCCAGCGCCGCGAGGACGCGCACGCCGCCATCGAGCGGCACAGCGAAGATCGCGTTGCCGTCCGGCCCTCCCACCGCACCGTTCATGCCCACCGCACGCTCCCCAAAGACCTGCCCTTCGAGCCGCGCGATCCGTTCCTGTAATTGGGCGAGCGCAGCGCCCAGTTCGCCCGCAGGCACGCCCCCATCACGCCCGTCGCGCTCGCGTTTTCGCGCCATGGTTTAACTCACCACCCTCCTGCTCGCATTGCCCGCCGTGTCGCCCGTATCCTACCGCATGTTGGCGCAACGTAGTATGCAATGGCGGCGACGCGCATCCTCGGCCAGGGATGCGGAGTGTCACGGGATCCAAGTGACGCGCTCGCCGCCGGGGATAATCGGGAGCGGGCGAGCGCCACTGCCATCCGCCCCGACGGCCCAGATGGCGCGGTCCTCGCCGGTCGTCGTATCGAAGCGGGTGAGGACGAGCGTTGTGCCATCCGGCGACCATGCGGCCATCTCCGACGACAGGCCATCGCCGCCCAATAATCGCGCGAGGCCGGTGCCGTCGAGGTTCGCGACCCAGAGATCGGTAGCGGGGTTACCCGGATTCTGCCGGATGAAGGCGAGCCGCTTGCCGTCCGGCGACCACGCGGGGCCGCTCTCGCGCCCGGCGTCCTTGCCGAGGAAGACTTCCTCTCCCCCATCCACGCGGGAGATGCGGATGCGGCTCGTCGCGCCGCCCGTGGCATCCGGCACGCTCTCATCGAAGGCGGCGCGACTGCTGTCCGGCGACCAGGTAATGCGGCTCCCCGGCCCGGCGGGCAGCGAATACGGGTTCGCGGAAAGGTCCGAAAGGACGACCCGCGAGTTATTGTTGTCGCTCACCTGCCCCCGAAAGGCGAGGCGCGCGCCATCCGGCGACCAGACCGGATCGAAGCCGACCTCGTCGCCACTGCCATAGATGCGACCGAGCGCGCGACCGTCCGGCGCGACCGCCCAGAGTTTCGATGCGCCGACGGCGACGGCCTGCGCCCCCCCGCCGATCAGGGAGATGCTCGACCCGCCCGCCGTCGGCACGACACCCCGGAGCGAATAGACGATCACATCCCCGGCCGGGCTCCACGCCGGGCTCGCATAGATCGAGGGATCGCCGATGGGCGAAAGGCGGGTGCGTCCCGTCCCGTCCAGGTTGATCGCCCAGAGCGAGGTCGCGCGGGGCAGATCGGGCGCGACGTAGGCGATTCGCCCGCCGTCCGGCGACGCCGTATATTCGAGGACGCCCGCCTGCTCCTTCGTGATCTGGCGGGGGCCGGAGCCGTCCGCGTTCGCCGTCCAGAGGTTGCGGATGTCCGGCGGCCCACCGGGCGCGGCGCGCAGGAAGAGCAGCGACGGGGGCCGGATCATGAACGACCAGATCGTGTCGCGGGCGACCGCCCGACCGTTCACCGCCTGTGCGCCCCGTGCCAACGTCGCGCGGTAGGTCACGCCCGCAGCCAGCGGTTGCAAGGGGATGAACTGCACGACGCGATCCGAGCGCGCCCCGCCCGCGTCCCACGACCAGCGGCCGGCAATCGCCGGTTCGATCGCGAGGTGAGATTCGACGGACTCCGGCCGCATCGCGGTCGGAAACGTCAGACCGATCAGCGTCCGGCCGGAGATCGTCGCGCCGCTCGCCGGCACCGTCGTCACCGGGATGCTCACCGTACTGCCGCGCAGGATGACGAGGCCGATCCCGGCGACAATCGCGGCGATCAGGCCGAGCGCGCCGAGCCAGAAACGGCGTTCCGTCGGCGGGCGTGGGGCGGCGGGGATCGTCATCATGGATAGAGATAGGGTTGGCTCGGTTGCGGAACGGTCTCGACGCCGGCTGCGGCGATATACGGCGCGGCCTTGCCGTCCACCATGCCAGTCGCGAGCGTGCCGGTAATGCGGACCCACGTATCGCGCTTCAGGGACGGCTCCCATTTGACAGGTAGCGTGACGGCGTTGCCGTCCGCCACGCAGCAGACGATCACGAAGCGCGCGACGGTGAGATACCCCGCCCCGAGGCCGCTATTCCCTTCGGCGACGAAGCCGACGAGGGAGACCGGCTTGCCGACGAGCGTCCGCGCGTCGGGGGTCTGCGCGATCGCGGCGGTCCAATCCAGCAATGTCCAGCGATCCGAGACGGTGTCGAGTTGGCTGATCGCCTTCAGGCGGCTGTTCGCATTCGGGCCACCCGCGCTGTTGGATCGCGATGCGACCGCCGAGGAGCCAAGCGGATGTGCCGGGACAAGGAGACCGAGCAGGAGCGGGACGGCGAGCAGCGCATAGCCGAGCGCCTCGATCCGCCCCGTGGCGTGTACGTGGTCGTCGTCCGTATCGCGATGCCCGGTATCGCCGCGTTGCGCGAGCCAGCGCAGGCCTGCGATGTAGCCGAGGACGATAAAGGCGATCCCGGCGGCGAGGATGAGGCGTGTGTAGACGCCATTGACGTAGAGGAGGATGCGGCCGGTCGTCACTTTCACGACCAGCATCGCCCCCAACCCGATCAGGAGCGCCATCTGGAGTGTCGGCCCCCATCGCACATGCCACCCAGCGGGGCGGCGGGGGATGGGTTGGGCATTCGCAGGCGGTGTCAATGTGCGCATCGGTTCGTCCCTCTCATGCGATGTTGAGGTTGATGGTGATCGTCGCGAGCAACACGAGCAGCGCGGCGAGGACGATCATCAGGGCGACGGCCCGCCCCTTGAAGACGGTCAGGAACATCAGCGTGCTCTTGATGTCCACCATCGGCCCGAAGACGAGGAAGGCGAGGATCGCCCCCGATGTGAAGGTGCCCGCGAAGGTGAGCACGAGGAAGGCGTCCACGGTCGAGCAGACGGAGAGGACGACCGCGAGGACAACCATCGTCAGGACGCTGCCAACGGGCGATTGGCCGATGCCGAGGAGCGCCTGGCGCGGGATCAGGGCTTGCAGGAGCGAGGCGAGGATCGCACCGAAGACGAGGAACTTGCCCATCTCGAAGAACTCCATCGCGCTGTGCTCGCAGACATGGCGAATCTTCTCCGCGAGCGGCATCGCCGCGTGGTCGTGCGCTTCATGGACATGCGGGTGGGTGTAATCATCGTTCGCATCAACGGGCAGCGGCGTATAGCCGAGCATCGCAGGAGCGGATTTGAGTAGGGCGCGTCCGTTGGGATGCCAGGTAAAGACGAAGCCGACGAGCGCCGCGATGACGAAGGTCAACCCCGCCCGCCACACGACCATGTGCCAGTCGCCCCCGAAAGCGGCATAGGTGCTCCACAAGACGATCGGATTGATGACTGGCGAGGCGAAAAGGAACGCGACACCAAGCCCCACCTGTGCGCCCTTGTTGACGAGGCGGCGCGTAACCGGCACAACGCCGCATTCGCAGACGGGGAAGATCAGGCCGAGCAGGCTACCGACGACCGGCGCGGAAAGGCGACCGCGCGGCAGCAGGCGAGTGACCGTCTCATCGCGCACGAAAACGCCGATCGCGCCGGACACCAGCGCGCCGAGGAGGACGAAGGGCATCGCCTCGATGAAAATGCCGAGGAAGATCGTCGCGAACGTCTGGATACCCGCCCGGCCACCGAGGATGATGAGCGCCACCGCGAAGGCGATATCCAAGGCGATCAGCACGGCAATCACCGGGCGGTCGTTGCGTCGCCGAAAGGCGCGGCCCGTGCGGACGCCGGGCGGCATGGTCAATGATGGTGAAGCCGTTGCCTGCGGCGGAGCCAAGCGTTGCACGATGGTCTCACTCCTGGGCGCCCAGCGATACGACGCGGGACGAATACCGATATGCCACACGCCGCCGCGCCAGCCACAGTATATCGCGTGACACAACTGCCGCGCGGTAGCACGCGCTTGACGTACGCCTGCTTATGATATAGTGTCTCGACAAGCAGTGTTGAGATACTATCTCGGCAACGTGTATGGGGGCAGTAATGGATGAGGAAATCGGAGCGCGGCAGATCGGGCGGCGTGCGGTGCTGGGCAGCATCGCCGGATCGGTCGGAGTGTCGTTCCTCGCGGCATGCGGCAGTAAGAACGGCAGCGACACACCTGCGGCAACAACCAGCGCGCCCATTGCGACCGTCTCGCCCGGCGCGCCGGTCACGGTCGCGGCGACGACGACACAGATTCAGGACTTCGTGCGGAATGTCGGCGGCAACCATGTCACCGTCGCGGGCATCCTCAAGCCGAATGTGGACCCTCACAACTACGAGCCGACAGTCGAGGACGCAAACGCCATCGCCAAGGCCAACATCATCTTTGTGCATGGCGTCGGCCTCGATAGTTGGATGGACAAGACGGTGAAGGGCGCGAACGCCAGAGCGCCCATCGTTATGGCGACAAACGGCATCAAACTGCTGAAAGGCGACGAGTCCGAGGTCGAGGGCGATCCGCACGTTTGGTTCGATCCAACGAACGCGCAGACGATGGTGACGAACATCGCGAGTGGGCTAGCGAAAGTGGACCCGGCGAACGCCGCTACATATCAGGCGAATGCGAAGGTCTACACTGACCAATTGACCCAACTCGACGGGCAACTGAAGGGCCTCTTCAATCAGGTGCCGAAAGCGCAGCGCAAGCTCGTCACGAACCACGACGCCTTTCGCTACCTCGCGCAGCACTATGATCTGACGATTGTCGGTGCGGTGATCCCCAGCATCTCGGACACCGCCGAGCCGTCCGCCAAGCAGATCAGCGACTTGATTGATACGATCAAGAAGGAGAAAGTGAAGGCGATTTTCGCCGAGTCGTCCGCAAACCCGAAGGTCGCACGGCAGGTGGCGAAGGAGACGGGAATCGCGATTGTGGATACGCTCTATGGCGATACACTCGGCGAACCCGGCAGCACGGGCGATACCTACATCAAGATGATGACGTATGACGCGATGACCATCACCAACGCAATCAAGTAAGGATTGAAATGCACGAAGCCACCGCGACAGTGATCGATGTCCGCGATATCACCGTCGCGTACCACCGCGCCCCCGCGATCGAGAGCATCACTGTCGCCTTCCCCGCCCAGGCGGTTACCGGCATCATCGGGCCGAATGGCGCGGGCAAGACAACGCTCCTGCACACGATCATGGGCATGCAGCCGCATCAGCGCGGCAGCATCGCGCTCTTCGGCACGACGATCCGCCGGGCGCGCCGACGGATCGCCTACGTCCCGCAGCGCGAGGCAGTAGATTGGCAATTTCCGGTCACGGTGAGCGATGTCGTGCTGATGGGGCGCTACGCCGCAATGGGCCATGGCCACCGCCCGACCACCGCCGACGAAACCTGCGTGCGCGATGCGCTGACCCAGGTCGGTATGCTCCCCTTCCTCGCGCGGCAGATCGGCACGCTTTCCGGTGGCCAGCAGCAGCGCGTCTTCCTCGCCCGCGCGCTCGCCCAGGAGGCGGACCTGCTGATCCTCGACGAGCCGTTCGCGGGAATTGATGCCGCCTCGCAGGAGACGATCTTTCACCTACTCGCCGCCTTCCGCGACGACGGCAAGACCGTCCTCCTTTCGACGCATGACTTGACGAGCATCCGCAGCCACTGCGACTACGTCCTGTGCCTCAACCGCAGCGTGATCGCCTTCGGCCCGGTCGAGACGACCTTCCGCCTCGAGGTGCTGGAGCGCACCTATGGCGGACGCCTCTTTCATCTGCATGGCAGCGAGGCGGTGATGCTCCCATGATTGTGATGGCGAATCTTTGGAACGACTACGGCTCCGTACTGCACAAGCAGTTTTTCCAGCACGCGCTCGTCGCGGCAATGCTGATCGGCGTGCTGTGCGGCGTCGTCGGCACGTATGTCGTGCTGCGCGGCTATGCTTTTCTCGGCGACGCGCTGGCACACGCGACCTTCCCCGGCGTCGCTGTTGCCTACTTGCTCGGCACGAGCATCCTCGGCGGCGCGCTGGTCGCCGGGCTGCTGACGGCCGTGCTGATCGGCGGTGTGTCGCGCAACCGGCGCGTCTCGAACGATTCCGCGATTGGCGTCCTGTTTGCGGGGGCGTTCGCGCTCGGCGTGATGCTGATTAGCCGAATCCGCTCGTATCGCAAGGATTTGTCATCGCTATTGTTCGGCAATGTGCTCGGCGTTTCGACGGCGGACCTCATCATCATCTGCGCGATGGGCGCGCTGATCCTCGCCCTTGTCTTCTTCTTCTATCGCGAACTGCTGCTGATCTCTTTCGACCCAATCTACGCCGCCTCGCTCGGCTATCCGGCGTGGGCGCTCGATCTGCTGCTGCTCGGCATCCTGACGCTGACGATCGTCGTCTGCTTGCAGGTGGTCGGCAATGTCCTCGTCGTCGCGATGATCCTCACGCCGAGCGCGGCGGCGCGTCTGCTCACCGACCGCGTGCCGACGATGATGGCGCTCGGCGCGGGGATCGGCGCGTTCTCGGCGGTCATCGGGCTATTCGTTTCCTATCCGGCGGAACTCGCCCCCGGCGCGACCATCGTCATCGTCGCGACGGCGATCTTCTTCCTCGCCCTCTTGTTCTCGCCACGCCAGGGATACCTCACTGCCCGCTTCACCCACCGCCGCGCAATACAGAAAAGTTGAAATGCTATACTTGACCGAACAACATCGCCGCCGCGACGGCGCCGAGAAGGAGCGCATAATGAGCATCAGCCTCGATACCGGCACGGCGAACCGGGACGAAATTATCCGCCTGCTGCGGGATGAAGGGTACCGCATCACGCAGCCACGCATCACCATTGTGGATGCGATCCTCGCGACGCCAGGCGGCTTCACAGCGGACGGCCTGTATGACCAACTGCGCGACGTCGCGGGCATTGGCCGCGCGACCGTCTTCCGCACCGTGGACACGCTTGCCGGATTGGGCTACCTCCGCCGACTGCACGGCGAGGAGCATTGCAGCCAGTACATCCACACGACGCCGGGCCACCATCACCACCTGATCTGCACCGCGTGCCATCGCGTCGTCGAGTTCGACGGCTGCACCGTGGACGCCCTCACGAGCGAACTGAGCGCGCAAACGCAGTTCCGCATCCAAGGCCACTGGCTGGAACTTTTCGGCCTTTGCCCCGCCTGCCAAACCGCCGCCTAGCAGTGCGGTAGCGCAGGCTTTCCAGCCTGCGAAACCCACGGGTGAGGTTCGTTCTGGGAGAGGGACGCAGGCTGAAAGCCTACGCTACCATCGAATAAAGGAGCCGACGAATGGCCGACGCACAACATCCTTTACCCGCACCGATGCAGAAGATCGTCACGATGTTCCAGGCGGCGGAAGGGCGCGACAAGCTCGAACTGCTGCTCGATTACTCCGCCTCGATGCCGAAGGTGCCGGACGCACTTAAGGGCAAGCACGAGGAACTCGAAGCGGTACACGAATGCACAACGCCGCTCTTCGTCCACGCCGAGATGCACGACGGCACGATGGTCTACAGCTTCGATGTGCCGGAGGTTTCGCCGACGGTGCGCGGCTTCGCGGCGATCCTCGGCCTCGGACTGAAGGGCGCGACGCCCGAGCAGGTGCTGACGACGCCAGGCGACGTCTTCTTCCAGATGGGCCTGCACAAGGTCCTCACGCCGCAACGACTCAACGGCAGCGCCGCCCTGCTCGGCCACATGAAGCGACTCGCACTGCGCGAGATGGAACGGACCAACGGATAGTTCGAAGTTTGATGTTCGGAGTTCGAAGAACCACTCCGAATCCCGAACCTCGAACAGCGAATTTCCCTACGGCAAGAACGGGCGGCGCTTATGTGGCAACGATTTGCACGGTGAATCCGCGAGACGGTGCAAGGCATCGCGGTGTCGCGTTATAGCATTTGGGATTCCCGGTGGCAGTCAGCGTGGTTTGCCCCTGGTGCAGGGCCGTAAAGATTCCTTGGGCATCGGGCGGGGCGATAGCGTTCGCGTATGCACGCACAAGCGTTTCGTCGGCGATTTGTACCTGCCAATCGAAATCGCCGCCGAGTGCGAGCAGGAATGACGTGCCCGTAGGCAATGCGACTGTCTGCCCGTCGTCGGCAAGCGTGATTGTGCGAATCGTTGGTACGCTCACGGCGGGCGGCGCGGCTGCCACGATCGTTGGCGGGGTTGCAGGCACGGTAAAATCCCCATCGCTCCCACAGCCGAGGAAGTGCAAGCCGCCGCTATCGCGCGCGAAGCCGGCGCAGGTAAATATGCTCGTCTGCGGCGTATTGGCCATCAGTCCGAATGCTTGCAGTTCCTCTGAGATGGCGCAGACGCCGCTCGTGCCATCCAAGCGAAAGGAGCGGTTGTCACTCGTCTCAAAAAACCGCTGGTAGACGAACAATTGCGCCATCCCCACCGCCTGGCACTGCTGGTATGCCTGCCAGAAGCAATCAAATGTCGGCGCGTTCCGTGGATCGTCAATCAGACTCTTGCCGACCATCTCGATACGGCCGCAATCCTGCCTCTGCAAGGCAGTCGGCTCGGAAGCAGGTGTCGGGAGGGTGCGTTGTGGTGATGGCGGTGTCAGCGTCGAAGGCGGAGCCGTGCCGTACCGCCACTGGTAATACTGCTGACCCACGTTGCCGAACTCAACCTGAAACCGGGCGGGATTCGCAGGATTATACGTCAGCACGCGGCGCTCGAAGGCCTGAATCAGGATGCGTCGCGGTATGCCCGCGACCTGGACGTCCGCCCAGAAGGGATCGGTGAGCGCCAGCCCGACATTCTCCAACCCGACACGGGCACGGAAGTCGGCGAAGACGTTGGGGAGGCCGTGACCGGTTTCGCTATCGAGGAGCGAGACGACCGTTTGTCCGTCCTGCTGCTGGGGAATCGTGCGGCTGCCTTGCGGGGTGAGGAGGAGCGTCACTGGCGTTCCAACGGGCGCCATCGCGCCCGCCGCAGGCCCGCTGCCGAGATCGCGATAAAGAGGGAAGGGATTGGCGCTGTCCCCGGCCACAGATAGTGTGGCGGGCGCGAGCGCCTGAAACTGCGCGTCTCCGCGTTGCAGTTGCCCGGTGATCAGCTCGCGCACCAGCAGGCCCGTTGTGACGATGGCGCCCTGTCTCCCCCCGTTGAGTTCCATGCGCCCCTTGTCGAAATACTGCACGAGGCGATGACCGACGCCGGGATTATCAGGGAGGGCTACGGGGCATTGGCGCGGCGGACGGCAGACGTCGCCGCTACCATACGGTTCGTCCTGACCGGGATGTGCGGTGGCGAGCGGCCCCCAGAAGTTGGGCACGACGTGCTCGTCTTGTTGCCACCGTTGGGCAAACAGCGGCGAGGCGAAATCCTCTGCCGCTTGGATGCTCCCGGCGCTGATGAGTGCGACAACGCTGATAATCAGCAGGCTGAGGGGCGTTCGTGTGGACATGGAGACCTCCCGCAGAGAGCGAGCAAACCGGTACGAAGGGAACGACGCGAACGCTGCATTTGTTCCCTGCCCACCCGACACCTTAAGGGGCCGAGACGACTACGAGGGAGTGGTGATCCTCTCGACCTCCTTCCCATTTATTGCTCGCCGCGCCGACCGCAGTGCACACGCTACCCGACGCTAGATTCGGCCCTCGTTCAGCATGGTAACCGCTTTGGCGATGCGTCGCTGCCGGGTCTCAGCGCTCTTGGTTCCCTCGATCGAGAGCACGAGCCGCCGCTTGTTGCTGTAGGACAACCCATCGAAGAACCGCCTGGCGTCCGCGTCACGGTCGAGCGCATCCGCGAAGTCGGGCGGCACAGTCACCGCGCGCGGCTCGGTATCGAGTTCGATGTCAATCTCTACCTCATCGCCGGCATGAACGCCGGTCGCTTCCCTGTTTTCCGCACTAACCCCGAGCATGAAATCCCCACCCATCAGTGCCACGCTGCTGCGATAGGTGTGACCGTTGATCGTGACACGAACCGGTGGCCGCTTGCTTGGGCCGAGGCTCTCGACGATCTCCGCCGGGACGTTGATACCCGTGGCGGTCTTGCCGTGGGACTGAAGTGTGGCACGAAATCTCATACGTCGTCGCCCTTCATCACTGAACTGCCGGTGTATAGGTGAGAGAAAGGACACCCGTGCTGAAGGTCTGCGAGTCCACGAGCGTCAGCATCACCTGTTCGTCCATGCCTTCGAAGAGACGCTTCCCGCTACCCACGACAATCGGGTGGACCATCAGCACGAGCTCGTCGAGCAGGTTGTCGCGCAGCAGCGAGCGGACGAGGGTCGCGCTGCCGCTCATCCCGATGTTCCCTCCGGGCTGCCGCTTCAGCCTTGCAAGTTCCTCGGCGACGTTTCCCTTGATCAGCGTCGAGTTCTGCCACTCGGCCTTTTCCAATGTCGTGGAGGCGACGAGCTTGGGCGTGTTGTTCATCCGGTCCGCATTCGCGTCTCCAGTTTGGTCGGCAAAGAAGCTGGCGAACTCCTGGTAGGTGCGCCGCCCCAGCAACATGGTGTCTGTCGCGGCCATCAGTGACCCGACCGCCGCTCCCAGCTCGTCGTTGAAGTAGGGGAGCTGCCAGTTTTGTGGCGACTCCACGACCCCGTCCAGCGATATGAACAACCCCGCGATAATCTTTCTCATCTTGATCTCCTCACCTTTCTTCATCGTCATTCCGATCCACTGCGAACTTCGTGGTCTCTTGACTCGGGACCATCTCGGGGCGCCGTTCTCATGGCAATACTCCTTCGGTTGTTTGGGGTACCCCCGCGCGGTTAGCGGGGGCGAGGTCCTTGATCGGTCGCACCTCGATGCACCCCATCCGCGCCGGAGGCATCTTCGACGCCACCCTGATCGCCGCGTTCAGATCCCGGGCCTCGATGAGGATGTACCCGCCCAGCTGCTCCCGCGTCTCGGCGAAGGGGCCGTCCGTTACGGATACTTTCCCGCCCCGGACCCGGATAGTTGTGGCCGTCTGCGCATAATCCAGGATGTTCGAGGCGATGAAATGACCACTCGTCCGGATCTCCTCATCGTAGGCGAGGGTCGCGGCCACAAGGGCGTCGTACTCACTCCTGGGCAGGGCGTCCAACTGCTTCTCGTCGTGGTAGACCAGGCACAGGTACTTCATCGCATCCTCCGCGTCGCGGTAAAATGGCCGTGACACGAGGTAGTCGAACAGCGAAGCCCAAAATCGACAATCGCCCGCGCGCACTAATCCGTCGGCAGGCCCGCGATTTCCACCACCGGCCGGATTTCGACGACGCCGATGCGCCCACCCGGAATCCGCGCGGCGATATCAATCGCTTCGTCGAGGTCCTTCGCATCAACCAGGAAGTAGCCCCCCAGCTGTTCGCGCGTCTCCGCGAACGGACCGTCGGTCACGAATCGTTTGCCGTCGCGCACCCGGACGCTGGTCGCCATCGCCGTCGGGTGCAGCGGGGAGGTGGCCAGAAACTGCCCGCCCGCCTTGAGGTCTCGCGCGAGTTGCGCGGACTCTCCGTAGCACTGCTGTCGCTCGGTCTCGTCCAGGGCGTGTTCATCGCCGTAAATCAGCAACATGTATTTCACGTGATGCCTCCATTTTCGCCAATCTAGCCGCCGGCCAGTGCCCCCACGATCAGAAACGGCTCAACCCCCGTCGCGACCGCGTCCGGGAGCGGGGCGTCCGGCGAATCATGGGACAGATCCTGCCCGCAGGCAAAGAACCGCAGGAACGGTCGGCGCTGCTGCGTGACGTGGTCGCGGATCGTCCCGCGCAGCATCGGGTAGGTCGCCTCGAGTGCATCGAGGACCGAGCGCTGTGTCGTCGGACCATCAACCCGGAGTTCCACCTCTCCGCCGACGCGCGCCAGGGTCCGCAGATGAGGCGGGAGTTCGACGCGGATCATCGCAGCGTCTGCACTTCGACGGACATGACGGCCGGGAGGTCGCGGACGATGGGGGCCCAGGTGTCCCCGGCGTCGGCAGATGCGTAGACCTGCCCGCCCGAGGTGCCGAAGTAGACGCCGCACGCATCGAGCGAATCAACCGCCATCGCATCGCGCAACACGTTGACGTAGCAGTCGCGTTGCGGCAATCCGTTCGTGAGCGCTTCCCAGGCGTTTCCGCCCGTCCGGCTGCGGTAGACGCGCAGCTTCCCATCGGGCGGGTAATGCTCGGAGTCGCTCTTGATCGGGACGACGTAGATAGTGTCCGGCTCGTGCGCATGCACGGCAATCGGGAAGCCGAAGTCGCTCGGCAAGTTCCCGCTGACCTCGTGCCACGACTCGCCGGCGTTGTCGCTGCGCATGACGTCCCAGTGCTTCTGCATGAACAGCACATTCGGGCGGGACGGATGCATCGCGATGCTGTGGACGCAGTGGCCGACATCGGCGGTCGCGTCAGGGATGTACTCGGATTGCAGGCCGCGATTCACCGGCCGCCATGTCGTGCCGCCATCGTCGGTGCGGAACACGCCCGCAGCGGAAATGGCGATGAAGATCCGCGCGGGATCGTTCGGGTCCAGCACAATCGTGTGCAGGCACATCCCACCCGCGCCGGGCTGCCAGAGATGGCCCGAGGCGTTGCGCAGCCCGGAGAACTCCTGCCATGTCTGCCCGCCGTCCGCCGAGCGGAACAACGCCGCGTCTTCCACCCCGGCGTACACGGTATCCACATCGGTCAGCGACGGTTCGAGATGCCAAACGCGCGCGAACTCCCAGGGGTGCTGCGTGCCGTCGTACCACTGGTGCGTGCCGGGGACGCCATCGTACCCGAACTGGTTGCCTACCGGCTCCCACGTTGCGCCGCCGTCGTCGGAGCGCTGGATCATCTGCCCGAACCAGCCGCTAGACTGCGACGCATACAGGCGGTTCGAGTCAACGGGCGAACCCTTGACGTGATAGATCTCCCAGCCCGCAAAGTGGGGCCCGCTGACCGCCCACCGTTCGCGCTTTTCGTCCGATGTCAGGATAAATGCGCCCTTGCGCGTGCCAACCAGTACCCGTACCCCGCTCATCCATGACTCCTTCCGTATGTCTGGCAATGCACGACAGCTGCGACATGAGATAATCGTTCGGTGGGACCTGAAATCGACAACGGGCCTGCCGAGTCATTCATCGCTCATCTGCGTGAGACTGCGTGCGATAGTGCAGTCCAACGACCCCTGAGTGAAACGTCCTGGTCTCCAGGAGTTTCAGATGAATCCTGTCCTTGATGTCTTTGAACAGTGGGATTCCACTGCCCAGGACCACGGGATTGAGGTTGATCCGATAGTCATCAATCAAGCCGAGGTGCATCAGCGTGTGTGTAATCCTCGGGCTGCCGAAGATCATCAGGTCCTGGCCGGGCTGTTGTTTGAGTTTCCCGACTTCTTCCGCGATATTTTCCCTAATCAACCTTGTATTGTTCCACCCGACCGTTTCCAGCGTCCTTGAAAAAACGACCTTATGTACCCCCTCTACCCAGTGCGCATGATGACGTTCGAACTCCGTGCTTGCCGGGTTCGTGGGCACCGTTGGCCAGTAACCCTCCATCATTTGATACGTCACGCGCCCGTAGAGTGCGGTGTCCACCGTACGTAGCAGAGCGGTTACATCGGCCGTACCCTCTTCATCCAAAATCGCCCACTCCAGTTCTCCGTTTGGTCCTGCCGTGAAGCCGTCGAGCGATACATGCATAAATGAAATGAGTTTTCGCATCGGTGTCGCCGCCGTACCATCGGCACGGGTCGTTTGTTCAGCCTGCGGAAGCGTCATGGTGTTTCCTCTCTCGTGTCACTGCGGGCGGTGGACATCGCTGCATTAGCACGAAGATCACGATCTACCCGATATTGCGCGGCAGCCCGAGACGGGAGACCGCGGCGATTGGCGGATACCTACTCCCGCGAAAAGCGCCAGCGGGTCTGGCTGAACGTGCCCTTGCCGAAGCCGAAGGCCGTCGAGGGAGCAACCCGGTACACCAGGGCGTTACCGCCTCGGATGGCGTCACCGAGGCCGAAGAAGAACCCCTCGGGCGCCGTGAAATGCGCGCCATACTTCGACTCGTAGGTGTCGGCGACGCGCCGGAGTTCGGCCTCGTCGCCGACCTCGGCAGTCTCCCCCTCGACCACGAGATCGAGACCCTTACTGAGGGCGTTATGGCCAGTCGTGAGAACACAGTGCGCGTTGCGCGCGAGATTCTTTGCCTTGCGTTCGCTCGCATCCGTGCAGAAGTACAACGCTCCATCCAGCCAGACGGACAACAGCGGCACAACGTGCGGGCGTCCATCCAGGCGCACCGTCGTCAGCCAGAATACCTCTGCCTTCTCGAGATGCCCGCGCGCCTCCGCCCATGGCGTCGGGGTGGCGTCATCACTACTGAACTGTGGATTCAACTCAGCCACCGGGTCACTCACAGCCATCTTTCTCCGCTCCTTTCGCATCTTTACTGTGCCACAGTCGCCGTGACGCGGTGACTGGGACGCCCGCGAGGGGCACCTCTCCCTGCGGTGCGCTACCGCGATCGCGGGCGGCCAAGGGTCGTCAGCATCCCGACAATCACAGCGGCGGCGACAACATGCATCAGGACGAGGATCGCCGTCTGCCCGCCCGTCGCTCCCGGTACCGTCGGGGTGTACGTGAAGTCCGGGATCAGCGTGACAACGAAGACTACGGCGGAAATGATCGCGAAGGTGCGCGCCGGGTTGCTGGCGAAGCGCAGCAGAGCGGCGTAGAGCAGCATCGCGACGATTGCGGCGGGCAGCGTGAAGGCAATTGCCCCGCTGACATCCGTGAGGGGGAGAAACTGCGGGTCGTAGGCGACGAATGCACCACCGACGAAGTAGACGAGCACATTGGCGAGGGTGGCGGCGACCACTGTGGCGAGGCCGACGAGGGCGAACCGCCCCCGGTTGACGGGGCGCGATTCCCGCGACACGGACGAGGACGTAGCGATGGACGACATAGGACCCTCCTTTGATCGAAGCAGCGGCAAATCCCTGCTGACACAAGGTAGTCGTTCAGCGGGGGTCGAATTCGACACTCTCGGGCTGCGGAGTTTGAGAGAATCCTGCACTGCCCGTTTCAGTCCCGAAGCTCGGTCAGCCGCCGCGCGAGGAACCGCCGCTCCGGCTCCTGTTCCGCGAGGGTGAGCGCCCGTTCGTAGGCGGCGCGGGCGTCCGCCGTTCTCCCCAAGCGTCGGCACAACTCCGCTCGCGCCGCGTGCGCCAAGTAATAGTCGGCAAGGTCGCCGCGCGCTAGGAGGGCATCAATCAGGGCGAGGCCCGCCGCAGGGCCGTCACGCATCGCCACCGCCACGGCGCGGTTCAGCTCCACCACCGGCGACGGCTCCAACCGCACCAGTGCGTCGTACAGCCCGACGATCTCGGCCCAGTCCGTCGCGGCGGCATCGGGCGCCTCCGCATGCACTGCCGCGATCGCCGCCTGGAGGGTGTACGGGCCGAACCGGCGCGACACCAGCGCCCGCTCCACCAGCGCCGTCCCTTCCGCGATCTGTCCCCGGTTCCAGCGCGAGCGGTCCTGGTCCTCCAACAGCACCAGGTCACCCGCTGACGTAGCCCGCGCCGCGCGCCGCGATTCGTGCAGCAGCATCAATGCCAGCAGACCTACCACCTCAGGCTCCGGCAGAAGCTCGACCAGGAGCCGCCCCAGGCGGATCGCCTCGCCCGAAAGGTCGGGCCGCGTCAGCGATCCGCCCGACGAGGCGGAGTACCCCTCGGTGAACACGAGATAGATCACGCGGAGCACGGTCTCCAGCCGGTCCGGCCGTTCCGTCGGTGGCGGCACTCGATAAGGGATGCGCGCGTCGCGAATCTTCGCCTTGGCGCGCACGATACGCTGGGCCAGTGTGGGCGGGGCGGTGAGGAAGGCGCGCGCGATCTCCTCGGTTGTGAGGCCGCAGACCTCGCGCAGCGTCAGCGCAACGCGGGCATCGGGCGGCAGGGCAGGATGGCAGCAGGTGAAGATCAGGCGCAACCGGTCATCCTCGACGCCCTCGTCGTCCTGCACCGCAGCGTCCCTTGTGTCGGCGTCGAGTTGCGCGGCGAGCGCCGCCAACGAGGCGTCGAACCGGGCACGACGCCGTATCGCGTCGATGGCCTTGAAGCGGCCCGTCGAGACAAGCCACGCGCGGGGATTGGCGGGCACACCATCTCGCGGCCATTGCGCCATTGCCGCAGTGAAGGCATCGTGCAGCGCATCCTCGGCGCGGTCGAAGTCGCCGAGCAGGCGGATCAGGGTGGCGAAGACGCGACGCGACTCAGATTGGTAGACAGTCTCCACTGTCTCGTGCACCTGTTCGTCTGTGTTCGCCAGTCCTCTCGTCATCACAGATCACCTGACCTTTGACATAGGCACTCCGAGAAATGCCTCGATCACTCCTCGCACACGGAACATATGTTCTATACTAGCAACGTGGACAGTCACTGTCAAGCGCCGTCCGAGGCGTGTCTCGACGCGAGCGAGAGCGCATATCGTCACCCTACTGCAAATATGTGCGTGGTAAGGAAGTTTCCACAGCGACGCGCCCGCGATCATCGGACGCGGAGCGGTTCTTCTCGTGCGTCCATCACCGGCTCGGCATCCCGAATCTCTGTCGCGCTCGTCTGGGGCGCTTCATTGACGGCGAAGGAAAAGACATCGTTGCGGGCGTAGTGGCCGACCACGTCGAAGTCGAACTTCGCTTCGGCGATTGCGCCGCTCGTCAGATCGGCGTACAGAATCCCCTCCGCGCCATAGAGCGGCCCGGCGAGATACTCCCCAAGCGGCGAGATGATCGCGCTGCCACCCCGGCAGAGTTCGTCGGGCATGTCTGTGAGGTCTTCGCGCCCCTCCAAGTCGGCGGGGTACATCGCCGTCGTCATGTACTGGTTGCAACTCAGCACGTAGCAGCGTCCTTCGAGCGCGATATGTCGCACGGTCGCCTGCCACGCATCGCGGGCGTCGGCGGTGGGCGCGAGGTAGATTTCGATCCCCTTGCGGTACATCGCCATCCGCGCGAGCGGCATGTAGTTCTCCCAGCAGATCAAGCCGCCGACCTTGCCGAACTCGGTGTCGAAGACCGGCAGCGTGCTACCGTCGCCCTCGCCCCAGATCAGTCGTTCCCCAGCGGTCGGCTTCAGTTTGCGGTGTTTGCCGAGCAGTCGCCCGTCCGGCCCAAAATAAAGGAGCGTGCAGTAGAGCGTGCCGCCGCTCACCCGGTCACGCTCAATCACGCCGATGGCGAGGAAGACGCCTGATTCCCGCGCCGCGCGGCCCAGCGCGTCGGTCGCGGGGCTTGGTACTTCAACAGCATTCGCGTTGTAGCGCGCCCAGGTGCGTCGCCCGGCGTCCGTGCGGCTGCCGACGACGACGCCGAAACTTAGCCCGCGCGGATAGGCGGGCACGAACGCCTCCGGGAACAGGACGAGCCGCGCGCCGTTCGACGCCGCCTCCCGCGTCAAGTGGGAAACTTTCTCAATCGTCGCCTCCCGCTTCATGACGACCGGCGCCGCCTGCACCACCGCCACCCGCACATCCGTCCACCGCTCGCTCATCCTATCCCCTTCCATCACGCGTCAGATCGCGGCATGGCACGAACTACGATTGAACCGCCAAGACGAGGGGGGAAGTTTTTGTGAAGTCAACTTTTCCCTTCGTCTCTCTTGGCGTCCTTGCGGGCACCCTCTGGGCAGTATTGGCGGTTCATGTATCGACCGATTTCTTACCCAATAGTCGAGGCAATAGTGGTGTCAGAGCGCGCATCGGTGTCCGCCTGAACCGCTGGTTCGCCTTGTTTCTCTATCTCCAGCGGGACGCGACCGGTGTGGATGTCCCAGGCATAGGCGATGGCGACGCGCAGGGCGGCGGCGAGCGGCAGCGATAGGAGCGCCCCCGCGAAACCGAGCAATTTGCCGCCGACGATCAGCGACAGGAAGATCACCAGGGGCGGCAACGAGAGCGTTTCGCCGTAGATACGCGGCACGAGGATGTTGTTCTCCACCCAAACATAGACGATCAGCGCGACCGCGACGATCACCCCCGCCTGCACCGAAACGGAGAGCGCCGCCAGCGAGAGTGGCGCGACGATCACGACGACGCCGATGACCGGGATCACATCGCCCACCCCGGCGACGAGCGCGAGCGGTAAGGGGTTCGGCACGCGCAGCACCAGCAGCAGGGCGAACGCGAAACCGGTGATGATCGCCGAGGTCAGCACCTGCCCGCGGATGTAGCCGCCGACCACGTCCTGCAGTGTGGCGAGCATGTAGCGCGCGTGGTGGTGGTATTTGCGCGGCAGCTTGTCGTAGAGCATCACGTCGATGCGATGCGCGTCGAGAATCAGGTACGTCGTCACAATCAGGACGGTCAGCGCGGCGACGAGGAAACTGAGCGCCGCCGTGCTGGCGCCGAGGACGTGCCCGGCAAGATTGCTCGGCACTTGAATCTGGTCGAGCTCGCTGCTGAATTGCTTGTCCAGCCCGCGATCCCGGAGCAAGCCGCGCAAGCGGTCAACGGTGCTCGGTAGATTGGAAAGCAAATCGGTGATCTGCGTAAAGAGCGCGGGGACGACGAGGAAGCCGACCAACGCGGCTGCGGAGGCGATGACGAGCATCACCGCGAGAATGGCGACGCCGCGCGGCAGGCCGGACTTCTCAATTCGTTCCACGACCGGTTCGAGCGCGGCAAGGAAGATTGCGCTGACGAGCAGGAGGAGCACGACATCGAAGAGCACGGTCCAGACCACGTAGGCCGCGAAGACGACGAGCGCAAAGTAGATGAGCGTCCGGAGCCGGAGATGGATCGTCACCATGCGGTTTCCTCCCGTATCACGCCGGGGCATTGTACCGCACGATCGCGCAATGCGTGATCGTCGCATCACATGTACGAACAGTTTTTTCACAATTGCTCGACAGATCGCTTCGCTTGGCGTAACGTACATGTGTTGATCGCGTTAATATTGGCGTGGGGGCGGTTTTTGCGCATATTATGGGGAAACATGTGACGGCGCTCCGGGCGAACAAGCGACGAAAATCCGCGCGGCGTCGTCTCGCCGCCAGATTCCGCCGGTCGGCTGTATCCCTGCTTGTCGCGGGGATAGCGCTCGGCGGTGGTTCGATTCCTCATGCCGCCGCCGCAACGTCCGCAACAGTCACACCCAAAGCGGCGACGGTACAACCGTCTGCGACTGCGCACGTCACCACACCAATACCGACCACCGCAAAACCGACGACGCCACCCACGCCCACGCCAACCGCATCGCCAACCGTGACACCGACGCGCAGTACCGCATCGCCATCACCCGTACCAGCCATATCACCAACGCCGCCCGTGACCGCCTCCATGACTCCTGCCGCCCAACCATCGCCGACCGCCTCGACGGTTACGGCCTCACCGACGACGCTCCTGCCGACGACGCAAACGCCGGTTTCGGCAACGCCGACCGTACCTGGCAAGCCGACACCGTCGGTCACGTCGTCATCGGTGATCCGGCGGCTTCTCGCGCCAACCGATATCCCCGCGACACCGCCCCCACCGCCCGTGCCGACGCTCGACCTTTCCGGTCTGAAGATTCTGGACGATCCCGGCATCGGCGGGAACGCCCTAATCGCCCGGACGGCGCTCCGCCACTACGGTGAGTACTATCGGCCCGATGGCGTGCCGTGGGTCGGGTGGTGTGAGATGTTCGTCGGCAATGTGTTGGCAGAGGCGGGTATCCCGCACGCGCGCTTCGAGAGCGCGCTCGTCGACGCGATCACCGGTCCGCTGTATCGCGGTCAAGCCCCGGCGGGGGCGCTCGTCTTCTTCGATCAGCGCGCCAGCCCCTACGGTCACGTCGGCGTCGGACTCGGCGACGGCACGATGCTTTCCGCGCTCGGCGGCGGCGTCGTGCGGACGACGTACGCGGACTGGGCCTCGTATCTGGGCTGGCGACCTTACGGCACGACCGCGCCCAACGATGCCCCGATTGATGTGCAGGCGCTCATCGGGAACGCGGCCGCGAGTATCCCCGACGATCCGTCCCTGATCCCGTACGCGGCGGCGCCAGCGACATTCCCCCTCGGACTGCTCGAACATGCCGAACAGGTGGCAAATGGTGCGCTCCGTCGCCTCACCCCAGCGGCAAGCCAAGGTCCGGGCGGTGCGTCGCCGCTCCTGATGCCGCACCAGGCGATAGTGTAAGCGCCCATTCGCCCGCGACATCGGCACTATGGGGAAGCGATGGAAAGTCCCTTTTCAAAGTCAGAAGACACCAAGGACACCAGGAGAAGACGGAGAAACGCTCCTGGTGTCCTTGGTGCCTCGGTGGTTCGCTTTTTCCCTCTCCCTACCTGGTACTCCCTACGAGTTGCCGGTTCGGCAGACCCGCGCGCCGCGCGATGTAGTCCACGAAGCGCACAAACGGATCGAAGCCGATCAGACGGGTCGCGTCGGTGACGAAGTTGGAGATCGGGTTGATATCGTAAAGGTAGATCGCGCCGTCCCGCTCGCTTTCCAGATACTCGACGCCGCCGATGTCCGCCTGCACGCTGCGGAAGATGCGCAACACGTCGTCAATCACCCATTCGGGCGGCGCGGCGACCTCGATCCGCTTCGGTGTCTTGGCGGGCGTTTCCACGAGGCGGAGCGCGGAATCGTCCGCTACCGACTGCGTTGCTGGCTCGGGAACCTGGCAGATGTCGGCGGGGCAGAGATTGAAGCCCTCGTTTGGGTCGTTGTAGATGCGGATCGCGTACAAGAACGCATCGTCCAGCGCCTCGACGCGTACGATGGAACCACCCTTCGGCGGATGGTATTCCTGCACGACCGCCGACTGGTCAATGCCGAAGATCGGATCGAGATCGCCGTTGACGAGCGCGGTCGCCAACTCGTCCTCCGTCTCGAACCGGCGCATCAAGGCGCCGCTCCCGCCGATATTCGGCTTGATGATGAGCGGAAAGGCGAGCTGTCGCGCCATCTCCAAAATTTTGCTCGTGTGGTTAACGATCCGGCTGCGCGGATGCGGGATACCGAGCGCGGCAAGGAGACGCAATTGTCGCGCCTTCGATGTTTCCAGCGCGAACGACCGCGCGCCGTTGACTACCGGCACCCCGATCTCCTCCAGATAGGCGAGGTATGACTGCGTCTGGAAGATCGCGCTCAGGTGATCTCGCAAATACGATGACGGGCTGACGCGGTTGACGACCAACCGATAGGGCGCTGTGGGGGCTGATGGGTCGAAACCATACGCGTTTGCCTGAATCCGCTCATATGGCAGCCCACGGCGATCCATCTCCGCGAAAAGTGGCACGAACCACTCTTGATGCTCGTACAAAATACCAACTGGCTTCGTCGTCATTGCTCTTTATTCCTCCCGTTATCCGCGATGCGATCGCTTCAACAGATCAGAGACGGTTGTTCCCCATAGCGCCATCGTCCGGGTCGAGGTGCGCCTCGTTCCACGTCGCGTACGCGAGCAGATGCTCCGGTTGCGACGAGCAGGCCCACGCGGAACCGTACGCGACAACAAACCGCTCGCGCACGCGTGCGAACAGGGCGCGCGCCTTCGCTCCGCGCGTCGCTTGCGCAGGCGACAGCACCCGTACGGTGCGCCCAAGCGACGGTCGCGCTCCGTGATAGATGACTATGTGACGCATATTAGTCGTCAATCTCATTCTGCGGTTATAGCATGAGGTCTCACCAGCGTCAAGCAACAGCTGACGATCTTTCGTTCATGACGATGACCTGAATGTTTAATGAACCTTAAAAACTTGATCGGGTACTGGGTTCACAAGCTGGAAAGCCTGCACTACCGGTAGCGCGGGCTTTCCAGCCTGCTGCCCCACGATTACCCGGTTAAGTTGTAAAGGTTCATCAAACATTGGACGATTCCGCAGCGGATTCCAACAGACTCGCCTTCGATTCGGAATGCCACTGGTATACTTCGGAGGGCGGTCCGTGAGCCGCCCCGACGCCGTACCGTCTACTGACCACTGGAGACGTAATTGGACATCGCAGCGACGCCGCTCCCGAAGGCGGACATACTCATCGTCGGGTTGGGGCCAGGGGACCGGGGCAGCATTACGCAGGACGCCTTCAAGGCGCTGCACGGCGGCAAGGTCTTCCTGCGCACCCGCATCCACCCGACGGTGCAGCAGCTACTCAACCAGAACTGGAACTCGTTCGACTATCTTTATGAGCAATCCGAATCGTTCATGGAACTGTATCAGGCGATCACCTGGGCGGTCATCAATGCCGCGAAGGAGGCGAAGGCGAAGGGGCACCACATCGTCTACGCCGTTCCCGGTAACCCGTACGTGGGCGAGGCGACGACGCGGCTCATTCAGCACACCGCCGAGCAGCAATCGCTCACCGTCCGCGTCATCCCTGGCATGTCGTTTCTGGATGCCGCTGCCGCGCTGATCCCCGGCGACATCGTAGCGGAGAACTGCCAGGTCGTGGATGGGCTGGACCTCAATGTCTGCATCCATGCGGACCCGTTCGCGGGCGGCAGCCTGCCGATCTCGCCACTCCGGCCCGCGCTGATCTCGCAGGTCTACGACCGGCGCATCGCCTCCGGCGTCAAGCTCGCCCTGATGCGCCTCTACCCGGACGACCATCCGATCACCGTCCTCCAGGCGGCGGGCAATGTGGCGATGGAGAAAGTCGCGACCGTCCCGCTCGCCGAACTCGACCACGGTCGCGTCATCATGCCGGATCATCTGACGACGCTCTACGTGCCAAAGGTCGAGGGGTTGGAACGCTCGCGTACCGCCGACGCCTTGCAACAGATCATGGCTCGCCTCCGCGCGCCGGAGGGGTGCCCGTGGGATCGCGAGCAGACGCACGCCTCTCTCCGCCCCAACATGATCGAGGAGGCGTACGAGGCAGTGGACGCGATTGACGCCGACGACCCGGAGGCGCTGCGCGAAGAGTTGGGCGATCTCCTGCTGCAAGTCGCCCTCCACGCGCAGATCGCGGAGGAAGCGGCCGCATTCACGCTGGAAGATGTCTATGAGACGGTGAACGCGAAACTGATCCGCCGCCACCCGCATGTCTTCGGTGCAGAGACGGCGGCGGACGCCAAAGAAGTGCTCGGCATCTGGCAGGACGCGAAGCGCAAAGAGAAGGGCACGGACGACGCCCCGAAATCGCTCTTTGGCGGATTGCCCCGCTCGATGCCGGGGCTGGCGTACTCGCAGGCGATGCAGGAGCGCGCCGCCCGCGTCGGCTTCGAGTGGCCGAACCGCGAGGGGGTGCTGGAAAAACTGCGCGAGGAACTGGACGAACTCGCCGAAGCCAAAACGCCGGAGCACCAGCGCGAAGAACTCGGCGACATCCTCTTTGTTCTCGTGGACTGGGCGCGCTGGCACGGCATCGAAACCGAGGACGCGATGCGCGCCGCCAACGCCAAGTTTGCTCGCCGCTTCGGCGTCATCGAGCGCAACGTTACCGCCTCCGGTCGCGAGTGGCCCTCCTTCACGCTCGACGAACTGGAAGCCTTCTGGCAGCAGGCGAAAGCGGAAGAGAAAGAAGTGATGAGTAGCGAGTAATGAGCAATGAGATATTGAGAGTTCGGAGTTCGGAGTTCGAGATTCGAGGAATCGCTACAAACTGCGAACTCCGAACTGCACACTCCGAACTTCGCCCTACCCCATGACTCCGAATCCCGCGCCGAGGCCCATCGCGACGCTTGGCTGCTTCGCACTCTCCGCGTTCGGGCTGATCAGTGTTGTCGTGCTCGGCGCGTCGCTCAACACTGCGGCATTGATTGTCATTCTCACGCTCATCTTCGTCGTGCTGATCCTGGCGCTCGTGCGGATCGTCTTCCGGGGAAAGCCTCCGCCGGGAAGTAGCGAGTAGCGAGTAGCGAGAAGGGACGAATCCCTCGCTACTTGCTACTTGCTACTCTCGAACACAATGTCCTGCGCGCCTTCCCAAAGGATGCGGCGACCAAGTTCTTTCAGTTGCTCCCGTCCCTCCGTGATCGTCAGGAAGTGATTGCCGGCCAGTTGGCCCATCTTGCTGGCAAACATGGCGCTGCCGTACGGGAAAAGGATTTCCGTCTCGCTGTAGCCGCCGGGATACAAGAGGATTTCGCCCGGTGCGGGGTGGCTCGTGTGATTCTCGAAGCCGACGCCGACTTCGAAGTCCCCCAACGGTATCCAGGCCGACTCCCCGCTCCACCGCGCCTGAATAATCTTGTTGCGGAATGGGAGAAGGTTCGCGAATGCCGCACACGTCTTCGGCGCTGCCTCATCTTCCATCCGCGCCACGAACATCAGCGACCCAACCGTGATCCGCAGCGTCGTCATGGCTACTCCTTTGGGCGGGGGAGAGGTTAGGGAGTGAACGCGAATGTATCAATAAACTGCTTCGCCTGGGCAAAAACGGCGTCGAAGTCTTCGGGTGGGGCGGCGATCAGAAAACCGTATGCGGTCGTGCCTTTTTTGACAACGATGATCGCCGCGCGCAGATTCGTCGTGCCGTCCTGACCGGTGAAATCGAACCGGCGCGCGGGCTGACCACCGACGCTCATCTGCTGGATGCCGCCCTGCACGTCCCGATAGTTGGTCACGGTCTGCTTGATGCTGTCCATCGTGCCGGTGGCGTAGTCATCGAGCGTAATGCTCGTGCCGACATCCTCTGCCGCAATCTGGAAGGCGCCGCGCAGCGCGGAAGCGGTGGCGGGCGCGGCTTGGAAATCAATGTCGGTGCTACCGGGCTGCTGCACGCGCCACCCTTGCGGAACCATCAGGGTGAATCGCCCTTGTGGGTCGGTGTAGGAGTTGCCGTTGAGTCCTGCCGGTGTCCCCGTGCGCGCCGATCCCGCGCTAGCTACCGTGCCTCGTGGTGTCCCGGCTACCGGGGTCCCACCGGCGGCGCTCCGCGTCGTCGGGGCAGGGCCACCCGACCCGCCGGACGGGAATGTCGCGAAGGCGAACCCGCTCTTGCCGCCAGCGGACTTCGTTCCTGTGCCCTGATTCGCCGAAGTGGAGGGCGTACCGGCGCTCGGCGTGCGAGCGCCACCGGCAAAGGCGGTGACCGTCGCGGCGTCGTTGGCATCGGCGGTGCGCGCTGTCGCCGTCTTGTCAGCAAGGCCCGTACCGCTCCCACCGCACGCGGCGAGCAGCAGGACGATCATCAGCCCCGGAACCGTATACGCCACTCGCCGTTTCATGCGCCCTCTCACTATCCTGTCGCCGCAATGCATAGTGTACACGAGACGCGGCAGCACCGCATCTCAGCCGCTCGCACTCGCGAGGCCCGCTTCGGTGTAGTCCACCAGCGCGGCGAGGAAGGCGTCGCGCTCCGGGAGGCCACCTGCGAAGGTGCAGCCGCTCGCCATGACGTGCCCGCCACCGCCGTACTGCCGCGCGAAGGCCGCGACATCCACCGCCGGGGTCGTGGAGCGCAAACTGGCGCGCCAACTCCCCTCGCCCTGATAGAAGATCGCCGCCGCGCCAACACCGCGCGTGCCGACGATCCAATTGACGACGCCCTCGCCGGCCGATTCCTCCGCGCCCGTCTCGATCAGCACGGCGGGCGTCACTTCCGTCCAGAGCACATGCTTGATCCATGTCGCGCGGCTGAGGAGCGCGCCCCAGACCGCTACCATCCCGGGCGTCTTCCGGCGGCGCAGGCCGTCCATGACGAGGGTGTAGTCCGCGCCCGCGTCGCAGAGGGCGACGAGCGTCGCGAAGGTCGGCGCACCGTTCCCCTCAACGCGCATAAACGAACTGCTGTCCGAACTCATGCCGGTGAGGAGCAGGGTGGCGAGGAGCGGCGTGAGCGGCACGCCCCACTGCCCACACAAGCGGACAATCAGCGAGTCCGCCGCGATCACACTCGTGTCAATGAAGCGGGCAATCGCCCGTTCGTCGCCGCGCGGCACATGGTGATCCACGATGATCACCGGCACGCGCGCGAAAAGGCCCTGGTACGCCTCGTGGAGCGGCCCGAAACGGCGCACCTCCGGCACATCGGGCGCGATCACGAGGTCCACATCGTCGAGCGGGAGCGGCAGGCCGGTGTAGCGCGCCATCGTCTCCACGCCGGGGATGAAATCGAGCATCGGCGGCAATTTGCCGTCCGAGATGCACGTCGTCACCCGCGCGGCCGGATTCGCGACGCGCACGATCTCCGCCATCGCCAGCGAAGACGAGATACCGTCGCCGTCCGTGTTGACGTGCGTCGGGATCAGGACATGCGTTGCGTTCGCCATCGTCTCCCACGCGCGCGCGAGATCGGCCTCGGTCCACGTCGGACCCGAACGGAGGGAAGTGCTGAGTGCTGAGTGCTGAGTGCTGAGTGGGCGCGCCACTACCTGCTGGCTCTTCATTGGCTGATCATTGCTCAATCTCTTGCTCTCCTCTCAGTCCTCAGTCCTTCGCTTCCGGGCGCGCGGGTTCGTCTTCTCCGCTGGTTCGGGCGGCAGCTCATCTTCGATGCGCGGGGGATTGATTTCCCGCTCATGTTCCACCGCGTTCAGGGTGCGCAGGACCGCCGCACCCGTTTCGAGCGACGAGTCCGGGCGGAAATCGAGTTCCGGCACGGAGCGAAAGGTGATGCGCGGCGCGAGCAGATGGCGCAGATGCCGGGAATGGCGTCGCAGCGTCTCGACCGCCGCGTCCCGCTCCCGCTCACCGCCGAGTGTGCTGATATAGACGCGCGCGTGCCGCAGATCGGCGCTGGTCTGCACCTCCGTCACGCTGACGAGTTTGAGGCGCAACTCG
Source organism: Thermomicrobiales bacterium (assembly GCA_038231255.1). GTDB lineage: Bacteria > Chloroflexota > Chloroflexia > Thermomicrobiales > JALYUS01 > JALYUS01. The sequence continues at coordinate 481 of JBBRLR010000046.1, read as the reverse complement.
TCCCGCTCCTCCCGAATGAGCGTCGCGATCTCATTGCGCAGGAAATCATTAACCTGCTCGATGCGCCTGCTCGATTTCGCCATCTTCCCCTCCGGGGAGCAATGAGCAATGAGCAATGAGCAATGAGGCGACTCCCCACTCCACTCATTGCTCATTGCTCATTGCTTCGTTACGCGAGTCGCGCCGCGATCTGCTCTTTGCGGTAGAATTCGAGCGTATCGCCGGTTTCGTAGTCGTTGAAGCCATCGAGGGAAAGGCCGCATTCGTAGCCCGCCTGCACCTCGCGCGCGTCGTCCTTCATGCGCTTGAGCGTCGTCACGGTGCCGTCGTGGATCACCGCGCCATTGCGCAGCACGCGCACGCGGTCGTTGCGCCGGATCACGCCGTCGGTAACATACAAGCCCGCCGCGACGATCTTGTTCGGCAACTTGAACAGCTCGCGCACATCGGCGTAGCCGTCCGTCGTTTCCTGCTCGATCGG
>JBBRLR010000045.1:0-33555 GCA_038231255.1 Thermomicrobiales bacterium | reverse complement strand
GCGAGGGTTTCAAAGTGGAACGTCGGTATGGCAGAATCAGTCATGAAGAAGCCTCCTCGGTTGATCGGTGTTTCAGCAACTCGACCATACCGAATGAGGCTTCTTCTTCACAACTCCCGGTTATGAATAATCCAGGCTAGCTCAGCAACGGAAGCGCCTCGCGGAAATACGACCCGTTGCGCTCCCGCCCGATGATCGAAAACCGCTGGGTCGTTGTCTCTTTCGACGTGTAGCTGAATCCCGCCGATTGCGCGGTGAAGGTGATCTTCGCCGCCGTCTCGGCGAACTCCCCTCCCCAGCCCACCGCATCGTCCCGCAGTTGCTTGCGATTGATGATCCCGCTCCAACTGATCTCGAACGACGCCGTCGCGGGCGCGTACTTCCCGCGCATGAAGGCATTCGGAATGTCGAAGTAGTCATACAGCGGCACATTCGTCATCTTCATCGTCGCCGTCCCGGCACTGAGGTTCACCTGCAAGTTGCTCGGATCGAGCGGGACCGACCAGAAGAGGCCGCTCGGCGCGATGCCGGGGTTGAAGTCATGGGTCTGGTTCTTGAAATCGGGGTCGACCGACCCCTTGTAGACATCGAGTCAGACAAAGCCAAAGGTGCCTTGATGCACCCGATCGTCCATCGCGATGTACTCGCCCTGCATGAAACCCATATCGACGTCGAAGACGAGTGGGGTGCCGTCGGTCGTCCCCGTTCCCGTCCCCGTGCCACTGACCACACTGCGGCCAACGTAACCATTGAAGTCGGTAATCCAAGCGGGCTCATTGCCGGCATGCGGTCCATAGACGTGAAAGAGTTCGGTGCCGGGGCCGAAAATCTGAATGCCGCCGGGGATCGGTCGCGGCGTGGCGTCATCGTCCGCTCGGACGAGCAGCGGCAGGGCGCTACCAGAGCCGAGGACTGCGCCGGTGACGCCGGCCACTGTGCGCAGCATTCCACGGCGAGAGAGTACCCGCCGAGACATCTGCGCGCGGGTGCTGTCGTCCAGGGATTGCGCCCAACTGTGGACATGTTGCAGGCTCATCGCTTCCCCCCATTCCTCAATGCATACTCAGGCGCGCAGTTCGTAGAAGATGTTGAAGGGATTGCCGGGGAAATCGAGCCGCCGGAACTGACCAAAGCCCGCCTCCGCCGCGAACTCCCGCATCTTCGCCTCGCCCATGCAGGTGCCTGTCCCCTCGCCGCCGACCGCCAGTGCTGTCGTCATGCAGTAGCCGATGCTCGCCGAGTAGCCGAACGCGCCGATCCCGAACGGGTGGTCAATGTTCTGCTGGAGATCGGTGAAGAAGTTGAACTCCAGCACGAAGTAGGACCCCTCCGGCTTGAGGGATTGCCGGATCTCCTTGAGGGCGGGGCGCGGGCGCGGCATGTCATGCACGACATCGAAGGTGATGATCAAGTCATAGGTGCCCGGGATGCCCTTGGTCACATCGCAGACCTCGTAGCGCAGCCGGTTCGCCAGCCCCGCCGCCTGCGCGTTGGCATTCGCCGCCGCGATCGCCGGGGCGTAGCTGTCGTAGCCGACAAGGTGCGCGTCGGGGTAACCCGTGGCGAGGAAGATCAGCGCTTGCCCGTTGCCGCAGCCGACATCCGCGACCGAGCCGCCTGCCCGCAGGGCCGCATCCACATTCGGCATCGCCGGCACCCAGTCCTGCACGAGGTTGTTGCGGAAGGCGGTGCGGCTGAAGCGCTCGAAACCGCACCAGAAGTCGTCACCGTAGCGGTCCTGCGGCACGCCGCCGCCGTGCTTGAAGGCCTCGACCAGCAGGTCCGTGTTGTTCCAGAACGCTCGATGCATCGCGGGGAAGCTGCCGAGGTAGAGGCCGCTGTCCACGTCGGCGAGGACGGCGGCGTGTTCGGGCGGGAGGGCGAAGCGCCTGGTGGCGTTGTCGTAGGTGAGGGTGCCGTGGCAGGCCATCGCGGCGAGCCACTCGCGCCCGTACCGCTCGTTGATCTGTGCCTTCTCAGCGAACTCGTCGCTCGTCACCGGGCCGGCCTCGGCGAGCGTCTGGAAGAGACCGAGGCGGTCAGCGATGAGACCGAGCATGTCCATCTGGGTGCTGATGACGTCGCCAAGGGTCTTGAACGCGAAATGCTGAACTTTTTCCATGTCGAGCGCAGGCTGACTCGCCATCTGTTCCTCCTGGGAGTGAAGACGAAGATTCGGGTATTAGCGTTAATAGAAGAGAGCGTACGGCATGGGGAAGTTTTTTCCATCGGGGGAATTGCGTATCTTTTGCGGCAGTTACCGTCTATGCATAAATGCCTAGTCTGCGGACGCCGCAACGCGTGCGGGTCAGCGGGGTGTCAGGCGAGGCCGTGGTGGAAGGCGAAAGCGGTCGCCCCGGCGCGGTTTTCTGTGTGGGTCTTCGCGAAGATGTTACGGACATGGACATGGACCGTCCGCTCGCTGAGGGAGAGCATATCCGCGATCTGGCGGTTGGTGTACCCGGCGGCGACCAAGCGAAGTACCTCGACCTCACGCTCGGTCAAGTGTGCGGGATGGACGGAGGCGACGTGCGATACGACTTGGGTCATGAGTGTGTCGGCACGAACGAGAGCGGGCTTCGCGTCGAGCGGTACGAGGATCGCGCGAGCTTCGTGTAAAAGTTCTATGGCCTCATTCCGTCCGTCAGTTGCGATGCGCATTTCCGCGATGGCGAGGAGCGTCAGGGCGCGCTCGTACGGGGCGGCACAGGCTTCTGCGAGCGCGAGCGCCGCGTCCAGATGGGTCTGGGCATCGGTGAACCGCGCCGCGTCGGTGTCGAGTTCGCCGAGCAGGCGGTGTGCGGCGAGCAACGCGAGCGGTTGGCGCGGCGACGCGGCGTGTGCGAACGCCCGTGTCGCGCGCTCGTACGCGCCATTCGAATTGCCCGCCGCACGGTGGTACGTGGCCCAGCCGAGCTGTCCCTCGGCTTGGCCGAGAACGCTGCCGCTCCATGCGAGCCAACGGTCATGTGCGTCAAGCCAGTGGCAGGCCGCTTCCAGATCAGCCGTGTCGATGGCTAGAGAGAACGCCAACTGCTGCATGACCTGTGCATCGAGGAAGCGGAAATCCCCTGGTGATGCGTCTGGGCCAGCCGGCAATACCTCCCATACCAATGTCCACGCGAGATCAGTATCCCCTTGATTCCGCGCAATGTTACCCAATATGCGCGTCGCCACGCGACGCAGCGATGTCAAGTCCTGCGTCGTGCGCACGATGAGAGCCAGTCGCTGAGCCTCGATCCATACTCCTTCGAGGAAGAGAATGAGAAGATGTGCGAGGCCGGAGCTGTCAGCCCCCTGAAAAACACCCGGCGCTTGCCGCCACGCGTCCGTCACAATCTCTGCAAGTATTCTTCGCCCGGTCACCCGATCGGCATAGTATGGCAACCCCACTCGCTCCAACTCGTCGAGCGTGACGATGGCGACTGCATAATAATCTCCAAGGGCACGGACGGCTTGCCGAGATTGAGCATATGCCACATTCGCCGCAGACGGTTCCCCGAGGCCGGCACAGGCTATCCCGAGCGCGCGATAGAAGCCGCCGCCAGGTTCTTTGCGCTCTTTCGAAGCGCTGAGGCGGCTTTCGAGTGCGCGCACTTCAGCGTAGCGACCAAGAAGGGCAAGCCAAGCGGCGATCCCTCCCCGGCGGATGTGTTCACCGAGATCATCGCCGCCGACATCGAGTTCTTGTAACCGTACTGGATCAATCGGGGCGAGAGCGTCCAGTGCGGCCGCGCCTGTCTCTAAATCAGCTAATCCTTGCCGATAATCACGTGCATAGCAGCGCAGGGCGCCACGCATATATCGCGCACAGGCCGCCAGCACCTGATCGCCGGCTGTGGCTGCCAGATGCTCCGCCTCCTCCAGGAGGACAACACCATTGGCTGGATCAACGAATTGACGTAGCAGCGCAATGAAATAGAGCAACTCCGCCCGACTCCCCGTGTGCATCTCTCCCATAATCGCGAGTGCCGCCTCATATCGCTCTGCCGCTGTCAGCCAAGCCCAACGCCGTCGTGCTCTCCCTCCAGCTTCGACTAGCCATGCAAAGGCCCGCCGATCGGTTGCGCACTGAAAGTGGTAAGCCACCTCATCAGGGTCCGGGAGCGATCGCGTCGCCAGTAATTCGCCAATTTGACGATGCCACATGCGCCGCTGGGAGAGCGGTATTCCCTCATATAGCGTCTCGCGAATGAGCGCGTGGACGAAGCGCACACGACTCCGGTCCGGCGTTTCTTCGAGGATGCGCGCCCCGATCGCCCGCTCGGTCACCGCCAACAGCGTTTCCTCATCCACCGCCGCCACTATCGCCCACAGCGACAGTGGCAACTCTGGTCCAATCACCGCCGCGATCGCGAGGAGCCGCTGCGTTACCTCACCGAGCCGTGTAAGGCGCACCGTGAGTACCTGCCGTACGAGGGATGGCACGCGCACCAGCGTCAGGTCGCCCAGCATCCACCCACGCTCCATCGGGCGCAACACCGACTCCTCCGCAAGTGAGCGCAGAAAGTCTTTAATGAAGAAAGGATTGCCGTCGGTATGCGTTTGGAGATAGGCGACCAGGCGCTCCCGAGCCGCATCCGGCAGCGGATAGCGCGTTGCGAGCAACTTCCGCACGGCATCGTCGTCCAAAGGCCGCAGGTTGAGACGCTCAGTCTTTCCCTCGCGCACGAGCGACGGGAGGAGCGCGACGAATGGGTGATCGCTGGTCGTCTCCTCGGCACGATAGGTCGCGACGATCAAGATTGCGGCGAATGCGAGATGGCGTGCTTGGTAGCGCAACAGATCGAGACTGGCGGGATCCGCCCAGTGCAGATCCTCCAGGAGAAGCACGAGTGGGCGCGATATCGCCGCCACACCGAGGAAGTTCCGCACCTGCTCGAAGAGCGTGGTCTGGCTCGCGATCGCGCCGAGGGCGCCGCGCGGTGCGAAAGGGGCGGGGAGCGGGCGTATGCTGCCCGGCGGGTCGCTGCTCGTCGCGCGGTACTGCTCGAAGAGTTCGACCCACGGCCCATAGGGTGGCGTCTCGGTCAGGTCGTAGCAATGGCCGGTCAGCACGAGAGCGCCCTGCCCCGCAGCCTCGCGGCAGAGTGCATCGGCGAGCGCGGTTTTGCCAATTCCCGCCTCGCCGCCGATCAGCACGAGGCTGCCACGCCCAGCACATGCAGCGGCGAGATAGTCGCGGAGCATCGCCTGCTCGCGTTCCCGCCCGACAAGCAGTGGAGGACCGGTAACACCGGGGATGGTCACATCGCGCCTCCCCACGTGGGTAGCCCAGCGACGGATTCATAGTCAGGCACTGCCTCGACAGTATAGCATCGGTGGTACTGGCTACTGGCTACTCGCGGATGAGCCGTTCCGGGCGGAAGGTGGCGATGCGGGAGTCAACGGCGCCGGTCGTGATTTCGCGCGCGACGATGCGGCCGAGGAGCGGACCCATCGTCACGCCGCTGTGCGTGCAGACGACGTACAGCCCCTCCATCCCCGGCGCCGGGCCGACGACGGGGTAGCCATCGCCGGGGATCGCGCGCACGCCGACAAGCGCCGTCTCGATTGGCGTGCCCGCGAGGTGGGGCAGCACGGAGACGGCACGCTCGTAGACGCGGTGCGCCGTCTCGGGTAGTGGTGTGGTCGGCATATCCGGCGTGGTAACCTCATCGAAGTCGGTTGCCTGCAAGCGGAGGCGGCCACCGCCATCGGGCCGCACATTGATCGTCGGCGAATTCAGCACGGCGCGCAGGCGGACGGGCGCGGCGGCGGTGACGACGAGCATCCCGACGGTGGGCTCCATCGGCAGGTGGAACCCGGCGATCCACGCGAACTCCCCGCTCCAGCGACCAACGCAACTGACGACCATCTCCGCCGCGATCCGCTCCCCGCTGTCGGTGACGACGCCCGCGACACGCCCGCCTCCGTGGACGACCTCGGTGACGCGGCAACCCGTGCGGATCGTCGCGCCCGCACGCTCGGCGGCTCGCGCCAGCGTTCCGACGAGCAGCGGCACATCGGCGTACCCTTCGGCAGCGAAGAAGGCGGCGAGCGCGACGCCGGGCGGCGGCACAAGGTCCGGTTCGAGCGCGCGCAGTTCGGCGGTCGTCAGCAATTCGACCTGATAGCCCCACGCGCGCAGTCGCCCAACTTTCTCGATCAGCGCGGCGTGCCCGGTTTCGTCCGCCGCCCACTCGATATTGCCGTCCAGGTGGAGCCACGGCGCGACGCCGAATTCAGCCGCGAGGATGCGATGCTCCGCCATCCCGCCCGTATTGAGGATATGGTAGGCGAGCGGCGGCTTGTTGTTCGCATTGAGCCAAGCAAAACTCGCACCGGAGGTTCCCCCCGCAAGGTCACCTGCTTCGAGCAGCGTCACGCGCGCCCCGGTCAGCGCCAGACGGTACGCCACCGATGCGCCGACGATTCCCCCACCGATGACGACGATCTCAGCCATGCATTCTCCCCATTTCGCGATTCTTGTGCGTGCCTTGACGCTTCCGGCATTGTACCGTACGCTGTCTCCATCGCCGTTTTCTTCATTTTGTTCAGTTGCAATGTCGTCTTACTGGATGGCGTGGCCCGTGGATGCTCCGGGTGAAGGGGGAAAGATGACGGTCAAATTACGCCTACGCTTCGCCACACCCCTGTTTGTGGCCCTCCCGCTCATGCTTGCCGCGTGCGGCGGGGGCGGTGCACCGACGAACACATCCGTGCCGACAAAGGCCGCTCTCGCAACAGTGGCGAGCGCCGCACCGACTGCGGCGGTTGCATCCTCGGTTACCGCCGCACCGATGAGCAGCGCCACCGCTGCCTCGCCCGCCGGCACGATAGCGGGCGCCGATCCGCGCGGCCCGTCGCCCGCGAAGCGTGGTGGCGGCGGGACGCTGCACCTGCTGTGGTGGCAGGCGCCGACCGTCCTGAATTTTCACCTCGCGGCGAACACGAAAGATTGGGATGCCTCGCGCATCGTCTCCGAACCGCTGGTGGTGACATCGCTCAATGGGCCGTCGCCGGACGTGCCGGTGCTCGCGAAAGAGATCCCATCGGTGCAGAATGGCGAGCTGACGGCGGACGGTCTTTCCGTGACATACAGACTCAAAGAGGGCGTGAAATGGTCGGATGGCACGCCCTTCACCGCCGAGGATTTTAAGGCGACGTGGCAATACGTGACCAAGCCGGAGAATGGCGCGACCGATGTCGTGAAGTACCAGAATATCGCCAGTGTAGATACGCCGGACGCGACAACAATTAAGATTGCGTTCAAGGCACCGACCGCGCTCTGGTACAACGCCGGTATCCAGCCCGTCTTGCAGAAGGTGCAACTCGCCCAATGCACCAACGCGCAAAACTGCCCGATCAACACTGCGCCAATTGGTACCGGCCCGTTCAAGGTGAAATCCTTCGCTTCCGGCGACATCATTCAGTACGTCATCAACGAGAACTATCGCGAGGCGAACGCCCCGTACTTCGACGCGGTGGAACTGAAGGGAGGCGGGGACGCGGGTACGGCGGCGAAAGCCGTCCAGACCGGGCAGGCGGATTTCGCCTGGAACCTCCAACTCAGCCCGGACATCCTCAAGGGTGTGACGGACGCGGGCAAGCGGATCGAATATACGGACGGCCTCGGCACGGAACTGGTCTATCTCAATTTCACGGACCCCAACAAGGACGTGGACGGCGAGAAGTCCTCCATCAAGACGAAGCACCCGTTCTTCTCCGACCCGAAGGTGCGGGAGGCGGTCTCCTGGCTCGTTGATCGCGAGAACATCGCCAGGACACTTTACGGCCCGGCGGGGAGCCCCGGCTGCAATATCCTGCAAGGTGTCCCCGCCGTGCTGAAGTCGCCGAATACAAAATGTGGGTTCGATATCGCGAAGGCGAACCAAATTCTCGATGACGCGGGTTGGAAAAAGGGCGCGGACGGCATCCGCGAAAAGGACGGCGTGAAGATGCGCGTCGTCTTCGCGGCCTCGATCAACCCCGTGCGCGAGAAGCAGCAACAAGTGATTAAGCAGGCGTTCCAGCAGGCCGGCATCGCGATGGAAATCAAGAATGCCGACGCGGGCGTTTTCTATGGACGACCCGACAACCCCGATCAATTCTACCGTTTCGAGAATGATATGGAATTGAACACGCGCGCTCGCACGTCGCCGGACGCCGAGGATTTCTTCTCCGAGTTCACGACGGAGAACATCCCGCAGAAGGCGAACAGCTGGGGCAAGCTGAATATCGGGCGGTTCAGCGATCCGGACTACGATAAATTATTTGCGCAACTGGCGCGCGAGTTGAACCCGGAGAAGCGTATCCAACTCGAAATCCAACTCAACGACTATCTGACGACCCGCTATGTCCGTATCCCGATCGTGGATCGCGCGACCGCGAATGGCATGCGCCCCGACCTGACAAACACTAGCATTACCCCGTGGGATACGGCGCTCTGGAATATCGCGCATTGGCAGATCAAAAAATAGGGCTGAGGACTGAGTAGGATGCACCGACTCGATGCCTCACTCCTTTGTTACGCCGGTTCGTCGCCGAGCGTGCTGCCGAGGCTGGCGGAGACGTGCGCCGCGCCCTCGCGGACGATGGCGGCGAGCGCGGAGCGACGGTCCGGCCCGAGGCGCTGGGCCGGGCCGGATAGGCTGAGCGCCGCGATCACGCGGCCGCGCGCGTTGCGAACCGGCCCGGCGATCCCGATCAGGTCGTCCGCCCGCTCGCCGCGATCGAGCGCGACCCCCTGCGCGCGCACCTTCGCCAGTTCCGCCAGGAGCGCATCGGGTGTGGTGATCGTGCGGGCGGTGTAGCGGATGGGCGGCGCTTCCACAAGGAGGGTCTGGATATCCGGCGTCTTCAGCCAGGCGAGCAGAATTTTCCCCGCCGCTGTGCAATGCAGCGGCCCGTGCGAGCCGACCGGCGTGACGCTGCGGATTTGCCGCGCGCATTGCACACGCTCGATCACGACGGCGGTGGAACCCGTGCGGATGACGAGCGACACCGTTTCGTCCTCCTGCATGACGATCTGTTCCATCACCGGCAGGGCAATCGAACGAATGTCGAGCTGGTCTTCGAGCGCATGGGAGATGCGCAGCAGTTTCAGCCCGAGCCGGTAGAGGCCCGTACGGCCGTCCCGCGTCACATATCCCGTCTGGACGAGCGTGCCGAGCAGGCGATAGGTGGTGCTGGGGTGCAGCCCGGCGGCATTAGCGACTTCGGTGAGCGACGCGGGGCGAGGGAAGGCCGCCACCCGTTCGAGGACGCGCAAAGCCCGCTCGACGGTCTGCATCGGCGCACCCGGCGCGCCAGTGTGGGCCGTCTCCACGTCAACCTCGCCCGCCTTGACCGTATACATCCAAGCGCCCCCGATTCATATTCATCTTCATCTCGCGCAATGGCGATTGCACCCGGCGATAGTCATACCATACCACGCGCGGCAATGTCGAGACGGGGACGAGTAGTCGGTAGTCGGTAGTCAGTAAATAGATAGGTCAGTGCATATCGCGGCGCTCGTTCATTTCTCTGACTACGGGCTACTGGCTACCGACGACTGCCCCCATGATTGCATTCCTCTCACCGCGCGCATATCATTCGATCACAGAGGCATGGTACAAGGGTGCGGGATGGTAGCCAGATTTTCAGCGTAACCATTGGAGTCATCGCGTGCGCGAACAGCGTGTGAAGCCAGCCCTCGCCATGCCGCGTGCGGTCGCGTTGGGGACGCAGACGCCGGTTCGCACGCGCCTCCGCACGTTCGGCTTCTCCTATCTCCTTATCCTGCCTGCGGTAGTCATCCTCGGGTTATTCCACCTTTTCCCGATCTTTTACGCCTTTTACATCAGCCTGCACAAGTGGAAAATCCAGAAGCAGGCCTTTGTCGGCCTCGATAACTACACGCGGGCGCTCCATTCGGACGAGTTCTGGAACGCGATCCGCACGACGCTCTGGTTCGTCGTCGGAACGGTGCCGATCGGTCTGACGGTCTCGCTCTGCCTCGCGATCATGCTGTCCCGGCCGATTGCCGGGCGCACCTTTTATCGGGTTGTGCTTTTCCTCCCGTATATCACGCCTCCCCTGGCGATGGCGATTGTCTGGGGCTGGATGTACAAGCAGGATGGCGCCGGTCTCATCAATACCTTCCTCGGCCTTTTCGGGATCGGTAATCAGCGGTGGCTGCTCGATACGCGCGGTGTCTTCGATCTGGTCGCGACGAACTTCGGCATCCATTTGCCGAATCTCCTCCACGGACCGCCGTTGCCACTCGTCGCGATCATGATCTACTCACTCTGGAGCGCCATTGGCTTCGACACGATCATCTTCCTCGCCGGCCTTTCCAATGTGCCCAGGGAAGTGATCGAGGCGGCGCAGATTGACGGCGCGAGCCAGTTCCAGATCGCCACGCGCGTCATCGCGCCGCTCCTCCGCCCGACGATCCTTTTCCTCTCGATTATCTCGATGTTGCGCGCCTTCCAGGTCTTCAATCCCATCTACGCGATGACGCTCGGTGGCCCGGCGCAGAAGACCGAGACGATCACCTTCCTGATATTCGACCAGTTCTTCCAGCAGGTGAACGTCGGCTACGGCGCGGCGATCGCGCTGCTCCTTTTCGTCGTCCTTTTCGTCATCACACTGATTCAACTCCGGCTCGGCGAAGAGCGCCGCGTCGGTCGGGCAGGGGGCTGATCGCATGGCGGTACGCGCAGCACGGGGGAATCTTTCGCAGCCGACGACGCGCGCGCAGTCGCGGACGATTCGCACGGCGCGGAAACGCGCGCGGCGGAACCTGCTCGCCCATATCGTCCTGATTCTCTTCGTGATCGGCGCGCTTTTCCCTTTTTACTGGATGGTCGCCACGAGCATCAAAACGCTCACCGAGTCCCTCCAGTCGCCGCCGACTTTTTTGCCGCGCCACGCGCAAATCCAGAATTACGCCAATGCCTTCCATCAGGCGCCATTCGGGCGGTATCTCTTTAACACGCTCTTCATCGCCGGGATCACCGTCATCTGCAATCTCGCGACCTCCGTGCTCGCCGCCTACTCCTTCGCCCTGACGGACTTCCCCGGCAAGCGGGTGATCTTCGCCATCCTCCTGACAACACTGATGATCCCCTTCGAGGTGACGCTGATCCCGAACTTCATCCTTATCAAGAACCTGCACCTGTATAATACCTATTGGGCGCAGATCGTCCCGTGGGCGGCGGGGACATTCGGCATCTTCCTCGTACGGCAGTTTTTCCTCAGTATCCCAAAGGAGATTTTTGAGGCGGCGGTGATTGATGGGGCAAGTGCGTGGGGCATCCTCTGGAAGGTCGCGGTGCCGCTCGCGCGCCCGGCACTCGTCACGCTGGCGCTCTTCAGTTTCATCGGCTCGTGGAATTCGTTCGTCTGGCCGCTGATCGTGACGACGAACGACAATGTGCGGCCGATCCAGGTGGGTCTTCGGCAATTGACGAGCGACGCGGGAAACAATAACTTCCCGCTTCTGATGGCGGGGACGGCGCTGACGATCATCCCGATCGCTATCCTGTACTTTTTCGTGCAGCGCCAGTTGATCGAGGGCGTTGCGTCGTCGGGCGTCAAGGGATAGCCGGGGGTAGGTTCTTTCGTTCAATTCCCCTCCCGCGTCGGGAGGGGCTAGGGGTGGGTACACAAAGGAGCGTCACCGTGAGCGACAACACACTGTTTGGCAAACGATTGAACCGGCGGACATTGCTGGGCGGCATCGCCGGGAGCGCGGGGGCGGCGATCCTTGCGGCATGCGGGAGCAGCAAGGCGACCGATACCCCGGCTTCGTCTGGCACGACCGCACCGGCATCCGGCGCCGCGACAACTGCGGCGACGACCGCGCCAACGAAACCTGTTGCGACAACCGGTACCGCCGCGACGACCGCGCCGAGTACGTCCGGCTCGACGACCGGTAGCGCGACGACGGCCAGCGGATCGGCCGCCGCTGGGACGGTTGATACCTCCAAACTCGCCGCCGGGCAGTCGGTCGTGGCGCAGAAGTTCGCCAACACGGCGGGGCAGGGGAGCGACGTTGACAAGGTTGACCTGAAGGGCAAGACCGTCGCAGTGGATTTCTGGCACGTCCAGACGAAGCAGAATGAGGACGCGCTGAAGAAGATCGCGGCGGACTTCAACGCCGCCAACCCCGGTATCACCGTCACGCCGCAGTACATCGGCGACTACAACACGATCGCGCAGAAAATTCAGGTCGGCATCCAGGCGAAGCAGGTCCCCGCGATGGCCGTCGGTTACGAGAACAACGTCGGCAACTACCAGCAGGCGGACGCGCTGCTCGATTTGTCGCCGTACATCAATAGCAAGACCTATGGCTGGACGAAGGATGATCTGTCGGACATCTTCCCCGGCTTTCTTGACCGGAACACCTACACCGATTTCAAGGGCCAGATCCTTTCCGCGCCGTTCACCTCCTCCATCCTGATGATGTGGTACAACGTGGACATGCTCAAGACGCTCGGTTTCAATGGCCCCGCCAAGACGTGGGACGAGTTCAAGGCGCAGGCGGCGGCGGCGGCGAAGGCGGGCAAGCGGGGCTTCCCGATGCGCACCGACGCCTCGGTCGTGGACGGCATGGTCTTCTCCTTCGGCGGCAACGTGATCACCGACGACAACAAGAAGGCGAAGTTCGATTCGCCGCAGGCGCTCTCCGCCCTCCAGGTGATCGAGGACATGGGGAAAGCCGGTACCGCATTCACGATTGACACCAAGAACAACGAGGATCAGTCGCTCTTCACGAACGGCGATGCGCCCTTCTTCGTCGGTTCCAGCACCGGTCGCGCCTACATCGGCGCCGCGATGCAGAAGGACCCAAACGACCCGAGCAAGGGCGATAAGTTCGCCTGGAACGGCACCGCCATCGCGCAGGGTACAGACAACGTCAGCAACCCGAAGACAGCGCTCTACGGCGCGAACGCAATTATCTTCAAGACGACACCGGAGAAGCAGTTGGCCTCCTGGCTCTTCCTCAAGTACTTCACCTCGAAGGATGTGACGGCGTACTGGTCCATCCAGTCCGGCTACCTGCCCGTGCGCAAATCCGCCGCCGAGTCGGATGCCTTCAAGACCTTCGTCAGCGGCAAGCCGCTCAACCGCGCCGCCTTCGACATCGCGCAATATGGCAAGGGCGAGCCACAACCCGCCGGCTGGTCCAAGGGCCGGACGGACATCGAGAATGCCGAGACGCAACTGCTCAACAAGCAGTTGACCGCCGCCGACGCCGCGAAGCAGCTCCAGTCGAAGGTCAACGACGATCTCGCCAACGGGTAAAATCGCCGAGGAGAATCGGATCATCCCTGGGGGCCGCAAGGCCCCTCCTTGGTAGCGTAGGCTTTCAGCCTGCGTCCCCGCTTTGGATTCCAGAGGGGCGCAGGCTGAAAGCCTACGCTACCGACATTGGCTCATAGGCGAGGGTTCGGCATTGGCATCGGTGGCGTGCCACCGGATGGCGGGAGGACGATCGGGCGGGGCGGAGGGAGCGGTGAGGGCGGCGGGGCACCCGGTGGAATCGGGACTGTCGGCCGCGCGGGCGGGAGGGGCGGCGGGGGGCCGACAACCTCGAAGTCGCTGCCGTGGATGCGCCGAAAGCCCGAAACGAGTTCGTTGTCGTTCCAGCGCGGATCGGGCGCGCCGGAAACGAACCAGTCGGAGCCGTTGTCCGCGACAAACATGCCGTAGGTCTTCATTGCCGCGAGGATGACGCGCAGGTTCGGTGTAAAGCCGCTCGTGTCGAAGCCCGCCTTGAGCCGAACGCGCATACCCATCGGCGGCAGCGACGGGTCGTTCGAACTGCTTGCGAAGTGGCGTGCAGGATAGATGTACGCCCGGCGCGTTCGCTGCACGGTGAAGCGAAAGGCGTGAGTGACGATCCCCTGCGACACCACCTCATCGTACCGCACGAGACCGGGGAAGATCGGCAGCCCCGCCGCGTCCGCCGACGTCCAGCCCGCCGGACGGAGGGCGTTCGAATTGAGGTCGAAGATCGCACCGGAACCCGCATTCCATGAGCCATCGGGGTTCGGGACGGCATGGTAGAGCTCGTACAGTTTGCCGTGGTCGCGGTCAATGATGAGCAGATGCCGGTCGCCACTCGATCCGAGGCCACCCTCGACCGGCGCGTTGGGCGGGATCGGGTACGGGCCGGGATCACTCTCATTGCCGTACTCGGTGAAGATGATCGGGACGGGCGGCTGCGTGCCGGAAACGACCGTGTAGGGGATACCGTTCGGCGCACCGTTGTAGACGGTACCGAAGTCGGGATGGAGGCCGGTCGCGAGGCCGATGCTCGCAATCAGCGCGTCGGAATTCGGGTCCTTGGGCAAGCCGGAGATGTCGGTGTTCCACGGGTTGTCCGCCGGAAAAACCGGCTGCCCCAGGATGCTCGCTGCGACGGTCAGACTAGCAAGACGACCGGCGCCCCACGACAGCAACGGCGCGGCCGCGATCCCACCGGCGATCATCGAAGCCCGTTGCATCAGCATCCGGCGCCCAATGCGCCCCTGACCATTCGCGCCCACGCACCCTCCGTCTAGCATTCTCTAGCATTGTGATAAAAAAAGATGCCAGTCCTTATATATGCTCACCCAAGATGCCCATCATGTCAATCGTCGCGTCGTGGCACGCCTCTCGCCTTATTCAGAGCATAGAAGAGAACGGTCATATCGGGACGACGGACATTGACAATCGATGACCAGACGGGAACCTGGTTCACGCGGTTGCTTGTGATGCGATGAAGAGGACCATGGCAGACTGGGTAGCGCAGGAAGAACGGCAGGGTACTCCGTAAGAGGGTGCGCCATGCGCTGTCAGCGGCCACGGGAACTCATTCCGTGGCCGCTGATTTTTTGTGTGCGCGTGGCTGATAGCCCCTCCCCGCCGCAGCGGGGGAGGGGGCCGAACATCGCCGCACCATACTCCCCGAAAACCCCTTCTCCTTCGCGTTCATTCCATGTATCGCAGTGCTCGCGTCGGCGATGCAGGACGAGAGGAGATGGGGATGAACGAGATTGATGCCTGGGCGCATTACACGGAGCATCAGCGGAAGGCTGCATGGATCAACGAGCACGACTGGAAAATCGAGAAACCGCGACGGCGCGCGCTCCGTCTGGCGGTAGCGACGGCGCTGCTGGCGCTGGCACGGCGCATCGCGCCGGTCTACCTGGAGCCGGAACCGCGCGGGGACGCGCTCGCCCAGTCCTGAGAGACGATGAAAGGGGCGTGATGATGGAGCACAATTTCGTGCGCGAGGTATGCGCGACACGACTTTTCGATGAGCGGGCGACTCGTGTGTTTGTGCAGGAGCGGGGCGATACCAAACGCACCCGGAAGCGCCGGGAACGCGTCGCCCGTTTCCTCAAGGCGCTGGCTTGCCGCCTCGCGCCGCCGACCGCACGTGTGGAGCGGCCGATCAGCGCCGCAATGACACTCCCCTGATGCCGACGCGAGCAAAGCCGTGTGTAAAGGGGGGCGAGAATATTTCTCGTCCCCCTTCTTCGTTTGTGTGTCGAGAGAGAATTTAGCCTATTACCTGCAATTCGCGACCGATGTCGCCGAGACCTTCCGCACCGTGCGGGGTGATGGCGAGGGTGTCCTCGATCTTGATGTGGCCGACCTCCGGGTGGAGGAATTCGGTTTCGAGCGAAAGGATGTGGCCGGGTTGGAGTGTCCGACCTGCTTGTTCGGGGCGATTAATCATCGGTTGCTCGTGGGAAACCATGCCGATGCCGTGCGCGACGATCCGGCCGATCTTGGCATGGCCGTTCGATTGCAGCGCGTCCTGCGCGGCGGCATTGACCTCGCCGTAGGTCATGCCCGCGCGCAGTTGGCGGCGCACGACATCCTGAATCACCAGGCAGGCATCGGTCAGTTCCCGCCCCAATGCGGGCGGCTCGCCGAGCGCGCCCATCCGGCAGATGTCCGCGAGGTAATCCTGCTCCTCGCCGCCGCAATCGAGGTGGAGCATCCGTCCGCGATCCCAGCGCGTCTCGGATGGGGCGCGCAGGTAGCCCGGCCCGGCATTCGTGAATGCCCAGAGGAAGGCGACGCCGTGCGCGCCCATCTCCTTCTCGACCTTCTCGGCCAGTTCGCGCGTCGGCACGCCGTCGTACCCGGCGCGGAATCCGGCCTGAATCGCCGTCGCGACGCGGTCGGAGACCTCGCGCAGGATGGCAATTTCGGCGTCGGTCTTGATCGCGCGCAGTTCGTGCAGGAGGTCGGTCGCGTCCACGAAAGTCGCGCCTGGTAAACCGGCTTGCAGCGCGGCCAGCGTGTTTGCGGGGAGAAAGGGCATCTCGACGCCAATCGTGCCGCTCACCGCGCCGTGCGCTTTCGCCATCATCGCGGCTGTGGTGGCTGAGGATGAGGCGTCCCCAGCCTCGAGGTTGCGCTGGCCGATCCACAAGGGCAGCACGTCCAGCCCCATCTTTTCGCCCGACGCGCCGATGTAGAAGGCGTCCGCGACGCGCCCGCGCGGCACGCCGACAAAGGCGAGGTACCGGCTCGATCCCATCCGCTGGCCACGCTCGTGGAAATGGTAGACGTAGCCGCCGGTGAGATACCGGACGTTGTGCCGGGTGCTCGCGAGCAGCAGGTCCATGCCCGCCGCGTCCATCAGGTCTGTGAGTTTCGCGCTGTCGAATGGGACCATAATCGTCCTCCCGGCCTCGTTGCGAATGAACGCGGTGCAATGCCGTAGTACCGCACGGTGTCGGTGGCTGTCAATAACCGAGTAGTCAGTAGTCAGGTGAGTCTGGCCCCGTTCTGACTACTGACTACTGACTACTAACTACTTCTCACCCATTTGTCCGTCCGTACGGCGTCGTGTACACTGCATGGGCGGCGGGACGGTCGTGGACGAGGGTATGGGAGCGCATGCGAGTATTGGTCACGGGGGGCGCGGGATTCATCGGCAGTCACGTCGTCGAGGCTTTGCTCGCGCGGGGTGACCGGGTGATCGCCCTCGACTGCTTCAGCGATTTCCTGTATTCCGCCGCCCGCAAGCAGCGCAACCTCGCGCATGCCGCCGCGCATCCGCAGTTCGCCCTCGAAACCGCCGACATCACCGACGCACCCGCCCTGCAACGGGTATTCGCGGCAACGCAGCCGGAGTCGGTCATCCATCTCGCCGGGATGGCGGCGGTCGGCCCGTCGGTCGGTCGGGCGGAACACTACACGCGTGTCAACGTCCTCGGCTCGATTAACGTCTTCGATGCGGCGCGCGAATCGGGCGTCGGGCATGTCGTCGTCGCCTCGTCCTCGACGGTCTACGGCGACGCGGGCGGTACAGCGTTCCGCGAGGATCAGCCGCTCCGACCGATGTCCCCCTATGGCGCGACGAAAGCGGCGGTGGAGGCGATGGCGCAGAGTTACGCATCGCTGTACGATCTGCCGATCACGGCGCTCCGCTTCTTTAATGCCTACGGGCCGCGCGTTCGGCCGGACCTCGCAACGTACCGCTTCGTGGATGCCGTGCATCGCGGCATCCCGATCCAACTGCGCGGCGACGGCTCCGTACAGCGGGACTACACGTATGTTGGCGACACCGTCGCGGGCATCCTCGCCGCGCTCGACTCGCCGGACGGCTTTCGGGTCTTCAATCTCGGCAACGAGCACCCCATCGCGATCCGCGACCTCATCCGGGTTGTCGAGCGGATCGTCGAGCGCCCGGCGATCGTCGAGCGGCAGCCCGCGTTGCGCGCCGATCTGCCCGTCACGTACGCGGACAACGGTAAGGCACGCGCGGCGCTTGGCTATAATCCGACGACGGACATCGCAAGCGGCATCGCGCGGCTCTACGATTGGTACCGCATTGAGGAAGCCGCCGGTGATTGATCCGACGGCGGAAGCGACCATCCTGCCGAACGGCACGGTGCCGCTAGACGACATTTCGCTCGATGCCGTCCGCCACGACCCCGCGCCGGAGGCGATTGACCCCGCGCACAGCACGCACGGCGATGTCGGCGAGGCGGTCGCGGAGGAGGGCATCTCGTTCGCCCGGCGCCTCCGGCAGCCCCGGACGATCCTTTCCTTCCTCGTCGCCATCGTCATCATCGTGCTTGTCGTCACGCGCCTCAATATCAACGTCCACGAGGTCTGGCGCAATGTCCGGGGCGCGAATCCGTTTCTCCTTTTGTGCGCCTTTGCGGTCTATTACCTCTCGTTCCCGGTCCGCTCCCTGCGCTGGAGCATCATCCTGCGCAACGCGGGCTACGATCGCGAGCACGGCGTCGCGACGCCGAATGTCTATGGCCTGATGGAAATCGTCATCCTGTCGTGGTTCGCGAACACGTTGCTGCCCGCGAAACTGGGTGATGTCTACCGAGGCTATTTGTTCAAGAAAGCGACGGGCGTTTCGTTCACGCGTACCTTCGGCACGATCCTCGCCGAGCGGCTGATGGACATTCTCGGCCTGTTCAGTTTCCTCGTTGTTAGTGGCGCGGTCGTTTTCGGCAACAAGGTGCCGCGCGTCGCCGTGACGCTCTTCCTTTTCGGCGGCGCGCTGGCCGTTTTCGGGTTGATCGGCCTGCTCGTCCTGCGGCGGGCGGAGGGGCTACTCGAACGGGTCGTGCCGCAGAAGATTTCGGTGCAGTACCGGCGGCTGGAGGAAGGGATTTTCGGCTCGTTCGGTCGCTGGCCGGCGCTGATCGGGCTGACGGCGATCATCTGGACGCAGGAAGGGCTGCGCGTTTTCTTCATCACCCGTGCGCTCCATATCCACGTCTCGCTCGCCGTCACTGTTTTCGTCGCGCTCGCCGCCTCGCTCCTGACGACGATTCCGCTCACGCCCGCCGGGCTGGGTGCGGTCGAGACGGGGGTCGTCGGCATCCTGCAATGGGTCGGCGTGGAGCGCAACGCAGCCGCCTCCGTCGCCGTTATTGATCGCGTGATCGGCTACTGGAGCATCCTCCTCATCGGCCTCGTTGTCTATCTCTTCAGCAGAAAAAAGTAGGGGAGTGCTGAGTTTTGAGTGCTAAGTGCTGAGATGATGCCGCGTCGAATGTCAAAGCAATTGTTCGGCGGTGTACGCCAATGCGGGTAGGAATATGAGTAGCGAGCACTCAGCACTCAGCACTCAGCACTCAGTACTTCTTCGCGTCGCGCTCGACGTGACGCCCGCAATGACGCAGGGGGCGGGGATCGGGCGGGTGGCGCGGCATTTGGCGCGGGCGCTGCCGTTGCTCGACCAGGAGACGCGGTACACCTATCTGTACGCGACCGAGGGACGAGACGGCGTGATCCCGGCAGGGTTTGTGCCCGTGCCGCATCCGCCGGAGGGTGATCTTCGCTTGCCGGCGACCGCGCCCGGCTACGGCCCCGGCGAGAATGTGACGCTCAAGCGGCTGCCCCTTCCCGCCGCGTGGATGACGCGCCTCTGGCATCGCGCCCGCGTGCCGGTGCCGGTGGAACAGTTCACCGGCCCGGTGGATTGCTACCATGCGCTCGACTATGTCGCGCCGCGCGTCCGCCATGCCCGGCTACTCGTCACCGTCCATGACCTCAGTTTCCTCGCCGTGCCGCGCTACGCCGAGCCGTCGCTGGCGGCGTACCTCGGCGGGATTGTGCCGGGCGTCGTGCGGCGGGCGGACACGGTGCTCGCCGTTTCCGCCTTCACCGCGCGGGAGGTCGTCGAGCGACTGCATATCCTACCGGAGCGCGTCGTCGTCGTGCCAAACGGCGTCGAGGGGCGGTTTCGCCCGTATCCCCCCGGCGAGCGGGCCGAGGCGCGGGCGGCGGTGGCGAGCATCGTCGGCAGCGCTGACCGGCCCTATCTGCTCGCAGTCGGCACGCTGGAGCCGCGCAAAAACTACCCGACGCTCCTGCGCGCCTACGCCCGGTTGCGCGCGGCGGGATTACCGCACACGCTGGTGATTGCCGGGCGACAGGGATGGCGGTTCGATCCCATCTTCGAGACCTTGCAGGAATTACATCTCGCCGGGCAGGTGCAGTTCGGCTCACCGCCGGATGGATTGCTGCCCGCCCTGTACAATGCGGCGGACGCGGTCGTCGCGCCCGCGTGGTACGAGGGGTTCGGCCTTTCGGTGCTCGAAGGGATGGCGTGCGGCGTCCCGGTCGTCGCGTCCGACATCCCGCCGCACCGCGAAGTTGCCGCAGACGCCGCCTGGTACACCGACCCCGGCGACGTCGTCGCGCTGGCAGATGCAATCACTGCCGCCCTCGATGCCGACGAAACGACCCGCGCCACCCACCGCGCGGTGGGCCTGCAACGTGCCGCCACGATGGGCTGGGGCGATGCTGCCCGCGCCCTCCTTCGTGTCTATCAAGGAGAGCCGTGATATACTTGCATTGTATTGGCATATTGCTGGTTGCGCCTGGCTAGAAAGGCTTTCGTGATGGGTATCCAGATTGCGTACCACGCCCGCCCACCCTGCTAAGATGTAACGCGGCACAACTATTACCCTGATGATTTCGTGGGCCACTGGCCCGCGCGTTTTTCGTTAATCCGCCCGCAGAAACAGCCAACACCCGATAGCCTCGACGGCGGTTGACGTCGGTGCACTTTCGCCGCGCCCCGACGGTCTCGTGCCCGTGCGCCCCCATGCCGTTCTTTCGCATTTCGACGAAACGCCGAAACGAGAGAAAGGATGGGAGCGCATGGAAGGTATCTGTGGCAAACGGGCATCGGTCATCGAAGCCGCGACGCTGGCGGCACGAATCGCCGGATACGGGGACATTCTGATAGACATCGGCACAGGGGATGGTCGCTATGTTCGGACGATTGCGCGGGAATGCCCGTCGTCGTTCGCAATCGGCGTTGACGCCTGCCGGGAGAATTTGCGCGGCGTTTCGCGGAACCCGCCGTGTAACGCCCTCTTTGTGGTTGCGAATGCGCTGACGCTACCGCGCGAACTATATGGGCTGGCAACGCGGGTGACGATCAACTTTCCGTGGGGAAGCCTGCTCACCGCGCTGCTCAATAGCGAGCCGGCGTTCTTTCGTGGTCTCGCGATGCTCGCGCAACCGGGCGCGACACTGGAAATCCGGCTGAATCAGGGCGCGCTCGCGGAAGCGGGATGCGCGCTGGAGGAGGGGGCGATGCGGATACGGCAGGTGTTGCGGGAATGGGGTTTTCACGACAAACAATCGGTGATGCTCGATGCGGACACTTTGCGTGTCTGCCCAACGACGTGGGCGAGGCGACTCGCCTATGGGCGCGACCCGTGCGGATGGCTGCTTGCCGTGAGGTGGCCGCCGCGATGTGCGCCAAACGCGGGGAACGTGTACCCTGAGCAATTGGGGCGCGGCCGGATTGCCCCGTCGTGATGCTATGCAGGTTGCTATGAAGGTTCTGCTCGCTTCGATCGTCGTTGGGGTGCTGGCGCTGGCGTTCGTCGGGGCGCTGGTCTTCTGGGCGCGGTGGAGCCGGGGGCGGGACGCGAACGCAGTGCAACTGGTCGCGAAGAACAGTGGCTTCTTGCTCCTGTCGCAGTTCACGAATAAGGGGCTCGATTTCCTGTTCGCCCTCTACATGCTCCGCGCGCTCGGGCCGATGGGGAGTGGGCAGTACCAGTACGCGATCCTCGTCTGGCTGTATCTGAAGACGGTAACGGATTTCGGTCTTGGCGTACTCGCGACGCAGCAGATCGCGCACGCGCCGGAGCGGGCGGGAGCGCTCTTGGGCCAGACAACGCTCCTGCGGCTCGTGCTGCTCGCGGTGTCGCTTCCGCCGCTCGCGCTCTTTGTCGGCACGAACGCCCTGTGGGGGGCGATCGGCGCGGTGCAGGTCGGTGCGATTGCCTTGCTCGCGCTTTCCATCGTTCCGACCGCCTACACGGATGCCGCGACGAGCGTCTTTAACGGGCGGGAGCGGTTCGAGATCCCGGCAGCGGTAACGATCCTCGGCAGCCTCGTCGGGCTTGGATTGCGGGCGGGGACACTGCTCGTCGGCTGGGGGCCGGTCGGGCTGGCGGCTGCGGCGGTCGTCGCGAACCTGCTGACGCTCGGCCCGATCGTGCTGCTCATCCGGCGGCTCGGCGTGCGGGCGGAATGGTCGTTGCGGTGGGGTGCGGCGCGACGGCTGCTGCGCGATGGCGGGCCATTGCTGGTCAACGCGCTCCTGCAATCGCTCTTCTTCACGCTCGATGTTTTCATCCTCCAGCCGCTCAAGGGGGAAACGGCGGTCGGGCTGTACGGCGTCAGCATCAAACTGATCAACACGCTGCTGATCGTTTCGTCCACCTTCACGCTGGTGCTCTTTCCGCAACTGGCCCGGCAGGCGGTGCGCGACCGCGCGGCCCTGCTGCGGACGTACCGCTTCGCCGTGCGTGTGTTGCTCATCCTCGCGCTGCCGATGGCGGTCGGTGTGACGGCGCTCGCGCCCGATTTCGTGCGGATCGTCGGCGGCAAGGCGTATTTGCCGGGGGCGGCGACCGCGTTGCGGCTGATCGTCTGGCTGCTGCCCTTCTCGTTCGTCAATGGTGTGACGCAGTACGTCCTGATTGCCCTCGGCCAGCAGCGGCGGATGACGTGGGCCTTTGTCGCGACAGTCATCTTCAACATCGTCGCGAACCTGCTTTTTGTCCCACGCTATTCATACGGGGCGTCGGCGGTGATCTCGGTGCTGTCTGAGGTCGTGCTGCTCGTCCCCTTCGTGATCTGGATTCGTCGCTTCCTCGGCCCGTTGCCGCTTGTGCGGCTCGCGTGGCAGCCGGGCGTCGCGGCGGCGCTTTTCGCCATCGTCGCGTGGGGCCTGAGCGGGCGGGCGGGATTCGGCGCGTGGGCGGGCGCGGTGGTCGGCGCGATCGTCTACGGCGTGGCGCTCCTCGCCCTCGGCGCGGTCGGGCCGGAAGAACGCGCGCTCGCCCGCCGTCTGGTACAGCGCGGTTCGCCTGCTACGCTCCCTACAGCGGAAACCGGGCGGTAGCGGGCGGCGTGTCTCGCTGTGTAATCCGGGCGGTTTTGTGCAAGGCTGCTTGCCGTTGTCAGTAGTCCCCACAGTGCGGTTCGGATAATCGGTTCGCTTTCTGTCGTGTCCGGTGATACCCGCGTGTTCGTGGTCCGGGGAGATCGCCTTCCCGACTGTTGCTCGGTTACTTCGTATTCCGAGTGTGCCGGGAGAAAACCCCTGCCCGGTTGCCGCGTTACGCCTGCCCGGCCTCGAACATCCGGATGTACTTCGCGGCTTGCGCCATGCGCTCTATCTGCTCGACCCGTGCGACCATGGCGATTGTCTCAGGATTCATTGTTGTTGCTCCTTTTTTGCATTTCCTACCACCGGCTTCGATCTCCGTGCCGCTCTCTCTCGCATCATCATAGGGCGTGCGGCGTGACGAGACACCAGTCGTCCGGTCAGTCCGCGTGCGACCAAAGGGTGGGCCTTGTGCCCGCCCTTTGGTACAGGGGATTGGGTGGTGACCGATTACTACGTCGTTGTTTCATCGAGCGAGATGAGATGATGATGAAGGGCGAAAGAGACGGCTTCGGTGCGGCTCGTGACGCTCAGTTTCTGATATAAAGCATTCGCGTGGAACTTGACGGTGCGCTCGCTGATGAAGAGCGTGTCCGCGATCTCTTTATTTCGCAGCCCCTTAGCGATCAGCACGAGTACTTCGCGCTCCCGCTCGGTCAGCGGTTCAATCGCCAGCGCGGGCACGGACGCCGCAGTCGCTCTGTTCGCGCCGGTCAGGGCGCGCAGGAGGCTGTTCGCGACAGTCGGCTGCAAGAGCGAGCCGCCGCCATAGACGATGCGCACCGCATCGAAAATCTCGGCGGGCTTTGCGCCTTTCAGCAAATATCCCTGCGCTCCGGCCTGCACCGCCTCCAGTATGCGCTCGTCCGTGTCGAACGCGGTGAGGACGAGGACGCGCGGCCCGTCGTCCAGCGCGCGGATGCGTCGGGTCGCTTCCGCGCCATCCATCTGGGCCATCTGCAAGTCCATCAAAACGATGTCCACGCCGCCCTGCGCGGCCCGCGTGACGGCGTCCGAGCCATCCCCAACTTCTCCGACGACCTCGATGTCCGGCTGCGTTTCGAGAATTGCGACGATCCCTTCGCGCACAATCGGATGGTCGTCGCACACCAGCACCTTGATCGGTGTTGCCGTCATTGCTCCGTCACTCCCGTCATGTTTTGCGCACTATTGTTCCGCGCGTCAGTTTACAACTGTATCGGCACGCGCACCACAATCTGCGTGCCCGCGCCCACATCGCTCCAGATATCGCTCGTGCCGCCCATCAGTTGCGCCCGCTCGCGGATGCCGATCAAGCCGAACCCGCCCGATGTGCCACGCGCCGTCCGCTGCGTCGCGACGACCTCCGGGTCGAAGCCGACGCCATTGTCATGAATCGTCAGGACGACGCGGGTTTCCTCGACGCCGAGGTGGAACGCGACGAGCGTTGCTTGCGCGTGCTTGGTGATATTCGCCAGCGCCTCCTGCCCGATGCGGTAAAGGCCGGCACTGAGGGGCGACGGTAGCGGGGGGAAGTCCGCAGCGGCGGCGACCGTCACCGTCACGCCGGAATCGTTCGTGAAGGTCTCCGCCAGCCGTTCGAATGCTTCGATGAGCGTCGCGTTCTGCAAATGCGCCGCGCGGAGATCCATTACCGAACGGCGCGCTTCGTCCAAATTCGCGCGCGTCAGTTCGAGTGAACGATGCAATTTCTCCTTCGCGCGGTTGAGGTTCGGCGGCTCCATCGCGAGAAAGGTGTCCGCCAGTTCGAGTTGGTAGGTCGTCGCGGTCAGCCCCTGCGCGATCGTGTCGTGAATCTCGCGGGCGAGGCGGTTGCGTTCCTCGACGACGCCGAGTTCCTGCGCGTCGTGATACAGGCGTGCATTCTCGATGGCGATGGATGCCTGATTCGCCATGATCGAGAGCAGTTGCGCGTTTTCGGCGGTCGCGTGCTCCCCCCGGATAAACCCGGCCAGCAGGCCGACGACGCGCGCGCCGACGATCATCGGGGCGCCGATCCACCCCATTGGCATTGCCAAACCCGGACGCGCGGAGGGGAAAAGGCCGCGCTCGCGGCACGCCGCCTCGTAATCAGCGACGAAGAGCGGTACCCGGTTTTCCAGCACAACGGTGGCAAGCGGCCCGATGCCCGTTGATCCGTCGTGGTGCCCGATGGTCGCCGCCGCGCCCGTGGCGGTGATCCAGCCCCCGGAGGGAGCGCGGTAGCCGATCAAAGGAAACTCCAGATCCACGAGGCGCATGCACTCGCGGGCAATCGCGCCGAGCAGTGGTTCGAGATCGAGCACGGCGCTGATCGTGCGCGAGATGTCGTTGAGGATCGCCAGCCGCTCGGCGCGTGTCCGCTCGCGCTCCAGCAGTCGGGCATTTTCCATCGCAATCGCCGCCTGCCGGGCGATCAGTTCGAGGATGCGCACGCTCCCGTCAGAAAGGTCCTCCTTTTTGGCGAAGGCGGCGATGATGCCGATCGTCCGCTCCTGGGCGCGCAACGGCACGCCGATCCAACCCGTCGGCAGGGTCACGTAGGGAAGAGAGCGTAGTGCCCGGCCCCGGCGTCGCATCTCGCCCTCGTAGTCGCGCGTCACAAAGATCTCGCCCGTCTCGATAACCGTCCAGGTTTGCGCGCGCTGCTCCATCACCTCCGCGAAGGGGAGTGTTTTGATCCCCTCGTTCCGGCTCTCCTCATGGAACCATGTCCGGTCGTCATCCCAGTAGGCGGTGAGCAGCGACTGTGAGGGGAAGAGACGCGGCGTTTCGCGCTGGATGACGTGCAGTAGTTCGTCCATATCCAGCACGGCGCTCATCGCGCGGGACATATCGCTGAGGACGGCGAACCGCTCGACTCGGGAACGCTCCCGCTCGATCAACTCGACATTCTGCAAGGCGACGCTCACCTGATTGACGATGGCGACGAACGCCTCCTCCTCGTCAGGCGTGTAGGGGCCCGGTTTGCCGTAGATGGCGATCACGCCGAGCAGCGTATCGCCCGCGAGCATTGGCACGCCGAGCCATCCCTTCGCCTCGAAGGACGTGCTACCGTTCATCGGTTTCGAGACCGGGATCCCGCGCGCAATTCGTTCCGCGTAATAATTGCCTGTGCTGAATGGTCGGCGCGTCTCGGCGACGATGAAACTGAGACCATACTGGAGCGGGGCGCCTTCTCGGTCGAATCGCCGGACGCCATCTATGTACCAGAATTCTGGGACGTGTTCGCCCGTTTCCATGTTGACGCGGGTAATACGCAAACTTTCGACAAGGAAGAGGCGCGAACATTGCACGTAGACCGCGTTGTAGAGCGTTTCGCGGTCGGTCGTCGCGCTGATCGCGCGGGCAATCTCCGTGAGCGTTGCCATGCGGGTGGCGCGTGCCCGCTCGCGGGCGATGAGGCGGGCATTCGCCATCGCGATGCCGACCTGGTTGGCGATCGCGAGCAGCGTGTCGCGATCCTCGCCGGTCAGCCGCCGCTCGGTCGTATTGAGCGAGATAATGCCGTACACCTCGTCGCCCTGGATGACCGGCACGCCGAGCCACGAGGAGTTCGTCGGCGGGAGCGGGGTGTCCACCAGCGCCATGCCGCGCTCCACCAGTTCCGCCGCGTAGTCGTTGGTCATTACGGGTTGGCCGGTGTCGCGGATGACGGGGCTGAGGCCGCCGCGCAGCACATGCCCCTCCAATTCGCGTACGCGCACGCCGTTGCGGAAATAGCACTCCGCGAACACTTCCCCGGTTTCCGGGATGATGCGGCAGATGCGGGAGTTCGCCATCGGCAGGAGGCGGCTGCACTCGCGATAGACGACATCGTAGAGGGCGTCCGGGTCCGTCACCGCGCTGATCGCGCGGGAAACCTCGGCGAGCGCCGCCATCCGTGTCGCGCGCGCCTCTTTTTCTTGTAGCAGCCGCGCGTTCGTGAGGGCGACGGTTACCTGGTTGGCGATGGTGGTGAATGCTTCCTGCTCGTCCGGCGTGTACGGCGCGCGTTTGCCGTTGATGACGATGACGCCGAGCAATGTCTGCCCCGCGAGGAGCGGCACGCCCATCCATGCGTCCCCGACATCGTTGGGATCGGTCGGGTAATAGATCGTCATGCCGCGCTGTCTGCATTCGGCAATGTAGTCGCCGGCCACGAGCGGTTGGCGCGTTGCGGAGACAATCAGACTCAACCCGCCTTCGAGCGGCTCGCCCTCCATAGCGTGCAGCCGCTCGCCACGGCTATACCAGAGGTCCGGCACTACCTCGCCCGTCGTTTCGCGCACATGAGCAATATAAAAACTCTCGACACTGAACAGCCGGCCACATTCTCTCCGCACGGCCTCGTAGAGAGTGGAAAGGTCCGTCGCCGCGCTGATCGCGCGGGAAACCTCGGTCAGCGTCTCCATCCGTTCGGCGCGGGCGCGCTGCGCATCGAGCAGGTCAATATTTCGCATCGCTACGCCGACCTGATCGGCGATGGCGAGGAGCACGGTGCATTCCTCATCGGTGTACGGCGCCGGGCGGCCGTTCGTGGCGATCACGCCGGATGCCCGGTCGCCTGCGCGGATCGGCACGCCCATCCACGGCAGGTGATCGGTGTGGAGAATCTCATTGCCCTGGTCGGCCGATGGGGCAGACAGGCCGCGCCGCGCGTATTCCGCGCCCGCGTCCGCCGTGTTGATCGCCGCGTTCTCCGCGACGACACATTGGCCGAGGCTCGGCGGCAGGGGAATCTCTTCCCGCTCGCGCAGTCGCTGTGCATAGGAGTACCAGAGGACGGGGATTACGTCGCCGTCCGGCGTCGTGCGGGCGATAGAGAAATGTTCGACGCCGAAGAGGCGGACGCACTGCTCGTAGACCGCCTCATAGAGCGCGTCGTGGTCGGTTGTGGCGCTGATGATCCGTGCCACCTCGGTGAGCGTTTCCATCCGCCGCGTGCGATCCCGCTCCTCGGACAGCAGCCGCACCTGCTCGATAGCGAGCGCCGCCGCGTTGCCGAAGATGCGCACAACGGCGACCTCGTCCTCAGAGAAGGATTCCTCAGTGACGCGCCAGATCGTCAGGACGCCGAGCGTCCGGTTCCGCGTCGTCAGCGGCACGGTGCAGTGCATGGCATATTGCTCTTCCGGGACTCCTCGCCGGGGGGCGCCGCGCGCCACATAGACCTGGTTATTCCGAAACGCCCTGCCCGCGATGGCGTCCGTGCGAAGGTAACTGACCGGGTCGGGCGGCGGGAGGCGGAAATCGGACTCTTCATCGTCCGCGAGCGCGGCGAGCAACAGTTGCGTGCCGGTGGCGTCGGGCATGCGGACGCGCGCCGATGTCGCGTGCAGCAGGCGTAGCGACTCCTCGGCGATGCATTGCAGGACGGTCGCGAGGTTGCCGCCGCTGGTGAGCGCTTCGGCGATCGCCGAGAAACTTTCCAGCAGCGCATTTTGCCCGCCGGGCGGCACCGTCCGGGCGGTACGCGCCGGATGCGTCACGATTGTTGATTCATGATCCACGTTGCCCTGCCCCCATCTCGGTTCCTCCTCCGAGTATACCAGCGCACGCGATCTGTACCAAAGGACAGGTCGGTTCCGAATTTTGCCCCGGCGAAACTGTCCCTGCGATAGATGGCAAGCGAATTGCGAAGGGAGTACCGTTGGCTGTAGCGACGGGCACTGGTCGTGCGAAGGGGATAACGAAAGATGTCGAGCGATGGGAACGTCACAAAGTCGGCTTTTGAAACCTGTTGTGTGTGCGAGTTTTCGGCGATGAATGTCCTGATTGTTGATGATGACCGTGCCAGCCGCGAAGGACTCCGAGAACTGTTCGAACTGCGACCGAATATCACTGTCGTTGGCGAAGCGATCAATGGCGAAGAAGCGGTCCATCTTGCCGATTCGCTCCACCCCGACCTTGTCGTGATGGACGTACAGATGCCGAAGATGGACGGCTTGGAGGCGACCCGCCAGATCAAGCAGCACAGCCCCGGCATTCGTATCATTTTGCTCACGATGTATCGCGAATACCGTGCCGCAGCCCTCCGCTCCGGCGCGGATGTATTTCTGGTCAAGGGCGACGGCATTGGCCAATTGATCGCCGCGCTTACCGCGTAGGGCTGAGGCCAAGGGCCGAGGACCGAAAGACGCACAGCCGCGCGCTCCTACGATTTGTCTGCTGTTGCGGCGATCATCTCTGCTACTCGTTCGCGTACCGCAGTCGCTTCATGAAGGTGCTGGCGCGTGCTGGTGAGCCAGGAGTGATCGCTGCCGAGGCGTTCTTGGGACTCAGCGATGGTCGCACGCATGCGGCTGGGGGCTGGGCCACCGGGGAGCGCGCGGGCCGCGACGACGACGGCTGGATCGAGCGCGCGCCGCACCATTTCATCCGTAATTGGTAACTGCTGTCCGGTAATTGCCGCCGCCGCGTCGCGCACATCCGTCGCTGTTACTGCATCCGCTTCTTTGTCGGCGGCAAGCGCGGTCTGCACCACGCGTGCGGTGATACCGTGCGCGGTGCGGAAGGGGAGATGAAAATCCCGCGCGAGGGTGTCCGCTAGTTCTGTCGCGGTCGTGAAGCCCCGGCCTGCGAGTGACGCCATCCGCTCTCGATTCACATGCAGTGTGTCCAGCACCGCCGCAAAAAGCGTCAGGACGTTTTCGGCGTGTTCGAAGGCGCGATAAAGCGGAATCTGAATGTCGTCCTCGACATCGTTCGTGTCCGCGAAGGCGGCATTGTGCGTCATCGTTTGCACCGCTGCGGCGTCGCCGTAGATGTAAGCGAGGTGGGCGCGCAGGTGCTCCAGCACGACCGGATTGCGCTTCTGCGGCATGATGCTGCTGATCTGCACGAACGCGTCGTCCACGCGGATAAAGCCGACCTCGAGCCGCGCCCAGACGAGCAGGTCGTAGAGGAAGCGGGAAAGCGATGAAGCGCAGATGACGAGCGCGCCGACCGCTTCGAGCATCGCGTCGGACGCGCCGACTGCGTCGTAGCCGTTCTCGATCACGCCATCGAAGCCGAGCAGGGCGGCAATCCGGTCGCGATCAATTGGGAAGGCGGTCGTCGTGAAGGCTGCCGCACCGAGGGGCGATTGATTGACGCAGGTATATGCCGCGCGCAGGCGCGCCGTGTCCCGCTCCAACGGCCCCCAGGCGCCCGCGAGGTGGTGCGCGAGTGTCGTCGGCTGTGCGGGCTGCGTGTGCGTGTAACCGGGCATGATCGTCTCGATATGCTGCGCGGCGAGTGCGAGGAGCGATTGGCGGAAGGTCAGCATCTTTCCCGCTACATCGAGGATCAGTTCGCGCGTAACGAGCCGCCAGAGCGCCGCGCCGAGGTCATTGCGGGAGCGCGCCAGTTGGAGATTACCGCCGACATCCGCCCCCGCCTGCGCGATCAACCGCCCCTCGACCATAAAAAACAGGTCTTCCGCCGTCGGCGGCGCGGCGGCAACCACGCGCTCGACGCCTTCCTCCTCCACCTGCGTGATTGCGCGAAGCAGTGCCGCCGCCTGCTCATTCGGCAAGATGCCCCGCTCCGCAAGCATGATGACGTGTGCCGTATTCGCCGCCAGCATCGGCCCGAAGAGCCGTTCCCGCGCATTCTCAAGTGCCGGATCGAGCACGATCTCGCGGTAGGCGGGGTGGGGAAAGCCGGTCGGTGATTCTGACATGTCTGGTTCCTCTACGACTTCAGCCCCGTCAATGCGATACCACGGATGATCTGCCTTTGGAAGATGGCGAAAACGATCACGACGGGCAGCGTCGCGAGCGAAGCGGAGGCCATGATGAGGTCGTACGCGGAGCCGACATCGCTACTGAAGAACGAGATGCCGACGGGGACAGTGCGCAGTTTGTCGGCGTTCGTGATGATCAGCGGCCAGAGAAAGGCATTCCAGTTGCCGAGGAAGGTGAAAATGCAAAGCGCGGCGATGGCGGGCCGGACGCTCGGCAGGCCAATGCGCCAGTACAGGCCGAACTCGCTCACGCCATCAATTCGCGCCGCGTCGAACAGGTCGTCCGGGATGCTTTCGAAGAACTGGCGCATCAGGAAGACGCCGAAACCGCTCATCAGGCCGGGGAACATAATAGACCAGTACCCCGCCGCGTAGTCGCCGATCCCCGTCACGTCGCCGCGCACCCAGTGATTGTTGACGCTCATCAGGTACCACGGGAGGACGAGCATTTCCGTCGGCACCATCAACGTCGAGAGGATCATGACGAAGATCGCGCGTTTGCCGGGAAAATTGTACTTCGCCAGTACGAACCCGGCAAGCGAGTCGAAAAAGGTGACGGAGAGCGTCGTGACGAGCGCGATAATCAGGCTGTTGAGGAACCAACGCGGGAAGTGGGTCTTTTCCAGCACATTCGTGTAGTTCCCCAGCGTCGGGTGCTGCGGGATCAGGTTTGTTGTGTAAATCTCCGGGTTCGGCTTGAATGAGGTCGAGAGCATCCAGAGAAAGGGCACGATCATGCACAGCCCGCCGAGCAGAAGCAGCACAGACAGCCACCACGGCCCGCCGAGCCAATTGCGCCGCCGCGTACCAATCACTGCCTCCGCGCTGGCCCGTGCACCGGTTCGGTGCTGGGATGTCAGGCTCTCCGCTCTAGTATTCATAGCGCCTCGTCAATACGGTTAGCTGGACAATCGTGATGACCAGGATCATCGCGAACAAGACAACGGTGATCGCCGCGCCGTAGCCCATTCGTGCCGGGAGGGTCTGGAAAGAGAGTTGATAGACGTACAGGACGAGGCTCGTCGTGCTATTGAGCGGGCCGCCGTTCGTGGTCAAGCTGCGGATCTGCGTGAAGATTTGCAGAGACTGGATGACGCCGATCACGGCGAGGAAGACGATGGTTGGGTTAAGTAGCGGCAGCGTGACGAAGCGGAAACGCTGCCACGCCCCCGCGCCGTCGAGTTCCGCCGCCTCGTAGAAGACATCGGGGATGCCCTCGAGTCCGGCGAGGAAGATGATGACCTGAAAGCCGAGGCCGTACCAGACGGTCACGACCGTCACGGAAAGCAATGCCTGCCCCGTGCTGCCGAGGAAACCCGCCTTGCCGAGGCCGAGGTTGTGCAGGACATTGTTGAGGAGACCATTCGGCTGATACAGCCATCGCCAGACCCACGAGACCGCGACCAGCGCCGTGACGTACGGCAGGAAATACAGGAAGCGCAGGAAGCCCTGGAAACGGTTGACCCGCTTCAGCCCGAGCGCGACGACGAGGCTGATTAGCAGCCCCGACGGTACGCCATACAGGACATACAAGAACGTGTTGAGCAGAGCGTGCCGGAATATCTTGTCGTGCAAAAGGTCGCCGTAGTTGCCGAGGCCACGAAATTTGTGCTCCGTGTCGAGCGGATCGTAGTCGTAGAGGCTCAACTTAAACGCCTGCACCGCCGGCCAGATCCGGATCGTCAGGAAGAAAATCAGCGGGATGAGCAAAAAGGCGTACGCCCACAGCCATCGCCGTTTGGCAAGCGTCATGTCGTACTCCGTGCCGAGAAGTAGTCAGTAGTCGGTCGTCAGTAGGACACATTCCCTTCTGACGACCGACTACTGACTACTACTTCTGGTCCGCCCAATACTTGTCCATCATCGCCTGGACTTTGCCCTGCGCCTCCTTGACGGCGTCGGCGGGCGACATGCCTTTGAGGATTACCTGATCGGTGGCGTCAATCACCGCCTGCCGGTCGTCCGCCTCGGAGACATAGAAGGTGGCGTAGGCGTCGCCGAGTTGCGAGACGAAGCCCTTGTACAGCGGATCGTTGAGGAACTCCTGCCCGACCGATGGCGTGGCGGGCAATTCGCCAACCACCGGGGTCCACTGCTTCTGGACGGCAGGGGAGGCGAGGTAGTTGTTGAAAAGGGCTGCGGCGATGAACTTGTCGCTCTTCGGATCACCCGCCTTGCGCGTGATGCTGTTGCACCAGAACGAGGCGAACGTTGCCTTGCTCTTGCGTTCCGGCAGGGGCGCGATACCGTAGTTGAGGGTCGGTGCGTCCTTTTTGAGCGTGCTGATGCGGAAGTTGCCGTCTACCGTCAGGGCGGCGTGGCCCGTCTTGAAGGCGGTCGGATCGTCGGTGTAGAAGGCCTTTTCCGCGACCTTCAGTTTCGTCACCTGATCGGTGTACCACGTAAACGCCTCGACGCCGAGCGGGTCGCTCCAGTTGAGCTTCTTGCGGTCCTCGCTCATCGGTGCGAGGCCGTTCTGGCGATTCAGGCACTCGCGCCACCAGGCGTGCCCCTGCCCGTCCGGCCCCCAGGTGATCCCTTCCTGCAACAACTTGCCGCTCGCGTCGCGCTTGGTCGTCGCCTGCGCCACCTTGACGAGTTCGTCCCAGTTCTTCGGCGCATCGGTAAAACCGGCATCTTTCAGTATGTCCTTGTTCCAGAAAAGGGCGAGGACGCGCACGGCGGTCGGCACGGCGTAGTACGCGCCGTTGAATTTCGCCGCCTGCACCATGCCGTAGAAGTTCTTCTCGACCTTGTCCACGCTGAACAGCTCATCCGGCAAGGGCTGGAGGAACTTGGACTGCACGTAGGCGGGGAGCCAGCCGTAGTAGACATTGAGCGAGTCCGGCCCCTGCCCCGCCTGCACCGCCGCCGCGACCTTGGTGCGGAAGTCGTCGTACGGGAAGTTGACGTGCTTGACGGTGATCTTCGGGTACTG
>JBBRLR010000044.1:0-33652 GCA_038231255.1 Thermomicrobiales bacterium | reverse complement strand
TTGTCACCACTTTGGGCCAGCCGGACTGCTTCCATCTTGAACTCCGGCGGGTAGGCCGGGCGGGTGCGTGGCATCGGGACACCTCCTGTTGAGCATCGATTGCCCAATGATCTGGTGTCCACCAAAGCGGGTCAACATCACCCGGCGCTCCTCGCCGTGGCCTTCACCATGACCCTTCCCCTGACCACCGCCGGGGATGCCGCCCAGCCCCGGCGCGATTGTCCCCGGATCGCCGCCGAAACCCTCCACGCGACCGGTGACGTACTCGATATAGCGCTTCAGCACGGGGTACCAGCGGTACGTTGGCGCGGTATGCTGCAGCCGCCAGCGTAGGATCGCCAGGGTGTTCTCCTCCGCCAGCAGCAGCCGCGCGTCGGTGTCCACCGGGATCGTCACCTGGAACGTGCCGGTGATGTAGCGCCAGTTACGCATGAAGCGTTTGCCGCCGCCCTCCACCACCGACCGTGGTGGCGCGACCGCCGCCACCTGCCCCCGCCCCAACGCCAACTCCTCGACCTGCCGCGTGGAGACCCGGCGGACCACCACCGTGTACTCCTGGCCGACGCGCACGGTGTTCGGCAGGTCCACCGTCAGCAGCCCGGCGAAGTTCTTGCCGGTCGCCGGGGGGATCGGGACGTACGTCACGCCCGTCGTCGCCTTGCAGGTGATCGTGTGCGCCTCGGACGACGTGAGCGCGTGCGTGCCGTACAGCCGCGTCGCCAGCGCCAGCACCGCGTCGATGGGGACGTCGGGCCAGAAGATGCGCGCCGGGCTGCCCGCCGGGACGTTGCCCCAGTCGATCATTAGCTCGTCCGGGTAGTTCAACAGTTCGCCCGCCTCGGCGCGCAGCGCCCGGCTGGGCCGCGTGTCGAACGCCTGCGGGATGCGGTGCGTCTCCGGGTAGTGCGGATTGCCGGAGGCGGTGATCTGCAGGTTGCGTTGCGCCAGCTTGTCCGAATTTTCGGGGCTTTCGGTCACGCCCCCGGCGTTGACGATCGGCGCGTCGTCGTAGGCGATCTCGGCGACAATGCAGTGATGCGTCCCGCCAAACGTCGCCTGGTGGCTAACGTTATAGACATCCAGGAAGCAGCCGTAGTACGCCCACACCTTGTCCTGGCCCGCGGGCACGGTGATCGACTGGATATTGGCGTTCGGGACGGTGCCGTCATAGTCGTGCGTGCCGTTCGCGTCGGTGGCGAAGAAGGGGATGGTCTGGATCGCCTGCCCCGATGGGTCCACCGCTCCCGTGCCGGAGGCGAGGGGAAAGACCGGATGGCCGGCGTCCGCTCCGGACGTGCCGAGCTGGCTCTTGTAGGCTGCGCCGGGGTCGAAGTCGGTATCGCACGACTGGGCGACGAACAGCCGGAAGAAGACCCGGACGTTGGGCGCCGTCGAGCCGGGGCCTTGCAGGCGCACGCGGGCGAGGGCGAAGTTGAAGTTCGGGGCGCCGCCGGGGCTGAGCGGCGTGACCGACGAGTCGCCCGTCTCGTAGCCGACCTGGCCGGGCAGGGCGTTGAGTGGATCGACGCCGGGGGTGGTATAGGCCGCACTGCCATTGAGGTAGCCCAACAGCGCCTGAATCGAGGCGTAGGGGTCGCTCGTCAGCGCCGGGCCACCGGGGAGGGGCGTATCGCCGGCGGCCCCGGAGAAGACGCGCAAGTCCTGGCTGAGGTAGAAGACGTTGTCGTGCGCCGGGTCGATGTTGGTGAAGTACGGGTCGGCGCCGGAGACGAGTGCGAACTCCGTGGCGGTCGTCAGGGTGGTGCCGTCCAGGGTGAGGCTCGCGTTCAGCGTTTCCTCGTTCGGGGCGGCGCCGGCAGCCGGGAAGGCGCTCAGGGCGGCGGTCGAGAAGATGATCGTCCCCGGGAAGCGGACGCGCTGCGGCGTGTACAAATCGCCCGGGTCCTCGGGCGCCGCGGCGGATGCGTCGATGAAGACGGTCAGGCCCGGAATGCCGTGGAACTGCCCGGAGAGCGCCGGGGCGGCGCTGCCAAGCTGCGTGAGCGAGAAGCCCTCCACCACCAGCCAGAAGGCGTTCGCGTACAGCCCGCCGACGGTGCTGACGCTGTCCGTCACCTCATCCACGCCGAAGGTGCTCTTATCGACGATGAAGTACAGGGTGCGGGTGTAGATCGAGCGCAGGCCATTGAGGAGGAGCGTGCCGTTCGGGCTGCCCCAGCCGGTGCAGGCGTCCCACCCGGCGCCCGCGGGGTAGCCCGCGACGCCGTTCATGCCGTTGTTCGCCGGCCCGGCGCCGGGGACGATATCGCGGAAGTAACCCGAGCCGAGCCGGTACAGCGCCGGGTTGACGAAGCCGACATTGCCCCCCAGGGCGGCGTTGATGCCGGCGATCAGGCCGGCCCAGAGCGGCGCCGAGGCGCTGGTGCCGTTGCCGGTGGACGCCGTCCCGCCGATGGTGATGCCCGAGTAGCCCGCGTTCTGGCTGGCGTTCGCGGCCACGTCCGGCACGCCGCGCCCGGTGTGGCCGTCGTTGAGCGATGCCGGGACGCCGGCCCCAGATTGGTACGCGGGCAGGGCGAAGTGGTCGCTCACCCCGCCGCCGGTCGCAAACCCATCGTTCCAGACGTATTCGTCGAACGACGCGCCATGGATGTTGCCGATCGTCGTGCCGCCGACGGCCAGCACCCACGGGTCGCTCGCCGGGTACTGGACGTGGGCCTTGCCGTCGCCGACCTTCGAGTCGGTGCCCGTGTCGCCGGAGGCGATGCAGATCGTCACGCCCTGGATCGCCGCGTCCTGGAAGGCGGTGCTCACCGCCGTCAGCCAGGAGGTGCTGATGCCCGCGGACGACAGCGTGGTGGCGTCGTCGCCATTGGCGACGTAGAAGCTGGACGACAAGACCGCGCAGACCGGGTCGCCGGGGTTGGGGTGGACGACCCGGGTGATCAGGTCCACCCAGCCCTGCTGCGTGTAGGTCGTGAAGTAGACGGCGACGGCGGCGCCAGGGGCAGCCAGGGCGGCGATGGAGATATCCTGCGTCGTTTCCGGGTCCGCCGTGCCGTCGTTGCTCGCGTCCACCGTCACGTCCGTCACCGTCGGCGGGCTGCCGCCGAACGTGCTGTTGATATCGGACGATCGATAGCCAGCTTCTGAGAAAATGGCGATCGTTTGCCCGGCAGCGGAGTTGGTCGGGAAGTTGTACAGCCCCGTGATCGTCGCGGTGCTGAGCGGGCCGGTGCCGGGGGGATCGGCGCCGTTGCGCTTGGTGATGCGGCGGTTGTCCAGGCCGAAGACGCCGATGATGATGCCGGCGAGATGAGCGGGGATCTGAATGACGCCTTCCCGCCCGCGGTAGGTCTCGGTCTGCGTCTCCCGGCCCCGACCCAGGTCCACCGTGTGCTCGTAGCGTCCGAGGTCCACGGCGAAGGCGGCATTCATCTGCGCCACCGTCCCGGAGGTGATGACCGTGCGCCGGGCGGCATTCGTCTCCACCACGGTCAGCCCCTGGCCTTGCACGAACGCCGTCACCTGGTCGATGTCAGCCTGCGCGGCGCCATAGGCCGCGGCGAACTCTTCCGCGGACAAACGGCGCCCCTGCGCCAGGGGAAGCGAGAGGAACTCTTCCGCGCGGGGGACCGGCGGCCCATCTGGGCGGCGGCGCAGGACGATGGTCACCGAGAGGGCCTCGCCCGGATCCGCCGGACCCAACCGCCGGGCGGTGGGGGACGCCTGACGCTCGCTGCCTTCGAGGGGTTGATGGGCACGGGCAATCCGGGGACTGCGATGCGCATTGCTTGACATGTCATTTACTCCTTATAGTATTCCATATTTCTTAGAGCGTGTTTAAAGATGTGAACGTACGAGTAGCTGGTCACCGCTCGGTGCACCCAAGGGACAGGTTTAGACAGGTTCGTTATCGGATATTGGCTGGTTACTCACGCCCGATGCCACGATCCGTACACATCTTTAAACAGGCTCTTATATGGAGGATTTGCCTGAACCAAGCTGGGTAACGGCGCGCACGGGGGGCCGCGGGGCCAGACAGCCCGCGCGGGGCCAGCACGGCCGCGCACGGTGGCCGTTGCGACGGGTGGCCGCGACCTGATCGTCGCCGGGGCCGTGAAAGGCACGCGCGCCGAAACGATAGTGCCCTCGTCCCGCATGCTTATGCGCGTGCGCATCCGCCTTTCCCTCCTCGCGCCGTCGCTGTACGCCATGTCGTGTCTCGAGCGCTCTTATAGGGTGAAACGCGGCCGGGACGTTTTTGGGGGCTGTTTGGCGGGGAGTGCCGGGCCGCGGTGAAATCATGCCGCGTGGGCGAGGGCATCGCCCCGCCATGCGTCGCCCCGTTCCTTCGCGGGGCCGCGCACGGGGTTTAGAAAACCGGAGGTTGACGATACCAGCGCACGCGGCGGTCGATCGCTTCTGTTGCCCCGGTGAAGAGCGTTTCGATCCAGCGTCGCATCAGCGTGCCCCTTCCTGTGCCATCCCATTGACACACCAGAATCGATCAGCCATCCCCGGACAACATTCCGGGCACGTAGCGCGTAACCGAGGTTATCGGCAGTGTCTTTGATGGTCGCCTCATTGGTGACGGTCCGATATCTATAGCGATAAAGGCTACCGGCCTTGCTGCTATCACCAATCCTCCTGGACACTCAAGTGGGTTGCCGCTACACAAATCGACGTGAATCACGGCGCGGCGGTTCCGACTGCCCGATCCTGGCGGACCGAGAGAACGAGCCTGCTGCCCGAGGTGCCTATGCATGACCGAAGTTGCTGCACACTTCCATTACGAGCAGCGCCTGTATCGGCAATGATCCAAATTTGGTTGCCACCAGAGTCTTGTATCATCAGTATACACGACTGCCCAAGGGGTTTCTTCGTCTAACTCCTCTGCCCGGTGCAAAACGCGGTCGCGGATGGTGCCAGTGGCACGGTTCGCGGTCGGAGGTCGGTGCCGATCGCCCGTCACCTCTCCGCAAAACCATCAGGTCTTCGCCGTTCACCGCGTCGGTGACCACATCGGCAGCAGCAAACCGGCCAATCCGGTCGCGCCATCCGGCCAGGGCAGGGCAATCGCATCTCACCCGGCAAGGACTTTGAGCAGGTAGCGCTCATCCCAGGCATCCTTCAGGCGCTTGTCCTTGATCCCGACCTTCGCCGTCCGCTCGTTCTTCAGCAGATTCACCGCCATAGGGCGCAACACGACCAGATTCGCCGCACTCGACCCCACCCGCGCTCGGCTCTCATCCTCGCGAAAGGCGATGTCCAGCACCCAGTGGAGACATCTTGGTTCCTGAAACAGCTATTCCCGGACCTTGTTCGTCCCTGCCAGATACGAGGATGGTTCCATAAAAGGCTCCGGCACTACCGTTTTCGGAACCATTTCCCGCAGTAGGTTGTGACTGGGTGACCTGATCGCCGAAACTCTGTCCAGACATCTCAATTAAGCCGGGCCGGGCTAGGTGCGAGCGTGAAACCAAGAACGATAATCGCGCCCTGCCCCCGCTTCCTGGCGAACAACGCATGTCAGATTGGCACGATCAGGCTGTCCAGATCGCGTGGGTAGAAGGTGAGGGCGTCGCAGCCGGTTTCGGTGATGACGACGGTGTCGGAGTGGCGGAAACCGGCGAAGCCGGGGACATAGAGGCCGGGTTCGACGCTGAGGACCATGCCGGGCTTCAGTTCGGTGTCGTCGCCCATGTCAATGAAGGGCTGCTCGTGCCCCTCCAGGCCGATGCCGTGGCCGGTGTGGTGGCGCTGCAATTCCGTGTGGCCGAGCGCGGCGATCGCGCCGGAGATGTCGCGCTCGGCGTCGGCGCAGGTACGACCGGGGCGGAGGGCGGCGAAGGCGACTTCCTGAATGTGCGTCATCGAGTCGAAGTATTTCCGGAACTCGGCGGACGGCTCCCCGACGATCATCGTCCGCTCCAACTCCGAATGGTAGCCGCCGACGAGCGCTCCCGCGCCGGTGATAATCACGTCGCCGGGGCGCAAGCCGCCCTCGCGGCGCATACCGTGCGGCATCGAGGTATTCGTCCCCGCGATGCACATCGCCGAGGCGGGGGAGTGCTGGACGCCACGCCCGCCGCCGACGTACGTCGGGCCGAGGGTATCGAGCATCGTCGTCGTGGCGGTGAGGGTGGCGCGCAGGCTGATTTCGATCTCGCTCCGACCGACCGCCATCTCCTTGTACAGGACGCGGTGTGCGAGGTTGCCCCAGCGCGCGCTCTCGCGGACCAGTTGCAGCTCGTGCGCTGTCTTCACCTGGCGGGGCGCATCAATCAAGTCCGCCGCCTGCACGATCGTCGCGCTACTGGCAATATCCGTCACGCTCGGGCCGCGATAGCCGTTGACGTCGCCGTAGCCATCCGAGTCCACGCCGATCTTCTTGCCTCGGCCCGTCAGTTTCAGTTCCTTGAGCAGCGCGGCGAGGTACTGCATCGGGTGCTTGCCGCTCGGCCCCGCCGGATACTCGGGGTAGACGGCGAAATGTCCGACGCCGACGGACTTGCGCACATGCTCCTGCTCCAACGCCGGGATCAGGACGCCGAGGTCGCCCGATGCCGGGACGATCAGCGCCATCGGCCGCTCGGTCGTCGCGTGCGTGAAGCCGGTGAGATAGACGATGCGGATCGAGTTGAAAAGGATGAGTGCGTCCAGCCCGTCGCGCTCCATCGCCCGGCGCGCGTTCGCAATCCGCCCCTCGTACTCTGCCCGCGTGATCGCCAATGTCTCAATCGGTGCAACCATCGCCGTCGCTTCCATTATCCGCTCCCTTCGATCAACAATCCATCAGTCCGGTAATGGTAACAGGGAAGTGAACCACGAAGACACGAAGAGCACGAAGGAGAGAGGAGAAGAGAGACGGAATCCTTTCTCCTTCTCTTTTCCCTTCGTGCTCTTCGTGTCTTCGTGGTTAAAAAATCAGCTTGGGCGGATGGCGACGCCGATGCGGTCCATCAGGTCGCCCATGCCGCCGCGCGAGAGTTTGGCCGCCCGCGCCGCCTCGGAGACATTCGTTGCCGCGCCAGAGACATAAAGCGCAATCGCAATCGCCTCCCGCCGCGCTGCGTCCGACAGCCCGTTCCACTTCTCCGCCAAATCCTTCGGCACCGGATAGCCGATCTCCACCATCTCGTCACTCATCGTTCACCCCTCCCTATCACGTTTCCGCCTTTATCACGCGAACAATGTAGCGATCATTCCGCTACGACTCAATATCCTTACCCTCTTTGCGTCCTTTGCGCCTTCGCCGTTCAGTCGGTTTCGCTTTCCGTTTTGGTTTCGACCACCGTCGCCCCAGTGACGGCGATCAGGTCCGCGACGCGCAGGTGGAGGTCGAGGCCGCGCTGGCCACCGCTGACGTAGAGCCGGTCAAGGGTGGTCGCGCTCGCATCGAGAAAGACGACGAACGGCTTGCCCACGAGCGCCAATGCCGAGATGCCGCCGACCTTCAACCCGGTCAGTTGCTCCGCCTCGCGCTGTGACGCCATGCGGACGCTCTTTTCACCGACTGCGCGGGCAAAGCGGCGCAGATCGAGTTCCCCGCTCGCGGGGAGCATGACGAGCATTGGCTTCTTGCCTTTCGCCTCAGGCAGGACGACGAGCGTCTTGAAGACTTCCGCCTCCGGGATGCCGAGTGTCGCTGCGACGTCGTCCGCCGAGCGAATGGCGTCCGAGAAAGTATGCGTCTCATACAATACTTTGCGTTGATCGAGCGCGCGCATCGCGTTAGTCTTCTGCACCTGTGCCTCCTCGCCGGGAATGATACACGGCCTCGAAATTGCTGTCCTGTTTATCCGTGGCGACATACACTACGGTCAGCGCGAGATCGCGGCGGAAAGGGATACGATATGGCAACCACGACGGTGCCGATGCGAACCGAACGGGACTCGCTCGGCGAGGTATCGGTACCGGCGGACGCGCTCTACGGGGCGCAGACGGCGCGGGCAGTGGAGAACTTCCCGATCTCCGGTATCCGGCCGCATCGTGTTTTCATCGAGAGCACGGCGATGGTCAAGTGGGCGGCGGCGATGGCGAACATGGCCATCGGCAAACTCGCGCCGGAGAAGGGGAACGCCATCGCACAGGCCGCCAAAGAGATCGTTGATAGTCGGCACCACGAGCAGTTCGTCGTGGATGTTTTTCAGGCGGGCGCCGGCACCTCGCACAATATGAACGCGAACGAAGTGATCGCCAACCGCGCGAACGAATTGCTCGGCGGGCGACGCGGCGAATATACACCGATCAACCCGAACGACGACGTGAATATGAGCCAGAGCACGAACGACATCTTCCCGACGATCACGAAGATCGCCACACTCCGCATGTTGCCGAGGGTCGTCGCGCAGTTGCAATCGCTCGAAGATGTGTTTCGCGATAAGGCGGACGAGTTCGCGGATGTCGTCAAGAGTGGTCGCACGCACTTGCAGGACGCCGTGCCAACGACGCTCGGCGCGGAGTTCGGCGGTTACGCGCGCGCGATCAAGCACGTCCGCGAGCGGATCGCGGGCACGGCGCATTGGGTCGGCGATCTGAACATCGGCGCGACGGCGCTCGGCACCGGTTTGAACAGCGGCGTGGGCTATCGTGGCGAGGCGGTGCGGTATCTTCGGGAAATTACCGACATCGCAGACCTGCGCCCGGCGGAAAATCTCTTCGAAGTGACGCAGAGCATGGCGCCGCTCGGCGCGCTCTCCGGCGATTTGCGCACCATCGCCCTCGAATTGATCCGCATCGCCAACGACCTCAGACTGATGGCCTCCGGGCCGCGTACGGGGCTGTACGAGATCGCGCTGCCCGCCGTCCAGCCCGGCTCCTCGATCATGCCGGGCAAGGTCAACCCGGTGATGGCGGAAATGCTCGACATGGTCTGTTTCCAAGTCGTCGGCAACGACACGACGGTCGCGCTGGCGGTGCAGGCGGGGCAACTCGACCTCAACGTGATGATGCCGGTGATCGCCTTCAATGTCGTCTGGTCCATGGAAATTCTCACGAATGCGCTGCGCGTCTTCATCGAATTCTGCGTGCGGGGCATCACCGCGAACCGCGCGCGGATCAACGAATTGGTGGAGCAGAGCACGGCAATCGTCACCGCCCTCAACCAGCGGATCGGCTACAGCCGCGCGGCAAAGGTCGCGCAGCAAGCCTTCCGCGAGGGGCGCACCGTGCGCGATGTTCTGATTGCGGAAGGCATCCTGACCGCCGACGAAGCCGCCCGTTT
The DNA here is from genome assembly GCA_038231255.1 of Thermomicrobiales bacterium. Taxonomy (GTDB): domain Bacteria; phylum Chloroflexota; class Chloroflexia; order Thermomicrobiales; family JALYUS01; genus JALYUS01. Next base: position 24,462 of record JBBRLR010000044.1, on the reverse strand, counting down.
CCTCGATCCCGCCGTCCTCGTTCAACCGGGCGACCCGACGACCTACACATGATGCATCGCTCCCCCTTCCCGTATCGGGAAGGGGGCTGGGGGGTTAGGGCATGATGACACCGCTCTCGAACGACACCGCAAACCTCACGCCCCAAACGACGTGGGATGGACCGTCGCTGACCTTTGATTTCCCAGCCTTTCAGATCGGCGTCGCCGCGTACCCGGAGGGGCCAACCGGGTGTACCGTCTTCCACTTCCCGGCCGGGGCCGCGTGCGCGCTCGATGTGCGCGGCGGCGTGCCCGGTTACCTGGGCGACTACGCATGGGTGGACGCGATCTGCCTCGCGGGCGGCTCGCTGTATGGCCTCGAAGCGGCGACGGGCGTTGCGGCGGAGATCTTCGCGATGCGCGGACACACCGCGAATTGGATGGAGATCGCCCTCGTCTCCGGGGCGATCATCTTCGACTACGGCCCGCGAGACAACACGATCTACCCGGACAAGACGCTCGGTCGGGCGGCGCTGAAAGCGGCGCGTACGGGTGTTTTTCCGCTCGGCGGGCGCGGGGCGGGTTGCTCGGCGCGAGTCGGTTCGGGTTTCGACCGGAATCGGGGCGAACTCGCCGGGCAGGGCGGCGCGTTTCGACAGATCGGGGAAACGAAGCTCGCCGTTTTCAGCGTCGTCAACGCCCTCGGTGCGATCGTGGACCGGGGCGGGAATGTTGTGCGCGGCCACCGGAATCGGGAGACGGGAACGCGCGATCACCTGATCGCCGACCTCGAACGGCGGCTCATAGCGGGCGAGCAGCCGACGCCATCACACGGCAACACGACCCTGACCGTCGTTATCACGAATCAGAAGCTCGATAGGCAATCGCTCCGGCAAATAGGGCGGCAAGTGCATAGTTCGATGGCCCGCGCGATCCAACCCTTTCACACGATGAGCGACGGCGATGTCCTTTTCACCGTGACGACCGCCGAGGTCGAGAACGCCGCGCTCAATCCGACCACCCTCGGCCTCCTTACCTCCGAACTGGCCTGGGACGCTGTACTGTCGTCCTTCACGGGCAGAGAAACAACCTGATCGCCCAAAGAGTTGAGCGGGGATGATATACTTTTTTACGTAGACCTTTGTGCGGTCGGAGGAGACGATTATCGTGCGTGGCATCGGCGTGTTGAATGAAATGCTCGATATTCGAGAAGATGAGGGTGGCCCGTACTTCATGGTGTATCCATTGGATGCAGTCGCGGGGCGCGCATACTGGGGTACGCATTATCCCGTGGTGATTGAAGAATGCGAAGAGGAATTCATCGCAACCGTTCCGTCGCTGCCAGGCCTTGTTGCGAAGGCGAAGGAACGGGACGAGGTAAAGCGCGTCCTCGCCGATGAGATCACGGCATACCTTCGTCGAACGGTGCCGCTTATCTCGGAGTATATCGTCGAAAGCATGCCCGAGCACGGCGATGGTGATGCATGGATTGATGAGTTCGGTGTCGCAGTATGGGCGCTCGTGAGTTCTCTTGAGACAGTTCACGGGGTTGTCGGACAGACCGCAGAGGATTACGATATCCCCCTCGACGCGGTCGAGGCGGCGCGCGCATACTATCTCTTGAATAAACCCCTTATTGATGCCCGACGCGCCGCAAACCACGCCCGTAGTCTCGTTTAGCCATCCGTGGCTCGCTTCTTCCTTGACGAGAATCTTTCGATGCGCGTCGCGATGGTTCTCCGAGGAATGGGGCATGAAGTCACGACCGCCCGCGACGCAAGGCTCATTCGCGCGCACGACGACGAACAACTCTTCTTCGCTGCAGAGAAGGGGTTGATCCTTGTTTCTCACGACGATGATTTCTACGTACTCCATCGCGGTATCCGGCGATGGTTCGGGGTGTGGGGCGAAGTGACGATCCACGCCGGAATTCTCATCCTGCCGGATGTTCTGAGTATCGAACAAAAGGCCCGAGTTCTCGACATCTTCGCCGCCTCCAATTTACCTGCGGCAAACGAACTCTATGAGTGGTTCCTGGATCGCGATTGGGTGCGTTGCCCATAGCGCCCAAAGGAGTACAACATATGCATCCACAGCGCATCGAACCCAAGCCCGGTCAGGAATCCGTCTGGAATTATCCGCGCCCGCCACGCATCGAGGATTCTGCGAAGCATGTTGAGGTCATCTTCAATGGCGTGATGATTGCCGACACGCATTGCGCCAAACGCGTGCTGGAGACGAGCAGCCCGCCCGTCTACTACATCCCGCCCGAGGATATTCGGATGGATTGCCTCGTTCGCACCAATCACGGCAGTTTTTGCGAATGGAAAGGGCAGGCCAACTACTACACCGCCATCGTTGACGGCAAACGGATGGTGAACGCCGCATGGTTCTACGCGAATCCGACGGATGATTTCATGCTAATACGGAACTACGTCGCGTTCTATGCAGGTAAGATGGATGGCTGTTTTGTGGATGGTGAGCGCGTTGTACCACAGGTGGGCGACTTCTACGGTGGCTGGGTCACGTCGGAGATCGTCGGCCCATTCAAGGGCGAACCGGGCACACAGGGCTGGTAGTGCGGGGAATCTCACCCCCGCCTATGTTATACTGCTCCACGAGGCGGCGGCGCTTGCCGAACGGTGGCGCATGACCGTACTCCGCTACTCGCATACGTAGGACGATGACCGTGTTCGGAACACGCTAAACAGCAAATCGTCTCCCCTTCCCGTTTCGGGAGGGGGTCGGGGGGTTAGGCAATTCCGCCCCCGCACTGCTGGAGCGTGTTCCATGTTCACCGTCACCGATGTTGTCAAAGCGTATGGCGACGCCCCAATTCTCGATCGCATCTCCTTCACCCTGACTCGTGGCGAGCGCGTCGGCCTGATCGGACCGAACGGCGCGGGCAAGTCCACGCTGCTGCGCATTCTTGCGGGGGAGGAAGCGCCCGACCGGGGCAACGTCTGGCGCGATCCCACCGCGCGGATCGGCTATCTCGCGCAAGCCTTGCAGTACGAAGCGGACGCGACGATCCGTGCCGTCGTCGCGGCGGCGCTCGGCCCGGCGCGGGAAGTCGTTGCGGCAATCGAGCGGCTGGGCGAAACAATTGCCACCGCGCAGGGTGCGGCGTACGACGACGCAATGGCCCGCTACGCCGACGCGCTCGATCTGGCGGAGCGTATTGACGCCTACGGTGCAACCGCCCGGCTGGCGGAGGTGCTGGCGGGCCTCGGGCTGGCGCACCTGACGGAAGAAACGCCCGTCGCCACCCTGAGCGGCGGCCAGAAGACGCGCCTCGGCCTCGCGCGGCTGCTCCTCGCCCGGCCGGATGTGCTCTTGCTCGATGAACCGACGAACCACCTCGATGTCGCCGCGCTACGGTGGCTTCAGACATTTGTGCGGGAGTATCCAGGCGCCGTGCTGATCGTCTCGCACGACCGTGCCTTCCTGGACGCGCTCGTCACGACCGTCCTCGAACTGGACGACGCGACGCACACGATCACCGCGTATCCCGGCACGTACGGCGATTATGTCGAGGAGCGTGAACGCCGCGCCGCGAAACTATTGGACGACTATCGCCGTCAGCAGGAGCGGATCGGCGCGGTGCGCGCGAATATCCGCGCGGTGGCGAGCAACGCGGCGAAGACCGAGCGGGCGACGCAGAACGATTATCTGCGGGGCCGCTCCAAAAAGGTCGCGCGGACGGCAAAGGTGCGCGAGCGGAAATTGGAAAGATTGCTGGAAAGCGATGAGAAGATCGAGCGGCCCGAGCGACCGTGGCATCTCAAACTCGACTTCGGCGCGACGCCGCGCGGTGGCCAGCGCGTGCTCGCACTCGAAGGTGTCGGCAAAGGGTTCGATGGCCGCGCGCTTTTCGCGGATGTGGAGGCGGAAATCCGGCACGGCGAGCGCGTTGCCCTGCTGGGGCCGAACGGGAGCGGCAAGACGACGCTCCTGCGGATCATCGGCGGTGCGCTCGACCCGGACGCGGGCGCCGCGCGGATCGGTGCGGGCGTCCGCACGGGCTATTTCGCGCAGGAGCAGGAAGGGCTGGACCCGAACCAGACCGTCCTCGAAGCAGTCCGTGCCGCCGCGCCCATCGGGGAAACGGAGGCGCGCAACTTCCTCCATTTCTTCTTGTTCGCGGCGGACGCGGTTTTTCGACCCATCGGCAAACTCAGTCATGGTGAGCGGGCGCGGCTCATCCTCGCACGGCTGGCGCTCGGCGGCGTCAATTTCCTCCTGCTGGACGAGCCGCTCAACCACCTCGACATCCCGTCGCGCGAGCAGTTCGAGGCGGCACTGGAAAACTTCGACGGCACAATCCTCGCCGTCGTCCACGACCGCTACTTCGTCCAGCGCTTCGCCGAGCGCATCTGGGCGCTGCACGATGGGCGGCTCGTCGAATATCTCGACCTCGATGCCTACGAATGCGCGGTGACATAACCGGATCGGGATACAGGCATCGTTGACTGTCGAACGTGCATAGATTTGCAGAGGTTTGTCCATTTTTCCGCCGTCGCGGCTTCTTTAAGCATCGAACAAAAGTTCTGCATGACGCAGAGCACGATGCACCCAGGAGGAGCCGCAATGTACAGCACGGAATCATCGTTTCTCTCGCCACCCATCGGGACGACTTCGTTATGGGCCGATACCTTGCGAGCACATGGCGCTGATGCGCCCGATGAGATAGCAGAAGTCGCCTTCCGTCTCGGGCTACAGATCGGTATTAATGCGGATTTGGCCTTGGCCCAGAGCGTTCAGGAGACGGTATGGATGACTTCTGCCCATTGGATCAATCAGCGGAATTGCGCGGGGCTTGGTGTAACAGGGTATGGCGTGGAAGGCCCGACATTCGCGAGTATCGAGGATGGCTGGAAAGCCTTCTATGAGCATTTGACCTGCTACGTACTGACCGCCGACCCGCCCATTATCGCGGAATGGGGACTGCTCGATCCGCGTCATGCCTTCCACGATGGGATGCCGCGCGTCGCGGACCTCGTGCGGTCGGAACGGAAATGGGCCGTGCCCGGCGATGGCTACGCGGCGGCGATTGTCGCGATTGCGAATCGAGTGATTGGAAACGGGGCGCAACCGATGGAGCCGATTACCGGGTTGATTGATATCCGCGATCAGCTCGCGCGCAACGCGGACGGCGGCCCGAACGAGACGTGTCCGCTCGCGGAAAAGCGCGGGGTGATCGTCCACTACAATGGCCCGGCAGTGTATTTGGATGATCGCGCGCAGTTGCGGGCAGACGCCGCCTATCACTGCGCCAAAGATTGGGGTGGCGGGCAGCGTGGTGATGGCCTGATGTATCACATCGCCATCGGCACGAACGGTGAGAAGTGGCTGTGCCGCGATCTCGGCGCGGTGCTTTGGCATTGCGGCGCGTGGCCGGAGAACCGTATCGCCCTCGCCGTCGAGGTGCCGATTGGCGAAGATCAGCGCGCGACGCCCGCGCAACTGCGCGCCCTTGCCGAGGTCTGCGACGACTGGCTCCGCGCCGATCACGGCAGCCGGGACGATGTGAAGGGTCATTTGGAGGTGAGCGCAACGAGTTGCCCGGGGACGCTGATGGACGATTTTGTCCGTCCGTACCGCGATGGCAATCTCGCCCCCGGCCCCGCATCGCCCATCGCTTTCTATGTGCCGGAGAATCCATACGGAGCGGTCGCGATGGAGCCGCCCTTCTGGAACCGCTGGCACGCGCTCGACGCGCTCGGACTCGCGCTGCCGATGATGGGCTACCCGCAGGCGACGGAACGGGCCCTCCTGAGCGGTCGCCGCGCCCAGCGGTTCGAGCGCGGCTGGTTCGGCGCCCAGGACGCCCCCGACCCCTGGAGCGTCGTCGCCCTTTTCCCCGCCGAATGGCCCGTTGAGGAAAAGGCACAACCATAAGGTGCATCCCGTATCGCTCCCCCTCTCCTTTGCCCAATGCAAAGGAGAGGGGGACCGGGGGTGAGGTTTACCCGCCGTACCGCCACCGATAATAGTGCTGCCCGACGTTGCCGAATTCGACCTTGAACGGGTCAGGGTTGACGGGATTGTAGGTGAGGACGCGCCGCTCGAAGGCTTGCATCAGCACCTGCCGTTGCACGCCACCGACCCGCACCTGCACCCAGAACGGCTGCGTGATCGCGAGGCCGACGACCTGCAAACCGACGCGCTCCCGGAAATCCACGAAGATGCGCGGGATGGCGATGCCGGTCGCGTTGTCGGTCGTCGCGATTGCTGCCGCCGCGTCCTGCGGAGCGCTCGCGGCCGCTTGCGGGCCGTTGGGCGTCAGTTCCGTTTGCACCGAGGAGCCGGCGGCGCGCGGTTGCGGTGGCAAGGGGGCGGTGAGGTCGCTGTAGAGCGGGAAAAGGTTATCGAGATCACCCGCGACAGGAATGCGCGCGGGGCTATGATTCTCGAAGGTCGCGTCGCCCATCTGCGTCCGGCCGGAAATCATCTCCTTGACCAGCAACCCGGACGTGACCGCGCCGCCGGGTGTGGTCAGTTCCATGCGCCCCTTATCGAAATACTGCACGAGCCGCATGCCGCGCAGCAGATACTGCGGACACGCCTGATCGGGGCGGCAGATCGCCCCCACCGTTCCTTCCGCGTACGTCTCGCTCAGGCCGTCGGTGGCGAGGTCGAGCGGGCCCCAGAAATTGGGCGTGATCTGCTCGTCCTGCCGCCAGCGCCGGTCAAAGGCGGGCGACGCGAAACTGCTCGCCGCCAGCAGATCGTTCGCCATCAGGCAAAGAACGAAAATGGCGATCATCAGCGGCGCGAAGGATCGTCTGGACATGGTGGGCCTCCCGTACTAGTGCGGCGGATTCCGTATCGAGAGAACGGCGTTCCCCGACGATTGGTTCCCGGTTGATCGTGCACCGGTCCAGTCGGCGTGGATCCTATGGATTTTTCTAGTATATCTTATGTAGCAGATGGATATAATTCATGTGACAAACAATATAGAGAGTAAAAAGAATAAGTATAAAATGTTGTACGCATTGCATAGATATGCTAAAACTGTTAAGTTGAATAGAATTTGGTGGTTTGTCACGATGCGTTTGCCGCCTGTAAATATTGGTGAAGCAGGCTTCAGCCTGCAATCCTGGAACGGCAGGCTGAAGCCGTTTGAGGGTGTCCACCTATCCGGTGCGTACGAAGTCATCCATGACAGACCATTGAGAGGGATGCAAGGGAAAAGAAGGGGGAGGGGGAAGCCATGTTTCGGAGTATTGGGGCGCGGGTATTGGTTGTGTGTGGAATCGTTGCTGCCTTACTGCTGGCGACAGTGGCGCCATCGTCGTTCGTGACGGCAGCCTCGCCACAGGTGGCGAGTGCATCGCCGGACGATCTCACGCAAGTAAATGCGTCCACCCGTGACCCGCGCCAGCCGGGCAATCATCGCGCTGCCGAGGACTATTACTACAGTATGCGGTTGGGGCCGGACGGCAAGGTTCCGGGGCAGGCGCGGGCCATCGCGCTCAAGCAAGCGGAAGCCTTGCCAAAAGTGCAAACGTTGCCCGCCGCGCTTGGCGGCAAAGGCGCACGGGTCGGTCAAAATGGCCTCGCGCCGCCGAGCGCGGTCTGGTCGCAGCTTGGCCCCGCGCCGGAAGATATGGGCACGTTCAATCCATCTCAAGATTACCGGTTCGGTCACGTCGCCGGACGGACGACCGCGATTGCTATTGGCGCGCATACGGGCGTCATCTACATCGGGACGGGGGATGGTGGCGTCTGGAAGAGTACGAACGATGGCGCATCGTGGACGCCGCTAACGGACAGCCAGCAATCGCTCGCGATCGGTTCACTCGCTCTCGACCCGGCGGACGGGGCGGACAACACGCTCTACGCCGGGACGGGCGAGACGAACTATGATATCTCTTCCAACGGGTTCAATGGCGACAATTACTTCGGTGTCGGCGTCCTGAAGACGATAGACGGCGGCGCATCGTGGACGCTACTCGGTGCCGGGTTTCCGAACTTTGGAATCTATTCGGGCACCTCGATTGGCATCGGTGCGCTGGCGGTGAATGGCGCGACGGTCTTCGCGGGGACGACGAAGGGGCTGTACCAATCGCTCGATAGTGGTGCAACATGGACGCAGATCACGGTCGCTGCTGGCTCCCCAAACGCGCGGGTGACGGAAGTTATCGTGGATGGCGCGAACGTCTACGTCGTCCTCAGCGAGACGAACACGGGTTTCAGTTACGCGGGTATCTACAAATCTACAACGGGGGTGGTGCGGGGAGTTTCAACCCGATGATGACCGGCCTGCCGCCCGCGACGACTTGGGGCCGCGCGCAGGTGGCGATTGCCCGCAGCACGCCGCTGACGCTCTATCTCTCCATCGCGCAAGGGGCAAATAATCTCGATGGCCTCCTCGGTATCTACAAGACAATGGATGGCGGCACGACATGGGCCGCGACGACTACACAGCCGCCGAACTATCTCCAGGGTACGTTCAGCACTACGCTAGCGGGACAAGGGTTCTACGACCAGATGATCGCCGTTGACCCGGCGGATGCGAACCTCGTCTACGGTGGCGGCGTCAATGTCGTTGTCTCTGTGAACGGTGGCGGGACGTGGGCAAAACTCGTGGATGTGTATTGCAGTGGCGCATTCCCGTGTAGCGGCACGGTGCATCCGGATAATCACGCGGCGGCGTTTGGGTTGTCCGGTTCGCCGCGCCCGTTCTATTTGGTGAATGATGGCGGCGTATTCAAGACGGCGAATGGCAATCTTGGCACGTCGGCGACGTTTTCCAACCTCAACGGCAACCTGGCCACGCTCCAGTTCTACGCGGGTGATGTGGCAAGCAACTACACGGTGAATCCCGTCGTGATCGCGGGCGCGCAGGACAATGGCACGTCGCGCACCGCATCGGCCTCGCTCGGCCTGTGGAACGGTGTTCTTGGCGGGGACGGCGGGTACGTCGCGATTGACAAGACGAACGCGAATACCGTTTATGCCGGGTATCCGCAAGGAAAGCTCAGGAAGACCACGAACGCGAACGCGGGATCGGCAATCTCATGGACGAACATCACACCGATTGGTACTTGCACGGCGAGCGCGCTCTTCGTCGAACCATTCGTGATTGATCCGAACGATAACCAACATCTCGTATTCGGCGGCGCGAGTTTCTGCGAAACGAAGAACGGCGGCACGACGTGGGTCCGCAGCAATCAAGCGCTCGGGTTCAACAGGTTTGGGGGAATTCAGTCGGTAGCGATCGCACCCTCGAACGCCGCAGTGCTCTACGCCGGCACCGACGCAGGGTTCGTGTACAAGACCTCCAACGGCAACACGGCGGCGGCGGCGACATGGGCGGACTGCGATACCGGCAGTTTGCCGCCCTCCAAGCCGAATACATCGCTCGCCGTTGACCCGACGAATGCGAACACCCTCTACGCGACATTCGGCGCCTTCGGTGTCGGACATGTCTGGAAAACAACGACCTGCGCTGCGTCCTCATGGACGAATATCTCCGGCAACCTGCCCGATGTGCCGGTCACGTCCCTTGTCGTGTACCAATCCGCGCCAAATCCGACCCTGATCGTCGGGACAGATGTCGGCGTCTTCCTATCCACGGATAACGGCACGACGTGGAGCGCGCTGCGGAACGGCTTGCCGAATGTCGGTGTGGATCAGGTCTTCACCGATGTTGCGCATACGACGCTCCTCGTTGCGACGCACGGGCGCGGTGTCTGGAAGATGCCGATCCCAGCCGATGACCTCGTTGCGCCAACTGTGACCGCAGTCTCGCCAGCGGTCGGATCACCCGACGGCGGCACGAATGTCACCGTCACCGGGACGAACTTCCGGGCGGGCGCGTCCGTCTATTTCGATGGGGTCGCCGCGACGAATGTCATTGTCGTCAACACGACAACGATGACCGCGACGACGCCCGCGCATCAACCGAGCAAGGTCAACGTGATAGTGGTGGACACGGACAACCAGGGCGGGACGCTGGTGCAGGGATTCACCTATAGCGTGCCGGTGCCGGTGCCGAACCCGGCACCGCAGCCGCGACCGGGCGGCGTGGTCACCGGGTCACCGGTCGCGCCGCCATTGTCGCGGGGTGGCCCGGATCTGCATCAGCCAACGAATCCCAGCCCATCGCCGCGCCTATAGTGGGGCGGGCGGCATCTAATTCTCGCCGTGCGGACATGGTACGATGTGCGGGCCGGTGAACGGCGCAGGAAAGGAACACGGTGCGTGGCCGCGACACCGACGCGAGAGCCGAAACTGAGCGCCCGCTTCACGGATGCGCTGGTCTACACGACGGAACTGCACGCCCGGCAACGGCGCAAGGGGACCGACGTGCCCTACATTGCCCATTTGCTCGGCGTCGCCGCGATTGTGTTGGAGGACGGCGGTGACGAGGATGAGGCAATCGCCGCCTTGCTCCATGACGCGGTCGAGGATCAGGGCGGATTGCCGACGCTCGCGGCGATCCGGGAACGGTTCGGCGATACGGTTGCGGAGATTGTCATCGGCTGCACGGATGCCGACACGCACCCCAAGCCACCCTGGCGATGGCGTAAGGAGCAGTACATCGCGCATGTCCGCCATGCATCACCAGCGGTGCGCCGCGTCTCGCTCGCCGATAAACTGCACAACGCCCGCACCATCGTCCACGACCAGCGGCAGATCGGCAACGCCGTCTTTGCCCGTTTCGCGGGCGGCATCACTGGGACGATCTGGTACTACCGCACCCTCGCCCAGATTTTCCTCGAGACGAATTCCGGCCCCAATGCCGCAGAACTCGACCGCGTCGTCACCGAAATGGAACGTCTCGCTGCGGATAATGTGTAGCGGTATCATTCCCGTATCGCTCCCCCTTCCCACACCGAAGGATGGAAGGCGGGCGACCTCTGGGTAGTGGGGGATTAGGTGAATCAGGCTCGGTCTCTCTACGAAGCCATCGGCGGTGACAAGACGTTTCAGCGTCTCGTCACCGCCTTCTATCGCCGCATCGAGGCGGACCCGTTCTTGCGCCCACTTTTCCCGGCAGATCTCGCGCCGGGCAAGGAGGGGCAGTTCCTCTTCCTGACGCAGTATTTCGGCGGCCCGCAACGGTACACGGAGCAGCGCGGGCGCCCGTTTTTGCGAATGCGCCACATGTCTTTCGCCATCGGCGAACAGGAGCGCGATGCCTGGGTTGCCCACATGCTCGCCGCTATTGACGAAGTTCGCATCCCCGAACCCCATCGCGCCATCATGCGCGAATACTTCGAGCGCGGCGCGACGTTTATGATCAATCAACCGATTTGACCGTACCGCGCTCAGATACTTAACGTGAACGCATTGCCCGATCCAAAGTAGCCGAATGTCGGCATCGGTAAATGCCAAGCAGATTCGAAGCGAAGGTTTCTGGAACCTCGACCTGCACGACCTTTTTCACGAGAAACGGCACATTCCCGAACCGCCGATACCCTTCCGCGATGGCATCCATCTTTTCGTTGTATGTCCTGGCAACGTCGTGGCCGTGAATCAATACGAACTTCCCTTCCGCCTCACGAAGTAACGCGGCACGGCGCTCCTCGTAGGTGCAGAGTTCCGTGCTAAGGACAGTTGTCATCTGCTACTCCTTTTCGATACGGCTGCTTGCCCAAAGTATACGTGATCGGGTGTGCGACGGGGAATACGAATTCATTGCCCCGAGCCGGGGCATTACCAAGCCGTGTCCCGCCGCCCGTCCCGTAGTCACAGCACTACCCCCGCTTCCCATATGTTGATGGTATAGTCACTAGCCGCGTACACTTTTATGCGCGACATGCACTACGCAAACGGAGAGCAGCGATGACTGAGATCAAGTGGTCGGACAGTCTGGGGCTGGAAGCAACATTCCATTCAGCGATGCTCCGTGTCTACCGTACAGCCAGAGACGAGTGTGGTTACTCGGCGACTCGCTTTCTTCAGGCGACTCGCAAGCATGGCGGGGTGACGTACGCGAAACGATTGCTCGCAATGCCAGGGACATCGGAAGGATTCAAGCGGCTGACCGAGATGCGCAGGCTCGATATCGCGATGGAGTCAGTTATCATCCTGCCGGTCTTTCGATCTCTCTTCACAGAAGGAGAACTCGTCATCGCGCAGCGGCGTCTAGACGAAGCACGTATGTCCTACAACGAGCAAGGTGGAAAGTGAGATGAGCAATGATCGTGCTCGCGCAACGATCTTCGGTGAAGAATCTCCACTGAAAATCGCCGTCACGCTATCGATCGCACCATTGATTGGGAGTTGCATGGCATCTCTCCACTTTCGTCACTTTCTGAGGAGATCGGGACAGCACAGATTGGCGACTATTCCCGCAGTGCACGTTCTTAGTGTCGTCCGATCCCTCGGCGTCGGCATACGGGCATGAGAGTTGGGGATAGTTGAGCCGTGCGTTGACGGTAGAGTCACCTCGGGACTTCGTGAGGGCACTGGAACAGCAGATCGCGTAAAGGGCGAACTGAATGCCTGTGGGACAAGGCGATTGCCCGACGAACTTTACCGAAAACAAGTGATGCTTCCCATTCTACAATGGTGCACCTCGTGTTTTGTCGCGCCATCACTCTTTACATGGTTCGCGGGATGGCTACACTGTTTGATGATCGCAATTGCATAGATGGTGAGGGAGGGGTAGCGCATGTATTTCAAGCAGATCCTCAACGAGCGGTGCGGGTGCGCATCGTACCTGATCGCCTCGCGGCAGTCGGCGGAGGCGGCAATCGTTGATCCGGCTATCGAAACCGAACAATACGAGGCGTTGCTGCGCGAGCGCGGTTTCACGCTCCGCTACGTGATTGACACGCACGTCCACGCCGATCATGTCTCGGGCGCGCGGAAACTGGCCGCCGCGCACGGGGCAACCTTATGCCTCCATGAGTCCGCGAAAGTCACCTATCCCTTCCGACCGCTCAAAGATGGCGAGGAACTGGAACTCGGCCAGGTGCGGCTGCGGGTGCTGCACACGCCCGGCCATCGCCCTGAGTTGATCTCGCTGCTCGTCATCAATCCGCCGCGCAGCCCCGAACCCTCGATGGTTCTCACCGGCGATTCGCTGCTCGTCGGCGATGTCGGGCGACCGGACTTCGGCGGCGGCGATGCGGTCGCGCAGTACGGCAGCCTCAACCGTCTCCTGCGTCTGCCGGACTGGGTGGCCGTCTTTCCCGGCCACTTCGAGGGGCCGTGTGGCAAGGGGATGTGCGGCCGACCGAGCACGACAATCGGCTTCGAGCGCCTGTTCAACCCGTTGGCGCGGATGGAACACGATCCTTTTATCGCGGCCCTCACCGACGGCATCCCGGCGCGCCCGCTGAACATGACGGCGATCGAGGCGACGAACCGGGGCGTCGCGGACGCCGAATGGGCGATGCTTACCTCGACGCCGGATATCCCGATCGTGGAGATCGCGGACGTGGAACGCCGGATGTCCGCGACGCTGCTCCTTGATGTGCGCGAGCCGGAGGAGTACGCGCACGGACACGCGCCGGGCGCGGTGAATCTGCCGCAGGCGGAACTCGCCTCGCGGCTCCGCGAGGTGCCGCGCGACCGCCCGGTGCAGGTGATCTGCCAGAGTGGCTATCGCTCGCTGCGGAGCGCGCAGTTCCTCGCGCAGATGGGGTACGGCAACATCGCCAATGTCCGGGGCGGCACGGCGGCATGGCGCGCGAGCGGCAACCCGGTGGAGTTCGGGGACACGAGCATCGCCGAACCCCGCGTGATCGAGTCCGAATGGGCGCACGCGGGCGCGACGTACGCCATCTGAGGCCGGGAGCAGGTCGCACAGAAAACGGTGGGAGCAATCACGCTCCCACCGTTTTCTGTATACCGACTGGTCGGCGCTTCGCGCGATGCCGTGTGTTACGGCTGGCACTGACCGGCGGAGTTCGCCTCGCAGAACTTGCCGTCGGGGCCGGTCACGTAGCGATCCACCGTGCCGCCACGAACATCGTAGACGAGCGCCGCGCCGTTGGTATCATAGCCGACGATCGGGCCTGCCTGCGTGTAGCCGTACACGCCGCCGTTCTGATAGACGTAGCCGGGATTGTAGGGGATATTCGGGTAGACGTAACCGGGATAATACGGGACACCGGAATACACATACCCCGGATAATAGGGGACGCCATTGCCGACCAGGCCGCCGTTGATCGGCACTTGGACGCCGTTGCCGACATTGATCTGCCCCGTGATTGGGTTGGCCTGCGTGCCGGTCTGGACGAAGCCGGGGCTGCTGACAACCTGGATCGGGCTTTGTGGGTCCTGACCGGGATAAGGCTGGACGAGCGGTTGGCCCGCACCATTCCCGTCCGCAGCGACCGGCCCGGCCCCGATGGCCGCCACCAGCGCGAACAACGCGCCAGTCATCCCGGTCGCGATCCAACGACGCATGTGTACACTTTTCATGAGAACCTCCTGATATGACCCAGCCGCGCAAATGCACGAATCTTGTCACAGTATAGATCAAATTTTGTGTCAAGTGTTATCTATTTGCAAAAAAGGTTATAAATTCAGTCTTGTGCGATCAGAATAGCCGCGCGAAATCTACGGTGTCCTGCCTATCCCCGTTCAGGGTGCGGTCTGCCGCGTCGTCGTGTCCACGCATTGCGCCCAGTGGTCGGTGAGGAGCAGTTGCAGGTCGCCCTCGAAGCGGGCGATCTGCATTTCGACCGTTCGTTCGAGGGCGGGCGTCGTTGGGACGGCGACGGCGAGGATGTAGCGCACGGCGCTGCCCGGCGTCGCGACGATCAGCGCGTCGAACCGGACGCCGGGGCGATCCGCCGAGGCGGGGTAGATGCCGCCGATCCGCTGGACCGCGAGGCCACAGGCGACAGCGTCCGACGGGTGCCACGGGTTGTGCGTGCCCCGCTCGCCAAGGAGCGCCAAGACATCCGGCGCGCCGTCGAGGGTGGCTTGGTCACGCTCCGTGCGCAGCAGGATCTGGGCGAGGGCGGCGCCGGTCGTCGTGCTGAGCGTGCCGGTCGCGAATGCCTGGCTGTCCTGCAAGCCGTGGCGAAGCGTCATGCCATGCACGCCGAGTGTGGCGAGGTAATCGTCCACGACGGTCGCGCCCGCGCGCAGATGGTCGTGGCTCGTGTCCTGGCTGCTGCCTAGCCTGCCGAGCAGGAGATTGGCGGCGACATTGTCGCTCTCGGTAATCATCAGTTGGGCGATTTCGCGCGCGGAATGCGTGCTGCCCGGCGCGTTTTGCAGCACGCCCGTGCCGCCGACGATGTCGTCTCGCTGCACGGTGATCGGTGTGTCCCAGGTGAGCGCCACTTCGCCGGTGCGGATGCGATGGGCGAGCGTCAGATAGATTGGCAGTTTGACTGTGCTCGCCGGATACACCTCGCGCGTGTCGTCGAGGTGGACTTCCTCGCCGCCGAGGACGATCACAGTGACGCTATTCGTGTCAGGCAAGTCGCGGGCGCGGATCGCCTGCACATCGCGCGTCAGGTTGCCGGTTGGGATTGCGGCGGTCGCGGTCGGGGTTTGCACCGGTGGTGTTGGGCGGATGAGTGACGGCGTCGCGGTCGCTTCCGGTGTCGCGGGCGCGGTCGTCGCGGTCGCACGCAAGATTGTTGGAGTGGCGACTGTCGGGATCGGCGTGGCGGCCACTGTTGAAGTTGGCTGGGCGGCTGTGGGCGTAGGCACGGAGACGCGCGCAGTCGCGGTCGCGGCGGGCGGCGGGCGCGAGACGGTGCGGAGGACACCGAAGATGACGACCGCCGCGACGATCAGCACGAGCGCGAAACTCCCAATGAGAGTACGCCGATGCCGCATCTGCGTCAGGCCGTCGCGATCGGGAAGATCGTCTGGGAAACCTCACCCGCTTTGACGCCGACCTCCTTGTTCGTCGCGGTGGACTGGTTCATGAAGACGAAGATGTACGCGCCCTTGTTGGTCGGGTAGAAGATGCCGGCATCGTGCAGGACACCCGGCGCGCCATTGGCGGGCGGGATCTGCCCGGTCATGTGGACGATCTGCGGGCGCGGTTGGAGGCCGCCGCCGAGGAAATCCCACTCCGGCTTGTTCTGCTGCGCAATCGCCTGGACGAGCGCGTTCGAGACGGTACGGTTGTAGACATTGCCGCGCACGAGTTGCGCGAGGAAAGCCGCCATGTCGCCCGCGCTCGTCTCGTTTTCGATGCCCGCCTTGCGCGCGGCGTCGTCCGCGAGGTGACGACGCAGGGCGGTATGCGACAGTCCGAGCGTCTTGATCGTGCCGTTGATCGCGTCCATGCCGAGACGGTTGATGAGCAGATTTGCGGCGGTGTTATCGCTCTCGGCGGTGATGAGGTCAACGCACTCCTTGATCGTTGTCGTGCCACCTTGCCGGTTCTGGAGGACGCCCGTGCCGCCGACGATGTCTTCCGGACGGATCAGCAGTGCATCCGTCAATTTCAGTTTGTTCTGGTCAACCTGATGGTACGCCTCGGTGATGATGAATAGATCAATCAGCGCAGCGGCGGGGTAGATGCGATCAGGGTCCACCGATGCGCTCGAATTGGAGGAAATATCCGTGTAGTAGACGCTGCTCCCAGCGGGGAGACTGGTGAGGGCGCGCTGCACCTGCACGCCCTTGTTCGGCCCGCTGGCGGTCGGCTGAAGGATGGCGGGTGTCGTCGCTGTCGGGATTCGCGGTGTCGGGCTAGGCGGAGCGGCAGTCGGCGCCGGGGTTTCGGTCGTGGGCAGGCGCGTCGCGGTGGGCGGGATCGTCGTCAGGGTCGGCTGGGAGGTCGGCAGCGACGCGGCGCCGATCGTTGTCTGCCCAACTGTCGGTGCGCCTGCTCCGACAACGGGCGAACTGGTGGCGAGCGCGTCCTTTCCGCCGCCCGGATCGCGCAGCAGGAAGACCGCCCCGCCCGCGACGCCTGCCACGGCCAAGCCGCCGATGCCCGCCAGAACGGCGCGGCGACTCGTCCGCGACGGCGGCGGGGCCGGGCGGTGGACCGGTTGCGGCGAGGCGATAAACGGTGGCGATGGCGGGGTGGGCGACACGCCCGATGATACAGCGATCGGATGCGTCGAGTTGTCGCTGACGGCGGAGGGCGTACCGGGTGGCCCGGCACTGATCGGTGCGCGATAGGGCGTCTCCGCCTCCATGGCGAGGGTGCGCTCGACGGCGGCAATTGCCAGTCCGAGATCGCGCATCGAACGGTAGCGGTCGTCGGGGTCGGGGGCGAGCATCCGCTCGACGAGCGCGGCGACCGGGGGCGGCTGCCGCGCGATCATTTCCGCCGCTTCCTGCTTGCGTAGCCGCTTGTGTGCCTTGCCCGTCAGCATCTCGAACAAGACGAGGCCGAGACTGTACTGATCGGCGGCGGGGCTGACGTAGCCCGTCGTACCCGCCTGCTCGGGACTCATATAGATCGGTGTGCCGGGGTGCCCGGTTGTCGTCTGCGTGCGGCCGGAGATGTCGTCAATCTGGGCGATGCCGAAGTCCCCGACCTCGATGCGCCCGTCGGCGGCGATAAAAAGGTTGGCCGGCTTGACATCGCGGTGGACAAGACCCGCATCATGCGCCGCCTGAAGCCCGCGCGCCGCCTCCGCCGTGATCCGCAAGGCGTCGTCCGGCGGCAGCGGCCCCTGCTTGATCCGCTGCGCCAGTGTGCCGCCCGCGACGTATTCGAGGATCAGGTACAGCGTCTTGTCCGCGTCGCTGACGAAATCGTGGACGGTAACGAGGTTCGGGTGGCTGCCCATGCGCGAGCCTGCCTCCGCCTCGCGCGTGAAGCGTTCTTCGAGGCGGCGGAACTGATCGGGATCGGCGGTATAGAGCGCGCGACGGAGTGACTTGATGGCGACGCGCCGCTTCAGACGGGTGTCGAAGGCCATCACGACCGTGCCGAGGCCACCCTCGCCGAGCAGCCCGTCCACGCGGTAGCGGTCGAGCAATAGGGCCGGTATCTCCGTCGCGTCGGCGCCGCCGGTCATCTCCCCACCTTATCCTGTCACGTTGTACCGCCCACGTGGAACTATAGCGGTGTGGGCATGGACTAGCAAGGATGCGTCGCGTTGAAAGCGGCGAGGTAGCGGCTTGGCAGGTCGTGACCAAGGGCGGTGGCGAGGAAGCGGGACGCGGCGGCGACCTTCGCGATCTCCACACCGGTCTCGATGCCGAGGCCGTCGAGCATGTAGAGAAGGTCTTCCGTGGCGAGGTTGCCGGACGCGCCCGGCGCATAGGGGCAGCCGCCCAGCCCGCCCGCTGCGCTGTCGAAGCAGGTAATGCCCGCTTGCAGGCCCGCGTAGGCGTTCGCGAGTGCGGTGCCGCGCGTGTCGTGCAGGTGGAGCGCGAGCGCTTCGACCGGCGCGATGTCGGTCAGGAGCGGCATCATCTCCACGATCTGATTGGGTGTCGCGACGCCGATCGTGTCGCCGATGGAGACTTCTGCCACGCCGAGCGCGAAGAGCCGCCGCGTTACTTCCGCGACCCTGGTCGGTGGGACGTATCCCTCGTATGGGCAACCGAAAGCGGTCGAGACGTAGCCGCGCACCGTCAAACCTTCCGGTCGCGCCCGCTCCATTACAGCGGCGAAGACGACGAGCGATTCGTCAATCGTCATGTTGATGTTCCGCTTCGTGAAGGTTTCCGAGGCGGCGGTGAACAGGGCGATCTCCCGCACGCCCGCCGCCAATGCCCGGTCGAGGCCGCGCAGGTTCGGCACGAGGGCGGGATAGCGCGTGCCCGGTCGCTGCGCGATCGCGGGGAAGACCTGGTCGGCGTCTGCGAGGGCGGGGATCGCCTTCGGGCTGACGAACGAGGTTGCCTCGATAACGGGCAGCCCCGCGTCCGTCAGGAGATCAATGAAGCGAATCTTCGCCTCGGTCGGAACGAAGACTGCTTCGTTCTGCAACCCGTCGCGCGGGCCAACTTCGACGATGCGGACGTGCATGGAAGGCCCCCTCCCCCAGCCCCTCTCCCACTGCGGCGGGAGAGGGGTGCCTATTCGTAATGCTTCGGTCAATGCTGTTAAGGAACACCACGCAAGCCACGATGAGTCACCGCTCTCCCGCCGCAGTGGGGGAGGGGACGGAGGAGGGGGCCGCTTCCAACTCGACCAGCACCGCCCCACCCGCCACACGATCTCCTTGCGCAGCGTGAACTTTATGGACGCGGGCCGGGCCAGGGGCGGCGATACTATGCTCCATCTTCATCGCTTCCAGCACGATCAGCGGCTGCCGCGCTTGCACCTGCTCCCCCGCTTGCACAAGGACCCGCGTGACGATGCCGGTGAGCGGCGCTTTGAGATCGGTCGCGCCGTCGAGCGGCACGGCCCCACTGCCGACAATCTGATCCGGGCTGGGCAGTCCGGCGCGGCGGATCAAGTGCGTCCGGTCGCGCCAGGTGATCGTGAAAGCATCGCGATCCACGCTATCTTCGCGCAATGTGAAGGAGAGCGCCGTCGCGCCCTGATGGACAAGGAGACGGGTACGGGAAGGGCGGGCAAAGGAGAGGGGGAGCGATGCGGGGAACGAGACACGCCAACGATTATCGTCGGTGCGGTCGGCGTGGAGGGTGTAGCGGGCGCCGTCGCTCTCGTAAACGCCGTGGATTTGGGCGCTGCCGAAACGGAGAGGGCCGACGGATTGCCACGGGCTCGTCGCGGTCGGTGAGGGCAGGGTGTGGCGGGTCGCTTCATAGCCGACGATAGCGAGCAGGATTTCCAGCGGCAGTTCATTCGGTTGCGACGACGGATGCCAGTGCTCGGTGAGGAATCCGGTATGTGTGTCTCCCGCGCGAAAGGCATCGGTGGCGACGATGGCACGCAGTTGCGGCAGGTTCGTCACGATGCCGTCAATCCGGTAACTCGCGAGCGCGGCCTGCATCCGAGCAATCGCCTCGTCCCGCGTCGCGCCGTGGGCAATGACCTTGGCGAGCAGCGGGTCGTAGTAGGGCGTCACCGTCGCGCCCGCGTAAAGCGAGCCGTCAATCCGCAGGCCGGGTCCATCCGGTTCGGCGAGCGCCGTCACGGCGCCGGTCTGGGGCAGGTAGTCCTGTTCAGGGTCTTCGGCGTAGACGCGGCACTCGATGGCGTGGCCGGTGATCGTGACATCATCCTGCGTGAAGGGGAGAGGGTGGCCCGCCGCAATCTCGACCTGCAAGCGAACGAGATCAAACCCCGTCACGCCCTCCGTGACCGGATGCTCGACTTGCAGACGGGTGTTCATCTCGAGGAAGAAGAACGTTTCATGTGAATCGAGCAGGAACTCGACCGTCCCCGCATTCACATATCCTGCCGTCCGGGCTGCCGCGATGGCGGCAACAGCGAGCCGCTGGCGCAAGGCAGGCGAGACAGCGGGCGAGGGGGATTCTTCGACCACTTTCTGGTGCCGTCGCTGGATGGAGCATTCGCGTTCACCGAGCGAGACGACGTTTCCGCGCGCATCCGCGAAGATTTGCACCTCGACATGGCGTGGGCGGAGGATCAGCCGTTCGAGCAGCATGCGGTCGTCGTCGAAGGCGCGGTGGGCGGTGCGCCGGGCGGCGGCGAGGGAGTCCGCGAACATGGCGGCATCGTGGACCTCGCGCATCCCCATGCCGCCGCCCCCCGCGACCGCCTTGATGAGCAGCGGGAAGCCGATCCGCTCCGCCTCCGCCACTAACATCGTGTCCGATTGGTCGTCGCCGGTGTAGCCGGGCACAGTCGGGACACCCGCCGCCTCCATCAACCGCTTCGCGCCCGCTTTGTCGCCCATGGAGCGAATTGCGGCCGGTGGCGGGCCGATGAAGACGAGACCCGCGTCCGCGACAGCCTGCGCGAAACCGGCGTTCTCGGAAAGAAAGCCGTAGCCGGGGTGAATCGCCTCCGCGCCGCTCTGCGTCGCGGCATCGAGGACGGCGGGGATGTTGAGGTAACTCTCCAACGCCGGGGCCGGCCCGA
This sequence comes from Thermomicrobiales bacterium, assembly GCA_038231255.1. Lineage (GTDB taxonomy): Bacteria > Chloroflexota > Chloroflexia > Thermomicrobiales > JALYUS01 > JALYUS01. Next base: position 3,614 of record JBBRLR010000044.1, on the reverse strand, counting down.
TGCAGTACGCCTCGTCCGCCACCTGCACATGCAGCGCCGTCCGATCCGCCTCCGAGTAGACCGCGACGACGCCAATCCCCATCGCCCGCAGTGTCCGCGCGATCCGAACGGCGATCTCCCCTCGATTGGCGATCAGCACTTTATGGAACATAGATGTCTCTCTGTGCTGTATCCATAGAGATCGCCCTTCTTCGTGCCATATGTCTCAAATACCGAATCACAAAACCAGCGGCCTCTTTGATGCGTTTTTCGTCAATCGAAGTCGCTGGAATGTTACGTAATGGCAACAACGCTGGAAGCGCGCGATCGTCGTAGAAGAATCGAAGAGCAAGGGCAGCCATCCAGCGCGCCTTTGGGTAATTGTCTGCGATGAGTACCCCAATAAGCGGGTCAACGGGCCTTATGTCATTCTCCCCCTTCGCACGCAGCGCGTTTTCGCCCAATGCGCGTGCGGCACTTGCACGCACATCTCCATCATTATCCGCCAACGCCGCGACCAGTGGACTGATCACGCAATTGTTGGAAAACGCGCCTAAACCAGCAGCAGCGCCTTCCCGGATGGCTGGCGACTCGTTCTCATCGCTAAGCACTGCAATGAGCGTAGTAAAGCGCTCTTCTTTGAATGCCGCGTCATCGGTTCGATAGCCGAGAGTGCGGAGAATGTAGCTCCGCGTCTTCTCGTCACATGTCGTATCACGCGCGATATTAAGCGTCGCGGCAGGATACCTGTAACTGATGCCCCCTAATGCCTGACCCCCATGATGAGCAACGTTCCTGTCTCGATCATGTAATACGCGGAGGAGGGGTTCAAGCGCTCTCTCGTCACCAATGCGGCCAAGTGCGATTGCGGCGTTGACCCTGGTAGTGCTGTCTTGATCGTCGAGGGCGCGAATGAGCGGCTCAATGGCACGCTGCCCGCCGTTATATGCCAGGAATCGCGCGGTAGCACTACGAATCAGCGGATCGGTGTGGTGCAGCGCGCGAATAAGCGGAGTTTCAGCACGGTCACTCAGTCGCATTATAGCCTGATATGCCCATAGCTTCTGTATCGGGTCACGACGTCGCCATGTATACAAGAGAGGCACAATCGCATCGTCACCAACCACTACGACCGCATCGAAGTTGCGCGTCTGGATGGCCTCTTCAAGCGAGGATGGCGAGGGAGGAGCAGGAAGGCTCATTTCTGGTCACCATTTTGTGGCATCCACGATGGTGGGCGGCGGTCGAGGAAGGCACGGAGGCCCTCCTGGCCTTCGGGGCTGGTGCGAAGATGGGCGATCAGGGCGGCGGTGTAGGCGCGCTGCTCGCCATCGGTCATGCCGGGGAGTTCCTGCACGAGTTCCTTGGCGGCGGCGAGAGCGTGCGGGCTACCTTGCAGCAGCATCTCTGTCTGGCGGGCGACGGCGGCATCCAGGTCCTCGGCGCGCACGACGGCGTGGACAAGGCCGATTTCCCTGGCGCGGGCGGCGTCGAACCGCTCGGCGGAAAGGAAGAGGGCGCGGGCTTGCGACGCCCCGATCTTTCGCACAACGAACGGCGAAATCGTCGCGGGGGCGATGCCGAGGCGGACTTCCGAAAACGAGAAGCGCGCGCCCTCCACCGCGACGGCGATGTCGCAGCAGGCGACGAGGCCAACGCCACCGCCGAACGCCGCGCCATTGACGCGCGCGACGACGGGCTTTGGGCAGCGATCAATCGTCGCGAACATTTCCGCCATCTGCCGGGCGTCGCGCGCGTTCTCGTCCGCCGTGAAGCGCGCCGCCGCGTGCATCCACTCGATGTCCGCGCCCGCGCTGAAGACGCTGCCCGCTCCGGTAAGCACGATGACGCGCGCCGAATCATCGGTCGCGAGCGCCGCGAAGCAGTCGCGTAAAGCGCCGATCAGTTCCGCGTTGATCGCGTTGCGCATGTCCGGCCGGTCGAGCGTGACGGTGGCTATGCCATTCGCATGGGTGACAGTCAGCATCGTCGTACCTCCACAGATTTGGACCATAGAGACGCAGAGGGCACAGAGAACGAAGACGACAAGACTATCCCGCATTGCTCAGTATAGCGGTACGTCTCATCTTTTCTTCGCGTTTTGGCAATTCGCCCTATGGAACCATGCGCATGGTCTTGCGAGAATCTCTGGAGATGCGTACGCTGTAGTCCGCGTAAAGATTCCGGGATGCGCCGGTTCATGGAGCGTTTGCACGCCCGAATTCAGGCCCGGCACGGCGGGTGCAGTTTTGTTCGGGGCAGGGGATGTAGCGGGGACGGCATGCTTTTTCCGACGCTCACCTTCGCCGTGTTTTTTGTGCTCGTCTATCCTCTGTATTGGTTCCTCCGCGAGCGCGGCGGCTGGGCGTGGAAGCCCTTTATTCTCGTTGCCAGTTATCTCTTCTACGGGTTCTGGGATTGGCGCTTCGTCTTCCTCATTATCGGCTCGACCATCGTCAACCAATGGCTCGCCGTCTGGATTGACCCGCCCGGCTACCGGTTCCGGCGTCCGTTGTTGGTGATGGCGGTTGCCTTCAATCTCGGCCTGCTCGGGGTCTTCAAGTACTATGGCTTCTTCATAGACTCGCTCAACACGAGCCTGCGCCGCCTCGGTATCGGCACGCGCCTCCCGATACTGGAAATCATCGTGCCGGTCGGCATTTCCTTTTTTACCTTTCAGGCGATCACCTATGTGGTGGACACCTACAAAGGGAAGATCAAACCCGCCTCGTTGATTGATTTCGCCGTCTATCTTGCCTTTTTTCCGCACCTCGTCGCGGGGCCAATTGTGCGGGCGGCCGAGTTCATCCCGCAGCTGCGGCAGGCGCAGCCCGTCGAGCGGCGGCAGGCGAGCCGGGCTGCGTGGTTGATCGGCCTCGGATTGTTCAAGAAGGTGGTGATCGCCAGCAATGTCGCGACGGCGATTGTGGACCCGGTCTTCGCCTTGCCAGGGCAGCACAGCGCGCCGGAGATTCTGCTGGCGGTCTATGGCTACGCCGTGCAGATTTATGCCGATTTCAGCGGCTACACGGACATGGCAATCGGTATCGCGCTGCTCCTCGGCATCACCTTTCCGCAGAATTTCGACCGGCCCTACACCGCGATTTCCATCCAGGATTTCTGGCGGCGGTGGCACATGACGCTTTCCCGCTGGCTGCGCGACTACCTGTACATTCCCCTCGGTGGCAGCAGGCACGGGGAGTTGAACCGGTACCGCAATCTCATCATCACCATGACGCTCGGCGGGCTGTGGCACGGCGCATCGCTCACGTTCGTCGCCTGGGGGCTGTTTCATGGGCTGGGACAGGCGGCGGAGCGCTGGTTCAGCCAGCGCCGGGCGGGGAGCGAGGTGGAAGAATCGGTGCAGCCTTCGCTCCTTGGGCGATGGATTGGCCGCTTTTTGACCTTCAATTTTGTCTGCGTTGGCTGGGTGCTGTTTCGATCCGATAATTTCGGCACCGCCATCACGGTGCTGACGCGAGCGGTGACGGCGTGGGGTTCCGCCGCGCCGCTCGTGACGGTCAATCTCCTGCTGATCGTTGCCGCCGCGCTCGCGATGCAGTATTTCCCGGTTCGCCTCAGCCATCGGTTGGAAATCGCCTTCGCTGCGCCGCCGCTGATCGTGCAGGGCGCGG
>JBBRLR010000043.1:0-33701 GCA_038231255.1 Thermomicrobiales bacterium | reverse complement strand
GCCGAAATCCCGCGTGAGGAAGAGGCGGAGGTCGAGCACCGGGTCTTTGACGACGTACAATTCGAGCAGCGCAAAGGTCGTAAGCAGGGCAACACCTGCCCCGAGCAGCACCCAGACGAGCCAGTAGCCCCAGCCGTTGATGACGCCGTTCGGGTTCGCGGCGGTGATCGAGCCGCTGCGGGTCTGGCTGACGAGGACGAAGGCGTAGACCACGAGCACGACACCGGCGATCGAGAGGAAAAGCCCGCTGTAATCGAAGCGGGCGGGCACGGCGCCGGGAGCCGCCTTCTCGTCCGGCCGGAGGATCCGCGCGACTAGAATGATCGCAATGATGCCGACCGGAACATTGATGAAGAAGATACCGGGCCACTTGAGGCTGCTATCCACGATCAGGCCGCCGACGGTCGGGCCGAGCGCCGGGGCGAATAGGACCGGGATGGCGATCACGGCGGAACTTGCCGCCCGCTCCTCCGGCGGGAATGCGCCGAACGAGATTGATGCACCAAGCGGGAAGAGCATGCCGCCACCGATCCCCTGGATGACCCGGAAGATGATCAGCAGGTTCAGCCCCGCCGAGCCGGTGGTGAAGTCCTTCGACAGGCCGCATAAAAGACTGCCGACAGTGAAAATGGCGAGGGCGATCATGAAGACCCGTTTGATCCCGAAGCGGTTGCCGAAGTAGCCCGCCACCGGGATGACTGCCGCCTGGGCGAGGATGTATCCGGTCACGAGCCATTGGACGCCATTAATGGTCGTCTTGAAGTCCCGCTCCATCGAGACGAGCGCGACGTTGACGATCGTCGAGTCGAGCACGACCATGAAGAGTGCGAGCGCGGCGGTCAGGGAAACGGCATATTTGTACTGAATCTTCAACGGTCCGGGTCCTTTCATGTGATCGGGCGGCACGGATGTGGAGCGTTCTGTTGTGATGGCCTCTTCCCGGTGATGGCGGGCTTTCGCCTGCCGAACCTCGCCGCAGCAGGCTAAAGCCCGCCGTCACCACGCTCTTGCCTCCATAGTAATGCCGGATTGTGCTCCGGGGCGTCTGAGCATTCCTCCTCGTGGTTGCTCGTGCGAGACGAATCGGCGTGCAAGAATGCCAGCATCATGGCAAGGGTGCGCTCCGGCGGAATTGTGATGCCGAAGACGGCACGGTTGAGCATCACGCCGAGCATCAGGCTCTGGATCAGGGCGGCGGCGCTTTCCGGGTCGTCGTCGCGGATGCGGCCCTCCGCCGCGTCCCGCGCGAGGGCATCGGCGAAATGAGCGCGCTGTTCACGGAAGAAATCGTGCAACCGCGAGGCGATCTCCGGGCGCACCGCCGCCTGCGCCAGCAGATGGAGGAACAGGAGCGAGAGTTGCTGCTTCTCATGCGAAACGGCTGCATTGTTTAGCATCAATGCCAACCGTTCCGCGATCGGCGTCTCCTTCGGCAAGAGCGGTTCGAAGTTCTCGCGCACGCGGCGCACCATGCGCTCGAAGACGGCAAAGAGCAGATCGTTCTTGTCCGTAAAGTGGTACGTCAGGACCCGGTTGGATATTCCGGCGGCGCGGCAAATCTCCGCGAACGTCGTCTGCTCCCAACCCTGCCGCGCCACCAGCGGTTCCATCGCATCCAATACCTGCTCGCGGCGCATCGCACGAACATCAAGCCGGGACATCCAGCCACCTTCCCACCGCATGGGAGTAACCAATCCAGAATGGGAGTGTATACTCCCATTCGGTCCCTGTCAAGCGCGATTCAGACTTCCTTGTACCCCCTGCGGGGAACGAGGAGGTAACTGAGGAGGAATCCCGCGATACCGGGCATGACGATCGCGCCCGCCCAGAGGTGGACCGACCAGCCGATGCCGTCGGTGAGAGCGAGGGTGGCGAAGTAAAGGGCGAAGAAGGCAACGGACACGAGAAAGGCGAAGAGGTGCAGGGCATTCGGGCGTGTGGGCGTGGGTCGGAGCTGCCGGAGCAGGAGGTCGCCGAGCAGCCCGGCGAGAATTGCCGCCGGGATGAACACCTGCCGGTCATGCATAAAACTAATCAGCAGGCTGCTTGCTCCGAAGATCAGCGTCAGGCTCCCGAACGGTAATCGCCAGCGGCGGACGAGCAGCAATACCGTGCACATCAGCAGGATCGCTTGCAAGAGAATGCTCGCGACGCCACTATTGACCGTCTGCCACGACGCCCCACCTGATCGAGCCTCGGCCGTATACAGAAGCCTGGTGCTGTCCGGCGACCAACTGAGTAGCCTGCCACTATCCGCAGCAGGATTGCGGGAAAGGTTCGTTTGATCGCTGCCGTCGGCGTTCATCGCGTACACTTCGGCATTCCTGCCCCGTGTGGAAATAAAGGCGATGGTCCGCCCATCCGGCGACCATGACGGCTCCCAGTTGTCGTTTCGCCCAAAGGTCAGCCGGGTCTGGTTGCGGCCAGCGGCGGTCATCGCGTAGATCTCGTCGTGACCGTCACGGGTGGAGGCGAAGACGAGCCGCGTGCTGTCGGGCGACCATGACGGGAAGAAGTCATTCGCCCTGCCATCCGTCAACCGTGTTTGGTCGCCGCCATCTGCATTCATCACCGCGATCACCCATTTGCCGTCGCGGTTGGTGTGAAAGTCGATCTTCCTGCCATCCGGCGACCAGGACGGGAAAAAGGCATCGCCAGCACCGGTCGCCAGTCGCGTCTGATCGCTGCCGTCGGCATTCATAGTGTAGATCGTGCCGTTCCCGTCGCGGGTAGAACTGAACGCGATTTTGCGGCTATCCGGCGACCATGTTGGGGTCATGTTGCTCCCGTTCGTGTCGGTCAATCGGGCGCGACCACTGCCATCGGCGTTCATCACCGTGATCTGGACATTCCTGCCGCCGCTCTCGAAGGCGATCCGGCCACCATCCCGCGACCACGCGCCATTCCTGCTTTGTTCCTGCGGATCAACCGTCAGACGTGTTTGTTGACTGCCGTCGCGCCGCATCGCATAGAGTTCACCGCGCACTGGTGGTCCGTGCGGATTCTCCGTCGCCGCGAGGTCCACGAGCGGGTGCGCGAACTGCGTGAAAAAGGCGAAGAGCGCGAGGACAAAGGTGGCAGAAAGCAGTGTCGGGAGCATCGCGCCGAACGTCATCCGACCATGGTCGCGCGGCGGTCGTTGCCACGCCGCGCGGAGCGGTCCGCTGACCATCAGGACGGCGCCGGTCGCGAGGATCAGGTGCGTGGGGCTGAGCAGCGCTTCCGTGTTCGCCTCGATACCGAAGAGTGTGTGCCAAATGAGGTCGAACACACCGCCGACGAGAAAGATAACTCCCCCGAGGAGTGCGAGATTGTAGCCGAGCGGCAAGGCGCGCCGCCGGGGAAAGCCGCGACCGAGGTTGCGCGCGAAGGTGAACAGGAGCGATAAAAAGAGCGCGAAGAAGCCGGAATACAGCACTGCATGCCACGGCGTGAAGAACGTTTCCAGATCGGGATGATGGTTGTGCGCCCAACCGTCGAGGTACAGCCCGCCGATCAGCCAACCGCCGAGCGCGACGATCACCCAGTCGAATGCCCGCCCGCCCGCCGGATAGCCATCTCGTGCCGTCCGGGGAGGTTCCTGTGCAAGGTCCACCGGCACGCGAGCATGCTCAATGACCGGCGCTTCAATCGTTCGCATTTCCCGTACTCTTCCCGTCACCGTATCCGCCTGTCTCTCGTCCGTATTCATGATCCTGGCACGGTGCGCCACCGCCGCTGGGACCGTTGCCCGCCGCTCATCATTACACCGAGCATGCGAACATCCGCTCCGGTGTAATCGCGCGTTTCATTCATGGTTCGGCATCACTCAGTATGATGGAGATAGCCGACGTATCAGCCGCGCGGAGGGAAGAGTATGCGGGCCGTGCCGCCGAAAATCAGCGCGCGGTCGTCCTCGCTCGTATCGGCGAATTGGTCCATCGGGCCGTGCAGCGCGTTGCCGTAGCCCTCGCGCGCATCCACCGGCGGATAGTCGCTGCCCCACATCATGCGATGCGGGCCGAAGACGTTATACACCTGCCGGAGATACGGCGGGATCGGTTGCACGAAGGGGAACGGCTCGGTGACAGGCATCGCGCGTTGGCAGAACTCGCCCAGGCCGGTCACTTTGATCGCGACGTTCGGAAACCGAGCGAGCGCGAATGCCTGCTGCCGTGACGCGCGCTCCGCTTCGTCCACGTCGGGGCGGCTGTGGGAACCGAGGTGTTCGAGGACGATTCGCACCTCCGGCAGCGATTGCACCAATCCCGCGAAGTCGTCCGACGCGAACTCCGCGCCCGATCCGTAGCAACTGACCGACAACCCGCGTTGCCCCGCCGCGCGCCAGATCGCCAGCGAATCATCGCCGGGTGAGCGGGCCGTCGCCCGGAGTCGCACGCCGCTCGCGCCCTGCTCCGCGAGCCGCTGCAGTGTTTCGGGTGCGTCCGGCCGCTCCGTGTCCACGACAACGACAGGCGCGAACCGACCAGGATAGCGCCGGACGCATGCAAACTGGTAGTCGTTGTTCGTCTGCCCCTGCATCTGCACCAGCACGGCGTGCGACACCGCATAGCGATCCATTTGGAAGAGCAGTGTCTCCACCGGCTCGTACCACGAGCGCGAAACATGGCAGTGGCTGTCTACAACAATCATGGGCAGTCCCTTTCCTTGCCGATGCCGATGCTGATTATCCGGTGGATGCGACAGCCGCTGCAAATTCTCCGGCGGTGCCGCAGCCCTTCATGTCCAGAGGCCGTGTCGAGCACGAAAACCGGGGAGGCCCGATGTGCAACCATGCGGCGATTCGTCCGTTTTACTGTCAGAATCGGAACAATACAGATAAAGAAGATTCCGTCTACTACGAGTGTCTGGCGCCGGTGAAACTGTCGCCCGGTAATACATCTGTCGTTAACTTCGAATCGCGCATGACGAGTCGGTTCTGGTGATCGGAAAGGAAGGGGGGAAGTACGAACCACATTGGTCGGCCTTTTGATCGAGTGGCATGAGGAAGAGGCAAAGGGGTAAGTGCATGAACAATCGCGTATGGCGTCTCGTGTTGCCGTTGGTGATCGTCGGCGTCCTGACGTTCCTCCCCAGCGGAACGACAAGCACCGTCCAGGCACTAGATTACGCGCACCTCAACACGGTGCAGAAGCGCATCCTTTCGGGCTATGCCGAACTGCACCTCAACGAGAACTCCCCCGCGAGAGCGAGCGTCCGGCCGGGTAATTTCACCCCCACCAGCGATGATGGCTGCTCGCAGCGCCTGCATGGCGACGTCAAAGTCAATCAAAACTGCCTGAATATCTCCGATCCCGATCTCCAGGGGCGGGCGCAGGCGCAGAACGAGACCGCGATCGCGCAAGACCCGCGCCACCCGGACCATTTGCTCGCCAGTTTCAATGACTACCGGCGCGGCGACGGCAACTGCTACGGGGCATACAGTCTCGATGGCGGCAAGAATTGGACGGATACGACGATCCCGATGGGATTCACGCGCGGCGCCGCCTTCGGCGGGGCTGCACGGGAGTACTGGGAATCCGGCGGGGATACCGCCGTCGCCTACGACACCAAAGGCAATGCGTATTTCCAGTGCCAGGTCTTCAATCGCGGCAAGCCGACGAGTTCAAGCCCCGACCAGTCGAGCGCGGTCTATGTCTTCCGCTCGACGGGCAACTTCGGCGCGTCGTGGAATTTCCCGGCCCGCCCGGTGATCGAGCACAACGATGTCGTCGGCGCGGGGAATGTGCTCGAAGACAAGCCGTACATGACCGTTGACGACCACGTCGGTAGCCCATTCGCGGACCGCGTCTACGTGGCGTACACCGAGTTCGCGGCGGATGGCAGCGCGTATATCTGGGAGGCGTTCTCGGCGGATTACGGCGAGCATTTCAGCCCGCGCGTGCTGGTGAGCGCCACGAGCGCGCTGTGCGTCAACACCTTCGGCGCCGGCACGCCGCAGGGCACCTGCAACGAGAATCAATTCTCGCAGCCCTTCACCGGCACCGATGGCGCGCTCTACGTCGCGTACGCCAACTTCAACAACGCGACCAAGGACGCCAGCGACAACCACAACCAGATGCTGCTCGCCAAGTCCACCGATGGCGGCCAGACCTTCGGCGCGCCGGTGAAGGTGGCCGACTACTACGATCTGCCGGACTGCGCCACCTATCAGGGCGGCAAGGACGCCGGTCGCGCTTGCGTCCCGGAGAAAGGGAGCGGCACGAATTCGATCTTCCGCGCGACGAATTATCCGGCGGGCGCGGCCAATCCGACCAAGGAGAAGCAGATCGTCGTCACGTTCGGCTCGTACATCAACGCGCATTCCAACGAAGCGAACGGCTGCACACCGGCCGGTTTCGCGGCCGATGGGATTAATCTGTATACGGGTGTGAAGACCGCAGGCGCCTGCAACAACGACATCCTGCTCAGTGTCTCCAACGATGGCGGCGCGACCTTCACGGGGACAACGACCGACCCCCGAAAACTGACGAGCGTTACTGCGGAGAACCGACAGGCGACCACGGATCAGTGGTGGCAGTGGGCGGCGTTCACCAAGAGCGGCAAGCTAGCCGTCTCATACTACGACCGGCAGTACGGCGACGATGAGACGACGGGCTTCTCGGATATTAGCCTGTCGGGTGCAGACGATCTCGCGGAGTTCGGCGTACGGCGGGTGACCGGAGCATCCATGCCGCCGCCGACGCAGTTCAGCGGCGTTTTCCTCGGTGATTACACCGGGCTGACGGCGGTGGACGATGCACACCCGATCTGGATGGACACACGCAGCCCGGACCTGTTCCTTTGCCCGGGAACCGGGGTCGTGGGCACGCCACCGAAAGCCTGCACCTCGACCGACGTCAGCGGCGTCACATCGAATGACCAGGACATCTTCACGAAAGCGGTTGATGTGCCGCCGCGATAGGCACACGGCCGGACACCGAACCGGGGAGCGTGGCAGCGGTGCTGCCGCGCTCCCGCCCGTTTCTTCGCACACCTTTCGTTGCACTTGCGCCAACGAAGTATTGGTAGTGGCGGGCTAGCGATCTCCCGCTTGTTCGATGGGCAAGTCTTCGCGCCGCGACCACTCATAGAACGATCCGGGATAGACGCGGACATGCGGATAGCCGAGCGAGTCCAGCGCTGTGTAGGTATTCGTCGCCCGGTGACTCCGCTGACAATAGATGATGATTTCTTTCTCCGGCGCGACGCCCGCTGCGGCGAGGATGCGGCGCATCTCGTCCGGGTCCTTGTACCGCTCCATGTTGTCGAGCAGGCTCGTCCATTCCACGTAGGCGACGCCGGGTAGGCGCCCCAGTCGCGGATTGCCCTGCATCGCCAATGCGCCGAGATATTCGCCCTCGGCCCGTACATCCAGCACGACCACAGCGGGATCATCGAGCGCCGCCGCGACCTCGTCCGCCGTGGCGATCATCCCCCGGCGCGGGCGAGCGGGGTATGTGACGCCGGACGTCGGCATCCGCGTCGTTGGCTCCATCGTCACCGCGCGACCGGCGGCGATCCAGCCCGCGATCCCGCCCTGCAGCACATGGCTCGCATCATGGCCGAGATAGCGGAGCATGAACGCCCCGCGCGGCGCGTAGTTCTGCGTGCCCTCGTCGTAGAAGATGACGGTATCGCCGGGTGTGATTCCCGCCGCACCGAGCATCCGCGCCCAGTCCGCCTCAATTATCCGCAATCCCTCCGGGTCGGTATGCTCGTTGACGTAGAAAAAGGTGTCGAGATTGATCGCCCCCGGCAGATGCCCGTGCGCATATGCGTCGGCGGGGCGGGCATCAATCAGCAGTGGCGCGGTTTGGCGGTCAAGCCAGTCAAGATCAACCAACACGCGCATTTCGGCATCGGTCATCGCACATCCCTTTCGTTTGCGGCGTATCCCGCATCCCGGCAGATTCGTCGGCCTGCGCCTTGCATCCGCCGTGGCGGAATGCGCATCCTCGCGTATAGTGGGTTGGTAGCGCCTCGCTGTCTGCTGTCCACGTGTTGAGGAGGATGCCGGAAATGGAAGCGACCGTCGCCACCGATCTCCTTGCCCGCCAGGATGCCTTACAATCCGAAGCGTCCGCAGTCTTGAGCGACCTCGACATCCTCGCACATCTCGGGCACGCGGGCGAGGTGGCGGCGATTGGCAGCTACGCGCTCGGCCTGATGGTATGGCGCGACATTGACCTCTACGTGTACTGCGCCTCGCTTAGCGCCGACTGTACCTTCGCCGCAGTTCGTCCGCTCGCGTCGCATCCGCGCGTCGTGCGTCTGAACTTTGACAACTGGTCCGGCCCGAACAGGATGCCCGCCTTCCCGGACGGCTACTATTGGGGCGTCCGGTACCGCGCCGCAGCGGAACGCGAGTGGAAGCTCGACCTCTGGTTCCTGCCGGACGATGCACCCCGCAAGGAAGCCGCCCTTGCCGCCACGATGGACCGACAGCTCACACCGGAGACCCGATGCGCCATCCTTTTACTCAAAGACCTCTGGCATCGCTCGCCGTCGTACGGCAGGGGGTAACGAGTGTGGATGTCTACGATGCCGTTCTGTATCACAGCGTCAGGACGCGGGATGCATTCGAGCGGTATTTGCGCGATCGCGGCACAGTGGGCGATGTGCCCGGCTGAACGACACATGCGGCGAAGCATGTTTGCGAGATGCGCGCGTGCGCGTATCGGGATATTCGGAGCATCACTGAACGACGGAGGATTCGAGCCTTATGACCCTACCACTCTCTATCCTCGACCTTTCGCCCGTCGGGACCGGCTCATCCGCCACCCAGGCGGTGCGGAACACGATTGATCTCGCGCGGCTGGCGGACCGGCTCGGCTACACGCGCTACTGGCTCGCGGAGCATCACAACATGCCGGGCATCGCCAGTTCCGCACCCGAAGTCCTGATCGGTGCGGTCGCCCGCGAGACGACGCACTTGCGGGTCGGTTCAGGCGGCATCATGCTGCCGAACCACGCGCCGCTACGTGTCGTCGAGACCTTCCGCGTCCTCGAAGCGCTTTATCCGGGGCGGATTGATCTCGGCATCGGCCGCGCCCCCGGCACGGATCAGATGACCGCCTTCGCGCTCCGTCGCTCGCGCGAAGCCCTGCGCGCGGACGACTTCCCGGAGCAACTGGGGGAATTACTCGCCTTCGCGCACGATCAATTCCCGGCGGGCCACCCATTCCAGTCGGTGCGGGCCGTGCCGGTTGATGTGCCGCTGCCGCCCGTCTGGCTGCTCGGTTCGAGCGACTACAGCGCGCAAGTCTCCGCCGCGCTCGGGATGGGGTTCGCCTTTGCACGACATATCAGCCCGGACGGTGCGGCGGAGGCGATGGCGCTCTACCGGGAGCAGTTCTCGCCCTCCGAATCGCTCCTGGAGCCGAAAACGATCCTCGCCCTTTCGGTGATTTGCGCCGACACGGATGAGCGCGCCGACGCGCTGGCATCGTCATCGGCCCTCTCCTTTTTGCGGCTGCGGAGCGGCCAGCCCGGCCTGCTGCCCAGTGTGGAGGAGGCGCAGGCGTACCCCTACACCCCGATGGAACGCGCGCAAGTCGAGGCGTCCCGCGCGCGCCATGTGATCGGCAGCCCATCGGTCGTGCGCACGCAACTCGATGAATTAATCGCGCAGACCGGGGCCGATGAAGTGATGGTCACGACGATGATCCATGCGCACGCGGAGCGGCTGCACTCGTACGAACTGCTGGCCGAACTTTTCCAATTACCACACCCCACGCCGACTTCAGACAGCGCGCTGAGCGAAGTAGCGAAGTAGCGAAGGATCACATCTTTCCGGTAGGTACATGGACAGCGCCCTTCGTCATGGGTGTGCCGCATCCGGACTGTGCAACAGCCCTGCCGACGGCGGCGGGGCATAGGGGAGGGTAAAGACGAAAGTACTCCCTGTGCCGACAGTGGAGTCCACCCAGATTTGCCCGCCATGTGCCTCGACCAGGCCTTTGGTGATGTAGAGGCCGAGGCCCAGCCCCTGCACACCCCGGAGCAGCGCGCCCTCCGCGCGGTAGAAGCGACCGAACAACTGCGGCAGCGCCTCCGGGATGATGCCGATGCCTTGATCGCTCACCGAAAAGCGCGCCTCGTCGCCGCAATCCTCGACGCACAGGCGGATGTCGCCGCCGTCCGGGGAGTACTTAATCGCGTTGGAAAGCAGATTCAGCATGATCTGCGCCAGCCGGTCGCCGTCCCACCAGCCGACGACTGGCTGGTCTGGGAGATTCGCGAGCAGCCGGTGCCCCTTGACCAGCGCTCGCGCCTGCTCGACGGAGCGACGCGCCAGCGCGACGAGGTCTACTTCGGAGCGGTTCAGGTCGAGCCGCCGCGAGTCCAGCCGCGCCACGTCGCGCAGGTCATCCACAAGCCGTTCCAGCAGATTCGCCTGGCTGACGATCACCTCCATGCCGCGCCCGTCGTAACTGGTGCGGCGCTGCATCAGTTGCGCGTACCCCTTCAGCGAGGTGAGGGGGTTGCGCAGTTCGTGGGTGATCATCGAGATGAAATCGCGCTGCATCTGCTCCTGCTCCCGGCGCGCGGAGATGTCCCGCCAGGTGCCGAGGTAGACCGGGCCGGTCGGCAGCGCGACCGTCGTCAAATAGCCCTCGACCGGCACGATCGTGCCGTCCTTGCGCCGCCATTCGGACTCGCCGCGCCAAACGCCCATTGCCTCGAAATCCCCGTGCGACTGCCGCGCCCACTCGGGGTCGGCGGAAAGATCGCCGACGTGCATCTGCCGCAACTCCGCGACGGAATAGCCGGATAGCTCCGTGAAGGCGGGGTTCGCGTCGAGGTACTGCCCGCTCGGGCTGAGGACGACGACCGTGTCCCCGACGCCCTCGAACAGTGCGCGGAATCGCGCCTCAGAATCCTGCGCCTCGTGGTAGAGGCGCGCGTTGTCCACGGCGATGCCGGCACGGTGGGCAAGTTCCTCGGCGAGTGCGAGGTCCGCCTCATCATATCGGCGACCCGATTCTGCCGCGATGAACGAGAGTGTGCCGAGCGCCGCATCCCGCGCGACGAGCGGGACGATCATCACCGACCGCATCCCCAGTTCGCGGAGATGTCGCAGATGTTCATCGCCCCGCGCGACCGCGACGAGCATCGCGTCCGTCACTTCCGGCACGAGCACGGCCCGGCGCGAACGGACGACCTCCGGGATGCCGCCCGGTTCGGTCGGGTCGGGGGGGTAGCGTTGCCGCAATTCGCCGGCCATCGCGATCTTCGCCGGATCAACATGGGCGACTGCAACAGGCTGGAACGTATCGCCGTCAACGATCTCGACGGAGCACCAATCGGCGATGTGGGGGACGGCGAGTTGGGCGACGCGCTGCAACGTCGTTTCATAATCGAGCGTACTGGCGAGCAGCGCGCTCGCCTCGGCGAGGAATCGTTGCGCCTCCTCGGCCCGTCTGGTTTCCGTGATGTCGCGGAAGATGTTGACCGCGAGATGCACATTCCCCTGCCCGTCGAAGATCGGCGTCGCCCGGACGATACTCCAGCGCTCCTCGCCCGTCTCGCGGGAGCGGGAACGCACGATCATCTCCGGCGATTGCTCGCCGTTGAGCGCCCGTCGGCCCGGCAATCGGGCGACTTCAACCGGTTCCCCGGTCGCATCCGTGATGTCGAACTTCCCGCGCGCTTCGTCAGTCGTTGCCGCCAGCATCGCCGCAGCGGAGGAGTAGCCGCTGTCGCGCGCGGCGGCGTCATTGGCGTAGATCACCGAGCCGCCCACTTGCTGCACGGTAATGCCATCGGCGACACCGCCGAGGACGGCCACGAGTTGATCCCGCGATTGCCGCAGCCCTTCCTCCGCCCGCAAGCGCGCACCACTCAGGAAGCTGGTCAGCAGGCCGATGGCGATAAAGAGCAACACTTGGAACGCGCTGCGCGCATCGCCCGCCGAGAAGGAGTAGGTCGGCATGAGGAAAAAGTAGAGGCTCGCGGCTGCACCCACAAACGTCGCGAGCATACCCGGCCCCAAACCGCCATACCATGCGCTGCCGATGACGACCGCGAAGTAAAGCAGGAACGGCGCCCCATCGAACAATCCGTGGAAAAAGTGCGAGATGAGTATTGCGATCAGATTGGCGACGATTGCCAGCCCGTAGCGGTACACCGACGAGCGTGCCGCTAGCGTTCGTGGGAGATTGAGCACTATGCCGTTGCGCTGCCGCACCTCAGCCCCCGATACATCGTACGCCCGGCAGACACGCATGCTGCTTTCTACGCCGCTATTATACCGTAGACAGCAAGCAGCAGGCAGCATATCTGACCCAGCCTTCACTGCATCCTGTATTTCCACTGCCGACTGCCGCCCCCCCTATCCCGGCATTGACGCGATACCGACGCCGTGTGAAACTCCCCTCAATGAACCGCACGCCGATTGTGTACAGCGACCATTATCTCGACCACCACACCGGCCCGCACCCGGAAACGGAGCGACGCCTCGTGGCGATCATCGAGCGCCTCGAAGCGGACGGGTTGCTCGCGGATCGCCCGCTCCTCGCGCCCGCGAATGCCCCGCGCGCGGCGATCACGCGAATACACGACGCGGCATATGTGGATTCGCTGGAGCGGTTCTGCGCGGCGGGTGGCGGCTGGCTCGAACCGAGTACGGTCGTTTCGGCAGAGTCGTTCGATGTCGCGCTGCTTGCCGCCGGAGGCGCGATCCGCGCCGTGGATGCCGTGCTCACGGGAGAAGCGAAACGCGCCTTCGTGCTTGCCCGTCCGCCCGGCCACCACGCGACCGCCGAAACGGGCATGGGCTTCTGCCTCTTCAACAATGTCGCCATCGCCGCGCAGCACGCGCGGGATCGCTACGGCCTCGAACGCGTCGCGATTATTGACTGGGATGTCCATCATGGCAACGGCACGAACGATATCTTCTACGAAGACCCGCACGTCCTCTTTGTCTCGGTGCATGAGTACCCGCTCTACCCGATGAGCGGTTTGGCGGCGGCGCGCGGCGCGGGCGGGGGAGAAGGATACACGCTCAATATCCCGCTGTCGGCGCACTCCACCGATGCGGAGTACTTGCACGTCTTCGACGACCTGATCGGCCCGCTCGTCCGCGCGTACCGACCCGAATTAATCTTCATTTCCGCCGGATATGACGCCTCCGAGGACGACCCGCTCGCCGGGATGCTCGTCACGGACGACGGTTTCCGGCAGATGGCCGAGCGCGTCGTCACGTGGGCAGACGAGTGCTGCGACGGCCGCATCGTCGCCCTACTCGAAGGCGGCTATGACCTTGCCGCCCTCGCGCGGGGTGTTGCGGTTACGCTCCGCGTGCTGGACGGGTAGCGTAGGCTTCAGCCTGCGCTACCTGGAAGAAGCCCACAGCCCACCCGGCATACCGCTAGCCGTGCCGCGCGATTCATGCGATAAATGACCGTAACAATCCGCTATTGCTCCCCCTCTCCATCGCGATGGAGAGGGGTTGGGGGTGAGGTATGGAGCCAATCGCGATCCTCGATTATGGCGGCGGCAATGTCGCGAACGCACGCAATGCCTTCGAGCATGAAGGGGCAAATGTCGTCATCACCGCCGACCATGACGTGATCCGCCGGGCGCCCGGCGTCGTACTGCCCGGCGTCGGCGCGACGGCGAACGTGATGGGCGGGCTGGAAGCGCGCGGACTTGTCTCGATCATTCACGAGGTGATTGACCGAGGCACGACGCCCTTTCTCGGTATTTGCGTCGGCTTGCAGGTGCTGCTCGACCACAGCGAGGAAGGCGAGACACACCCCTGCCTCGGCATCGTACCCGGTGCGGTGCGACGGCTGCCGCAAGGGATCATCGTGCCGCACATGGGTTGGAACGCCGTGCGCCAGATACATGCGCATCCGCTTTGGGACGGCATCGCGGACCTGACGCCCTTTTATCACCTTCACTCCTTTTTCTGTGACATCGCCGACCCAACGTGGCGAGCAGGCGAGACAGCGTACGGTGTCAACTTCGCCTCCGTCCTCGCGCGCGGCAATGTGATGGGCACGCAGTTCCACCCGGAGAAGAGCGGCGCGGCGGGATTGCGCCTCCTGCGCAACTTTGTTGGTATTGTTGAAGGCGCGCACGCGGTGCTGCCCGTCCCTGCCGCCGTCCGATGATCGTCATCCCGGCGATTGATCTGCGCGGCGGCAAGTGCGTCCGCCTGTTGCACGGCGATTTTTCACATGAAACAATTTACGGCGATGACCCGGTGGCGATGGCACGCCACTGGGCGGAGGCGGGCGCGACGATCCTCCATGTCGTGGATCTCGATGGCGCGGCGGCGGGCAGTCCACGGCAAACGGTGTTAATCGCCGCCATCTGCGCCGCGATCCCGATTCCCGTCGAAGTCGGCGGCGGTCTGCGTACGCTCGCGGATATTGAAGCGACGCTGGCGGCAGGAGCGAGCCGTGTCGTCCTCGGAACTGCGGCGATCGAGAACCCCGATCTCGTCACGGCGGCGCTGGCGGCGCACGGGCCGGAGCGGATCGTCCTCGGCCTCGACGCGCGCGATGGCTATGTCGCTACCGGCGGTTGGCTGGCGATGAGCAACGTCCGCGCCGTGGACCTCGCCCGCGCGATGGCGGAACGTGGCGTCCGGCACGTCGTGGCGACGGACATCGCCCGCGACGGCGCACGCACCGGCCCAAATGTTCAATTCCTCGCGGAAATCGCGGCGAGCGATCTCGCCGTGATCGCCTCCGGTGGCGTCAAGGATCGCGGCCATCTTGCCCTGCTCGCCGCCGTCCCCGGCGTTGAGGCCGTCATCACCGGCACCGCTCTCTACACCGGCGACCTCACGCTTGGCCCCGGCGAGTGGGAGATTGTTGCACCCACGCAACGATGACTGTTGTTTCGCCATATCATCGTGATACCGTACACGATAATGTACAGTATCACGGAGGATAAGCATGGCAATCAACATCGTAGAAGACATCATCCCGGTTACGAAAGTCCGCGAGCAGATTGGCTCTGTTATCGAGCGCGCGCGGGAAACGAAGCGACCAATCGTCGTGACGCAGAACGGCAGCGCGGCGGTCGTCATCATTGGAGATTTCCCTGAACTCGGACGCTTGACCCCGGAAGCGCCCGACGAGGATGTGCGCCAGCTTGTCGTGCTGCCTTAGCGAATCATTTATGAGTTTGCCGACGATATCGTGACGATCCTCGACATCATTCATGGGCGTTCCCTGTCCCCTGATGACGGAGACGATTCCGAACCGTAAGCGAAACGAATCCGCCCTTGCCCACCGCCCCTACGCGTGCGACACTCCGGGCATGACTGCGACGATTGCCCCCCCTACCCCCGCCCCCATTGACTCCCCGCACCACCCGCTGACCTTCTGGTTGATCGCGGCGCAGTATGCGATTTTTGGTGTCATGTTTGCGATGGTCAGCGTGCTCTGGAAAGACATTATCCTCGCCGTGCGGATTTCGGATGCGATGTTCGGGCGCATCCTCGCGGTGATGCCCGTGGCGGGGGTGCCGATCATGCTGCTCGGCGGCTATTTGGGCGACCGGATCGGCCCACGGCTCCTGCCGACGCTCGGCAGTGCACTGATGATCGCCTTTTGCCTGACACTGGTTGGCCCGGCCTCGATTTTGTTCCTGGTGCTCGCGGTGATTTTTCAGGGCGTCGGCGCGGGCATCTACGATGTCGGCATCAATGCCGCGTCGGTAGACTACGAGCGTCGTTCACCCAGGAGCGTCCTCAACGCGCTTCACGCGTGCTTCAACGCCGGGGCGGTGACGAGTGCGATTGTCACGGGCGTCTGCCGCTCTATCGGCGTGCCGTATCAGGCGATCCTCGCTGGGCTTGCCGTCCTTTACGCGCTGATGCTCGTCGCGATCTGGCGCATCCCGCCACCCGTGCAGACGAGCCACAGGGCGCAGCAGCGCGACTGGCGCGGCACACTGCGGGCGATGCGGGCGGACCCAACGATGCGGCTGATTGCCGTCATTCTTTGCTGTGGCCTCGTCATCGAGGGGACGATGGGCACCTGGGCGACGCTGTATCTGCGCGCGGACATTGGGCTGGCGGCGTGGATCGGTGGCATCGGCTACGCGCTCTTCAACGTGACGATGACCATTGGCCGTTTGATGAACCAACGTCTGCTCGCGCGGATCGGCCCGCGCACGGCGTTGATCGGCGCGGGCTGTGCGATTGTCGTCGTCAATGCGCTGACGCTCCTGACGCGCCAGCCCTGGCTTGTCATCATCGGCTTTGGCGCACTCGGCGTGGTGACGGCGGGCGTGTTCCCGACCGGGTTCATCATCGTCGGGCGGATCGCGCCGGGGGCGATGGGGCTTGTTTCCGCCGCCCTTTTCGCGCTCGCCTACATCGCGTGGGCCGCTTCGTCACCGCTGGTCGGCAGCATCGCGGACGCACTCTCGCTCCGGCTCGCGCTTGGTCTCCTCGGTATCCTCGGCGCGATTGTCGCCCTCTGCGCCCTGCGCCTGCCGGATGAACGATATATGGAGCGGCCACCATCGCCGCAGGCGCATTCATCCCTTGATCTTCTCCCGTATCATGGTCGCGGCGGTGAGCGATGTCCGTAATAATCATACGAGCGACTGAAGGTTGCCTGGGCAGTTAAGGTCATCGGCTGCATGCAGTGCGATTGAGGCACCTCCCGCCCACTCACGTTTATCCTGTAGGGGTTATGCAGTTCGCGAGAGCAACCCGGTGGTGGCAGGCTAAAGCCCGCCACCACCAGGAAATTGCCCCAACTACGTACGTCTTATCCTGTATCGCGGTGCGTGCGGAGGAATTCCCGGGTACGCTCCTTCGTCTTGGCGATCTTCTCCGGCGAACGGCAATCGGGGTCCAGGCATGCCGCCTGCGGCGCCTCCCGGCATATCCGCCGCGCGATCTCGGTCGGATGGAACTCGTCGGTGCCGGGGAGGATGAGCAGCGGCGCGGGGCACTGGGGTACGAACTCCTCCTCCACGCTCATGAATGCGCCGTGTGCTCCCCACATTTGATCGTCGTATGCCCGGATGATGCGCTCGTATTCGCCAGGATCGAGGGCGAGTGCTGCGTCGCGGAACTGCGGGTCGCTGGCAATCCTCGCCGCGAACGGCCCGCCCGCGTTATTTCGCACGAAGAGCGAATCGGCGAGGGCCGCATCAACCACCGCGCGCATCCCGCCGTTCTTGCTGGCGGCGATGGTCGGCTCGAACATACGGAAGAAAGTAGCACGGGTGTTGACGCCCTCCATCAGGCCAACCGGGTCCTGGCCAACGGCGCCCGCAACGCGGTCGGGGGCTTCCTGGATGAAGCGCAGTACATACGCGACGCCGATGCAGCCGCCCCATAGCAGCGTGCGCCCACCAATGCCCGCCGCGTCAAGAACAGCGAGCTGGTCGGCAACGTGGTCCTCCCAGGTAGGGGCGGCGAGGGGCGCGGGCGAATGCTCGGCGTTGCGCTGATCCATGCCGATCACCGTGAACTCATCGGCGAACTCGAAAGGGTCAATGGCGCTGCGCGCCCAGAAGCTGACCTGGCTATTGATGCCGCCGGGAGCGAAGAGGAGGAGCGGGAAGCCGTGCCCGCGTACCTCGTAGTAGATACTGGCGCCGTCGGGACGCTCGATGGATGGCATCGCTACTCCTTTTCTTGTACGTGTCCACCGGATACCGGAATCCGAAGAGATCGTGGCATACCGCGCGAGTATTGGTCAAACGCGCTCGAAGACCGCTTGCACGATGGTGAGGCGGTTCTCCCGAAGGTTGCGCCCGACATTCTCCAGCATTGTGGGAAACTGCGATCCCACTAATAGGTGGATTCCGAGTGGCAGTGGCCCGTTTATAGCACTGATCGTTGCCTGTTTCTGGAGCGCGGCGAGGATCTTTGGCCCCTCATCTACCCACATGATCTCGCGGAATCCGGCATCGTCTAGCAGTGCGCGCACCGCCGAGGAGGTGCGCAGGAAACTAAGTGACTGGTCGCGCGCCCACGGGACCGGGAAATGAATCGGCTGGACCGACCCGGCCACCGCATCGTGCATGGCAAGCCGCCCGCCCGGCCGCAGGACGCGATGGATTTCCTTGTAGAGCCGCTCTTTGTCCGCGATGTTCATCGTGGCGTGCTGCGTCCAGGCCGCGTCGAAATCCCCGTCCGCGAAGGGCATGGCGAGCGCGCTGCCGTGCTGGAACGTGACCGCGTCGGAGAGGCCCGTGCGTGCGGTGAGCATCGCGCCGACTTGGCAGAATTCCTTCGACAGATCCAGCACTGTCACCGTGCAGCCCGCTTCCGTCGCCAACGTCCGCGCGGGGCCGCCCAAGCCGCCGCCGACATCGAGGACACGCATGCCCGGCCGGAAACCGGCGCGCTCGATCAGTTGAAGCGTTGCAGGTTTGCCGCCGAGATGGAACTGGTCTATGGGTGTGAGGTCATCGAGCGTGAGCGCGTCGGGGTCCTTGCCGGCGGCGCGAAGCCCCGCCAGAATTTTCTCGCCGAGATCGCCCGCTGTGTAGTGCGCGCTCACCGACTGGGTATCCTGTTGCTCGGCCATTGTTTACCCTCCCATATGTGAAGAAGAAAGGTTTCGGGTGGTAGCAGGCTTTCCCGCCTGCCTCTTGAGGCGCGAAGGCAGGCGGGAAAGCCTGCTACCACCGAGGAAAACGCCCCAACCGCGTACGCCCAAAGAGTATGCTACGGGAGGGTAATACTGCTTTCGATTTGATCGAAGAGCGTCTGCACATCGTCCGGCTTCGCGTCGTATTGCGCGGCGGGCGCTTCGACACTGATCACGTAGCCGTTACTGCCCTTGATGAGCGCGACGCTTTGTCCGACTACATCCTGTCCAACGACCCTGGCGCGGTAGAGGTTCCGCACGGCCCGCGCGCCACCGATGATGTTCACACCCTCCGCCTCGACCTCGTAGTTGCTCGTCGTCGCTTTCAGCTCGCCCGCGACGGTGGCAGCGAAATCGTTCAGTTTCGTGCCGTCCGCGATTTGTTTGCGGACGATGCGGACGTGCTGATCGCCGCTCACACTCAGGGCCGCGAACTCCACACCCGGTGGCATCGCGGGCGACGCGATAGCGGCCCAGCCACTCGGCAACATGATACCGAGGCCGGACGGCGTACGCGTGACCGTACCCGTCCTGCCAGGCGGGGCGAGGACGGCGGGGGTCGGGGTATCGAGTTTGAGCGGCACGAGCGAACCGACGATGCCCTCGATCGCCGGGCGCGTTGCCGCAGCAACATCGGGCGTGGCGGTCGTCGTGACGATAATTGCGCCCGCGAACGTGAGCGTGACGAACCGCTCGACGGTGGAGGGAGAATTGCCCGCGCTACTCGCATACGTAAAATCATAGGTCGGCAACCCGGCATCGCTCGCGCCACGGATACCGGTGAGCGCCACGTTTTGCAGCGTGCTGCCGGGCGCACTTTTCCGGTACGCGGCGTCGAGAAGACCCGCAACGACAGGGGGCTGGAGGCGCGCCCAATCGTCCGGCGCGGGGCCTTCCTCGATGGTCAGCGCCACGGCGTCCAGCGATGCGCGCGCAACGACTCGGCCGGGCGCCGCGAGATCGGGCATCGGCGTTGTCCAGCCGGGTGGGAGATCAATCCGGTACGTCTTCATTGGGTTCGTGTAGGTCGTGCCGCCCGCCAGCGGTTTCAACCCCGGCGTCTCGGTCACGGGCACGGGCGTCACCGCACCGCTGGTCGCCGGTGTCTGTGTCGCGCTGCTACTGGCAATCTGCACCGTCGCGGGTACGACGGGGCGCGTTGGTACGACCGTCGGCCCTTGCGCTGCGGGCGTGCCCGGCACGGCGGTCAATTGCGCCAGTGCGGTCTGCTGCGCCGTCAACACCACCGGCGTCGGCGTCCCCTTACCGCCCCCACACGCGACGAGGAAGACGACAAACAAAGCGCAGAGGACACGGAGAGAGCAGAGGGCGCAGAGAGGGAAAAGAAAAAAGAGATTCCTTCCTTCTCTGTGTCCTCTACGCTCTCTGCGCTCTCTGCGCTTCACGTTTTCATCTCACCCATGCCGTGTCGCCGTCCTGCCAGGCGTCGGCGCCGATGGAGCGCGTGAGGGCGCGGACCGTTTGGGCGCGCACGTATTCTTCGTCCACGTCGTAGCCGAGGCCGGGAGTTGTCGGTACCGGGATCGCGCCGTCGGTGGCGAGGATCGGGACGGTCGTGATGTCCCGCGCGTAGTATTTGTCGGAGCCGGAGACATCGCCGGGGAGCGTGAAGCCGGGGAGGGCGGCAATCGCCACATTCGCCGCCCGTCCGACGCCGTACTCGTGCATCCCGCCGCACCAGACCGGGATGCCGCGCGCGTAGCAGAGGTCGTGCGTCTTCTTCGCTTCGAGTAAACCGCCGAGACGGCTCGTCTTGATATTAATAATCCGCCCGGCGTGGAGGTCGAGCGCCTTGCGTGCGTCCTCCGCCGTGTGGATGGACTCGTCGAGGCAGATCGGCGTGTCGAGCTCCGCCTGCATCCGCGCGTGATCCACGATGTCGTCGTGGCCGAGCGGCTGCTCGATCATCAGCAGGCCGAAGCGGTCCAACTCCTTGATTTGCGGAATCTGATCGAGCGTATAGGCGCTGTTCGCGTCCACCTGCAACGGCAAGTCGGGCCATCGCTCGCGTACCGCCGCGACGGGCGTCACGTCCCATCCCGGCCCGATCTTCAGTTTGACGCGTGGATAGCCCTGCGCGACGAACTCGCCGACGACTTCGAGCAATCGCTCGACGTCCCGCTCGATGCCGAGCGAAACGCCGGAGGTGATCGCGGGGCGCGTCGCGCCGAGCATCCGGGCGAGCGACTGACGCTCGACAGTCGCGAGCAGCGCCCAGTACGCCATCTCCAGCCCGGAACGGGCGAAGTTGTTGCCACGCACCATCGCGAAGTGAGCGAGCAGGTCTTCGGGCGAGCCGATCTCCTGCCCAATCACCGTTGGAGCCATGAAGTCGCGCAGCACGGACCACGCCGTGTCGGTCGTTTCCGGGCAGTAGTACGGGTCGGTCGGCACGGCGCACTCTCCCCAACCAGTATGCCCCGCGTCGTCGTGGACACGGATGAGGATATGGTTCAGTTCGTTCTTGCGGTGCGAACTCGTCTGGAAGCCGCGCACCAGTTCCATGCGGACGTGCAGCAGGTCAACGCGAGCGATGCGCATGGCGGCTTACTCCTTCGTGAGAATGTAGTAGGCACGGTCGTCGCCACGATGGAATGTCACCGCGCGCCAGCCTGCCGCAAATGCGGTCACAAAAGCCTCGCGCACTGTTTCTTGCCATCTGGCGAGGAGTTGCGGCCCGTGTGGACGTAACGACCGCAAGTCCTGCGGGATTTCGATTCCGACATACCGCGAGTCGTTTCGCGCCCGCTCGATTGGCAGAAGTGTCACGGTAGGTTTATCGTCCTCTGCAAAATGGGAAGCAACGATCAGACGAATTTCGCCTTCAGTGGGGTCGGGTTTCGGCGGGAGCGGATCGGCGGTCGGCAGGACGCAGAGGAGACGGTCGGTCGGCAGGCCGGGGTTGAGGGCGTCCTCGCGCGGGCCGTAGAAATCGGGGTGATAGTGCGTGGCGACCGCGCCAAGGGCGACAAGGTTGTAGTGCGCATTCATTGCTTGCAACGGGTCGAACGCCCACGCGACAAGCGGTAACCCCTGCTCGCGTGCCCAGGTCCGCTGCCACTGCTTGATTCGCCGTCCGGTGCCGCCGCCCTGCGCTTCCGGCAGCACGCCCGTCAGTTGAGAATACAGGATCGGCGTCCCGTCCAGCACGCCGCGAAAAGCGAAGGAGAAGCCGACAAGCCGGTCGCTGTCGAACGCGCCGAGGACGAGGCCACCGTATGCGCTCGCTGCCGCCAGCGTCGCCACCGGCACGATGTAGCCATCTTCCGTGATCCCCCACGTCCGCCGCTGGACATCCTGGCAGGCACGCAGTTCCGCCGGATCGTGAATCGGCCGGATCGTGACAACCGCTGGTCCGCGGCTTGTCGCCGGTGCGCGCGTCTGCATATGCTCCCCTCGCTGGATCGTTTGCATCGCCTCTTGCGTCTAGCATAGCATAGCGACTGGACTACCTGCAGAGGCGCTGCGATCTGCAGGCGCACTTGACTGCCACTCCTGCTCATCAAAATAATCAACTAAATCGCGCGGAAAACTCGACAATTAGCTTCCCCAATGGTATACGTAAGGCCGCGCGTCGGACGCGTCCTGTTTCTTCTCATGCGGTAGACATGCAGGAGGGTTTTATGTCCAACTTTGACGACTTCGTCCATGCGGACGAGCGATACGCGGCAAACTTTACCAAGGGCGACTTGCCCATGCCACCGAGACGGAAACTCGCCGTCGTCGTGTGCATGGATGCACGGCTCGACCCCGCGAAATTCCTCGGCCTCGAAGAAGGCGACGCGCATGTCATCCGCAATGCGGGGGGTCGCGCCGCCGACGCGATCCGCTCGCTCGTCATTTCGCAACAACTGCTCGGCACGCGCGAAATCCTGGTCATCCATCACACCGACTGCGGCATGCTCACATTCACCGAGGAGCAACTGCACCAGAAGCTCCACGACGAGTTGCATGTTCATGCGGAGATCGAATTCCTGCCCTTCACTGATCTCGAGCAGAGCGTACGCGATGATGTGGAGACGATCCGCACCTCGCCGCTGCTGATTCCCGGCATTCCCGTCCGGGGCTACGTGTATGATGTCCACACCGGGCAATTGCACGAAGTGAATTAACCGACGCCGATCTGCTTTCCATCCACACACGATGGCGTGGCGGGGGCATACCAGGTCTCCGCCATTTTTACTACTCATAGAAGATTTTCACTGTCCACTGATTACTTTGCACCTTCTTCTCCTCTGTACGGACAGTTGACAATACAATTGGGTGTATGGGAATATCATGTGACGAAGCATCTGGCACGGCAGTGGGATTTGCGGTGCGTTGTTTCCTCTTTCACGCGCTATTGCATTTTTCGGTAAAGGACGTGTCTCGTGGCCCGCTCCGCGCCTCCCTATTCCTATCGTGCGGCGACGCGCACGCGACCTCGACTATTGCCCGCGACGCGGCGAAGCGGTCGCGCGCGGCGGCGGACGACGGTGCCGCTTTTTCGCGTCTTCGGCGCACTGGTGTTGCTCCTGCTTTCGTTCACGGTCATCGCGGCATTGACGCTCGGCGTGCTCATCAAGCGGCAGGCGGGTCGGGATGAGGCGCGGCCAGCGGACGCGATCGTCGTGCTCGGCGCGGCGCAGTGGGACGGCAAGCCGTCGCCGGTCTTGCAGGCGCGGCTCGATCACGCCTTCGACCTTTATGCCGCCGGCCTGGCGCCGAAGGTGATCGTCACCGGGGGCGTAGGTACGGGCGACAACTACTCCGAGGGCGAGGTGGCGCGGCAGTATCTCCTGCGCAAAGGCGTCCCGACCGCCGCCGTGCTGACCGAAAACCGGGGGCGCTCGTCCTATGAATCCATGGAGGGCGCGACCCTGCTCATGCAGCACAATGGCTGGCGCCGCGCGCTGCTCGTCTCCGACCCCTTCCATATGTACCGCCTTAAGCGGATGGCGACCGACCTCGGCGTTTCGGCAGCGACCTCGCCGACGCGTACCAGCCCGATTCGCCCCGGCAGCGACGAGGAGCGCCGCTACATGCTCCGCGAAGTCGCCACCCTCGCGGACTACCTCCTTTTCCGTCATTGACGGTTCAATTGCATCACTGATTGCAGTTTCTATACGTTGTGCTTTGTGCAAGAAGAATGAGGGGCCTTGTGGGTGGGCGCAACGAGGAGTGGACGCTGTGGGGTCATTGATGCGGAAGAGCGCGCGCCTGGGTGGGGTATTCAGCCTGCTTGTGCTGTTGTTTCCCTTGCTTTGCTCGCTCGCGACGGTTCGTGCCACCGGGCCGTTTGTGTTCGATCCGCTCTTTCAGCCGTTCGCGAGCGGCGTAGGCACGGACACCCTCGGTCTGCCGATCTCCGCGCTCATCACGCGGGACGGCATGCGCTACCAGTACACCGAGCGGGCGCGACTCGAAATGCCAGTCAATGGCGGCACGGTGCAGCTAGCCCGCGCGGGGGCGATCCTTTCTTCCGGGCGCGATTTCAAGCAGTTGGCATCGCCCAGCGTCAACCCGGACACGCGCTACTTCCCGGAAACGAACCACAGCCTCGCCTACGGCTTCCGCTCCTACTGGGAGCAGCACGGGGATGTCGGCGTTTTCGGCCTGCCGATCTCCGAAGAGTTCGGGGAATTCAACCCAGCGGACGGTAAGACCTACGATGTCCAGTACTTCGAGCGCGCCAAGTTCGAGCGACACCCGGAGTTCGCCGGAACGCCGAACGAGATCCAACTCGCCTTCCTCGGCAAGCAACTCTACCAATTCTACGAGGGCGTCGGGATGCCGGGCGTGATCGCCCAGGCGCCGGGCCTGAAGACGCCCTTCAATCCCGACATCGGCATCGTCACGGAGTTCACCAATCAGCCGCGCGACCGGCTCCTGAAGATGGTCGGCGATCTCGGCGTGCATTGGGTGCGGCAGCCGGTCCAGTGGTTCGCGCTCGAACCGTCGCCGGGGCAGTACGATTTCGGTGGACTCGATC
Source organism: Thermomicrobiales bacterium (assembly GCA_038231255.1). Lineage (GTDB taxonomy): Bacteria > Chloroflexota > Chloroflexia > Thermomicrobiales > JALYUS01 > JALYUS01. The sequence goes on along the minus strand of JBBRLR010000043.1, from coordinate 9,146 downwards.
TCCTGCTCAACGATCTGAAAGTGCAAGGGGTCAACGTTCTTCTCACCGTCTCGGGCAGCCCGAAGTGGGCGACGTCGGCGGGGGATAACGGCGCGCCGCGTGACCCGGCCGATTTCGCGCGTTTCATGTCCGTGCTCTCAACGAAGTTATCCGGGCGCGTCGGGGCGTACGAAATCTGGAACGAGCCGAACCTCGCCCTCGAATGGGGGCCGCGCGTTGACGCGACGGCCTACGTGGAGATGCTGAAGGTGGTCGCGCCGGTCGTTCGCGCAGCGGACCCGCACGCGATCATCGTCGCCGCAGCGCTCGGCCCGACCGGCGTCAACGACCCGAAGATCGGCATAGACGACGTGCGCTATCTGGAGCAGTTGGAATCCTATCAGAACGGCGTCTATCGCTACATGGCGGATGTGCAGGGATCGCACCCGTACGGCTACCGCAGCGCGCCGGATATGCTCCCGCCGGAGAAGGCGAATATCGGAGAGTACACGGCCCATCCCTCGTTCTACTTCCGTCGTATCGAGCAGCAACGGCTGGTGATGATCCGCGCGGGGGACGGCGGCCGGGCGATGTGGGTGACAGAATTCGGCTGGGGAAGCGGTAACTTCCCCGAGTTCTCCGATGTTTCGGAACAGACGCGCGCGACCTGGATGACGCAGTCCGTCCAGCAGGTCCGCGCGCGCTACCCGTGGGTCGGTTTGATGCTCGTCTGGAACCTCAACTGGAGCGTCTTCAGCCCGTCCGATGTCTCATGGGGCTACTTCAGTGTCGTCAATGCGGACTACAGCCCCCGCCCCGCCTACTACGCCGTGAAGGCTCTGTCGAAATAGGCGAAAACGCGAGCGTAGAGCGCACAGAGAACGCAGAGAAGGATAGGAAAAGGATGATATGTCTCCTTCCTATCTTGCTCTGCGTTCTCTGTGCGCTCTGCGCTCGCGTGTTATCCGTTTAGCCAAGTTTCGAGCGGTTTCGCGAGGAGCATGGTACGGGTCGTGCCATCGCGACTGACGGCACTGGCGGTTTCGAGCGCATCGAGGATCGCCGCGCCGAGAGCGCCGCCGAGGTGAGGGCGGCGTTCCGTCCAGTCGAGGCAGCCGGAGGCGAACATCCGGCGAGCTTGCTTCGCCTGGTCGAGGTTGACGCCACGAGCGCGGAGCGCCGCGTCGCCAGGCGGCGTGAGATGATAACGCGGGCGCGGCCCGTCCTCGGTCGTCAGCCAGCCGCGTTCGAGCAGGGCGTCGAGCAACCGGACGCCCGCGACCCCGGCGAGATGATCGTAGCAGGTGCGAGCGTGGCGGATCGGCATATCGCGCTCAATGATACGGGCCGCTTGCGCGCTCCGTTTCGGTGCTGGCATCGTCGTCGTTGACATTGGGCCTCCTAACGCCGCGAACATCGCGCCGATCCGTTCGGCGTCCACACGGTAGGTGCGCTGGCGACCAACCGTTGTCGCTTCCACCAACCCGGCACGCCGGAGCAAAGCGAGATGCGTCGAGATGCGTGGCTGCGCCAGATCGAGACGCGCGGCGAGATCGTTGACCGTCGCTTCCCCCACGCAAAGGAGCGCGAGGAGGCGTACCCGCGTCTCGTCCGATAGCGCCTGTGCCGATTGTGCGATCGCTTGCATCTCATTCATCTCGATTGTAGTATATGTCGAATGGATGGCCGACGCAAGATTCACGATGGTAGCGCAGGCTTTCCAGTCTGCGCTACCGGAAAGAGGGATGGTATGGCGGGTGAAGGCGCACAGTTCGCGAAGGTGCTGGAGCGGATCGCGCGGGATGTGATGCAGCAACTCGACGGCCTACCGGATGACGTGCTCAACCGCGCGGTGCCGCTGCCGGACGCGAACACGCTCTTCGCGATTGCGACGCACCTCGCCGGCGCGACGGAGTTCTGGGCCGTGCAGACGGCGACGGGCCACGATGCCGGGCGAAACCGGCTAGCCGAGTTCCACTCCACCGGCAAAGGCACCGCGCTGATCGCCCGCTATGAGCGGTTGATCGCCGCCATCCACGATGCGCTCGACGACCTCCCCGACGCCGCGCTGAACAGCATCCCGCCGCAACCGCCCGCCGAATATCGCAGCACCGGCGGCCTCGGTGACACCTTGACGCTCCGCGACTGCCTGCTGCACGCGGTCGAGCACAGCGCCCTCCATCAGGGGCATATCCAGATCACCTGCCAGTTGTTGGTGGATGGAGTACAAGGCCGGTAGCGCAGGCTTTCCCGCCTATGGCCTCATTTACCCATAAGACTTACGTAGTTGGCGGTTCAATCTTCCTTACACTCCATCCGGCTTGTAGTGGTCATACTCCATCTGCCGGGCAGTTGTGGCGGCGATTTCCGCGCCCTTAAGGCGGCCGACGAGGTAGAGGGACATGTCAATGCCCGCCGAGATGCCCGCGCTCGTCACGACGTCGCCCTCGTCCACGAAGCGGGCGTCGCCACGGACGTGGACCATCGTGTAGGTCTGTGCCATCCGCTCGACGCTCGCCCAGTGGGTCGTCGCGGTCTTGCCGGCGAGCAGGCCCGCTTCGGCAAGCAGAAACGCGCCGGTGCAGACGGAAGTCGTCAGGCTCGCCTCCGCCGCGCGTCGCTTGATCCAGCCGATCAGTTTCGGATTGGCAACTTCTCGCCGCGTGCCCATCCCGCCCGGCACGACGAGCAGATCGAGGTGCGGCGCGTCCGCGAGCGCGTAATCGGGCACGATCTTCAGCCCGTTGCGCGCGACAATCGGTTTGGTGGTGTCCGCCCGCTCCGCGACGGTGACGACCTTGAAGCCGCCCTCCGTCACGTTTCCCGCCACCGCGAAGACCTCGAACGGCCCCGCGAAGTCGAGCACTTCCACATCATCGAACAGCACGATCCCGACGGTCATCGTGTCGGTATTGAGAGCGGGTACAGACATCGGAGTCCTCCTTTATGGACCAAGTCACATAGCCGCCACGTTAGCCGTACAGTGCGGGGTCAATCTGATTGATCTTTATCAGCAGCCCATCGGCATCCTCGATTTGGAGCTGATAGCCAAATCCTTCATCGCCGACGGGGCGCACGATGGTCACACCGGCTTCCCGTAGCCGTTTCTCCAGATCCTCCATTGAGCCGGAATACTCGAAGTTCAGTTCAACCTTGCCTTCATTCTGCTCCGGATTCGCTGGGTGCGCCAGTAGGCCGAGTTCGGTATCGCCGAAGCGGAGCAACGCCCAATCGCCATCCCGGCTCCCATTGAGGACGGTTGCGCCGAGTTTACCGTAAAAGTCCAAGGCCGTTCCCATGTCGTCAACATGCAGCATCGGTTGCAACGTGACGCCGGTTTTTTCGCATGTCGGGAGCATCGCTGCCGCGCTTTCCTGCTCCATTGTTTGTGCAAGATACGCAGCAAACACGTTCTCGACCAAATCGGAGAGAGAGAGTTGCGCATCAACAGCACGATGCTTCATTTGTTTGATTGTGTCGGAAGTAAGGTACACGTTGAACTGTTGCTTCTCTTTCATTTTACTCCTCCTCGCGACAACGCTAGTATGCTAGTAAAATAGCATACTAGCAATCGGTCGTCAAGAAGGGAGGGGCCGGGGGTGAGGTTTCCCTATCCCACGTTCCGCAACCTGGGATCGAGAATATCGCGCAGCCAGTCGCCGATCAGGTTGATCGAAAGGACGGTGAGCATGATCGCGACGCCGGGGAAGGTCGCCAGCCACCACGCGGTGCCGACGTAGGCGCGGCCATCCGCGAGCATGTTCCCCCAAGTCGGGACGCTCGTGCCCACACCGAGGCCGAGGAAGGAGAGGCTCGCCTCCGCGATGATCGTCCCGGCGATGGCGAAGGTCGCGATCACGATCACCGGGGTGATGACATTCGGCAGAATGTGGCGGAAGAGGATCGCGGGCGATCGCGCGCCGATCGTGCGTGCGGCGATGATGTAATCATGCTCCTTCGCGGCGAGCGTGCTGCCGCGCACGACGCGCGCGAACGGCACCCATGCGCCGATGCTGAGGATAATGATGACATTCTTCAAGCCGGGGCCGGAGACAATCGAGATCAGGATGGCGAGCAGCAAGAAGGGGAAGGCGAGTTGCACGTCCGCGACCCGACCGATGAGGGCGTCGACCGCGCCGCCGAAGTAGCCCGAGAGGAGCCCGAGCACGGTGCCAATCCCGCCGCCGAGCGCGACCGCCGTGACGCCGACGATCAGCGAGATCTTCGCCCCGTAGAGAATGCGGCTGTAGATATCCCGGCCGAGGTTGTCCGTGCCGAGGACATGTTTCGATGAGCCTGTGATCGTCTGGGGCGGATTGGCGCCGAAACGCGCGCAGGATGTGCCGATGGGGCAGGTGAGACGCGCGCGCAGATCCTGCTCTTTCGGGTCGGCGGGCGCGATGAAGGGGGCGGCAATCGCCGCGAAGACAACGACGAGGAGCATAACAACACCGGCAAGGCCCAACCGCCCGCGCCGGAGCATCCGCAATGCCCGCTTCACCGCGCTCCGCCGTGGCGACGCCTCCTGGGTCAGCACGCGCGTCCCTGTAAGCACACCCTCTTGTGACATTCCTTACCCCTCGCCAATAATGATATTTGTGCATTTACGATAGCCGGACGCGCGGGTCCAGCCAGGTATACAAGATATCGACGATCAGATTGATAAACACGAAAGTGACCGCGACGAGGAAAACCGTCGCCTGCACGACCGGGAAATCGTGCGCGTTGATTGACTCGACCGCTAACTGCCCGACGCCCGTCCATTGGAAGATTTGCTCGGTGATGACGGCGCCCGCCAGGAGATTGCCGAAGTCCAGGCCGATCACCGTGACGAGCGGGATCGCAGCGTTCTTCAGGCCGTGCCGGAAGATCACGAGCACCTCCCTCAGCCCCTTGGCGCGGGCGGTGCGCACGTAATCCTGGCTCATCACGTCCAGCATCCCGGAGCGGACAAGCCGCGTGAGCCGCGCGAGGCCGGGCGCTGCGAGCGTAATCATCGGCAGGAGGAAGTAGCGGGGCGAATGACCATACCCCTGCGACGGGAGCCAGCCGAATCGCACCGCGAAGATCAGGATCATCATGATGCCGAGCCAGAAGTTCGGCACGGACTGCCCGAACAGCGCAACGAACGTGACGGCGTTATCGAGGACGGAATATCGTTTCACCGCCGCGATCACCCCGAAGATGATCGAAAGCGTCACCGACAGGATCAGGGCGCAGACCGCCAGTTGGATCGTGCGCGGGTATCGCTCCAGGACGAGGTGCATCGCGTCGAAGCCCTGGAAGCGGATAGAGTTGCCGAAACTGCCATGCGCGGCATTGCCCAGGAAGGTAACGTACTGTTCCCAGATCGGGCGATCCAGCTTCAGGTTATGCCGCATGTTCTGGATGTCCGCTTCGGACGACGTCGGCCCGAGCAGCAACTGGATCGGATCGCCCGTCAGTTGCAGCACAAAGAAGACGACGGTGATCACGCCGACCACGACGAACACCGATTGAATCAATCGCCGGATGATGTACTGAATCACGGATGCCCCCTCCGGGGGAGCAATGAGTGATGAGCAATGAGCAATGAATGGGGATGTACTACCCTCATTGCTCATTGCTCATTACTCATTGCTCCGTTATTCGTTCCACTTCATCTCGTACGCGAAGATCATCTCGTCGAAGCGCGGCTCCCACTTGACCCAGTTATCCACACCATAGATGTCGGTGAGGTTGTACATGAAGAGTGCGCCGGCATCATCATAGAAGACCTTCTGCGCCTGCGCGTAGAGCTGATTCCGCTTCTCGTTGTCGAGCGTGAAGCGCGCCTGCGTGATCAGGTCGTTGAACTGCGTGTTCCCATAGGGGCGACTGCTCTGCCCCAGGCCCTTGTTGATTGTATCGCGCGTCTCGATGGAGAAGAGCGGATAGAAGGTGTTGTCCGCGTCGAAGATCCAGTTGCCCCACGAGGCGAATATGAGGCCGTCCATTTCCTTCGCGAGGTCCTTTTGATTGAAGAGGCTGACATCGAGCAGATTCGGCTTGGTGCGGATGCCCACTTTGGTGAGTTGCTGTGTAATTGCCTCCGCGACCTCACGGTCCTTCATGTAGCGCCCCTGGATGAACCAGATGTTTAGATCGGCCCCGTTCGCGAGACCCGCATCCTTCAGCAGGGATTTCGCCTTGTCCGGGTCATACGGATAGGGCTTCAGACCGGCATCGAAGCCGACATGCCACGGGGCGAGAACAGTCGAAACGCGGTTACCATTGCCGAGCAGGATGCCCTGAATGATCGAATCCCAATCCACGGCATAATTGATGGCTTGCCGAAGTTTCGGGTTGTCCAGCGGTGGTTTGCGCGTTTCCATGATGTAGAACGGCACACGATTCGCCGCGACGGCGCGTGCGGTCTGACGCCCGCTCTTATTGATGCCGTCCACCTCTTCCGGCGGCATGTCCTTCGCGACATGGACGCTACCGGAACGCAGCGCTGCGACGCGGGTCGCCAGTTCGGAGATCGTCTTCATCCGCACATTCTTGATCGACGGCGCGCCGCCCCAGTATTGCTCGTTCGACTCGAGCACGAGGTCCTGGTTCGGGGACCAGGACTTGAACTTGTACGGGCCGGTGCCGTTACCCTCTTTCATCACGCCGCCGACACCATTCGCCTCGGTCCATTTCGGCGCGACCTGCACCATCGAGAAGCCCGTCATGCGCGCGAGGAGCGCGGGGTCCGGCTTCGCCGTATGCACGTTGACCGTGTACTTGTCTATGACGTCCACGCGATCAATGCCGCTGTACGTCGAACGGGCGTCCGCATTGTTCTTCGGGTCGAGCGGGCGCATGATGCTGTATTTCACCGAATCGGCGTTGAACTCCTCACCATTGTGGAACGTGATGTTCTGGCGCAGCTTGAACTGGACCGTATTGTCGTCCAAGCGCTTCCATTCCGTCGCGAGCACCGGGGAGATCGTTTTCGCGTCGCGCTCGATCTTGATCAGCGGCTCGTACATGTGCCGAAGTCTGCTCTCAGCGATCGTGCCGACATGGGTCTGCGGGTCGGTCCCATGTGTCGTCAGTTGTTCGGTGCCCCAGACGAGGACGAGTTCGGTCGGCTTCGTTCCTTGGGGCTTGCCCTGCGGCGGGTTCTGGATGCTCGTCTTGATCTGCACGCCGGACGTGGCGATCGGGGCGACGGTCGGCGTTGCACCGGTGGTCTGCGCCGCCGCCGGACTGCTCGCTGCGGCTGGCGTGCTGCCGCCCGCTGTTGTCGCCCCCGCAGGCTTGGTCGCCGCTACGGCGCCCGTCGTCGCGGTCGGGGCGGTGCCGGAGCCGCCGCAGGCAGCGAGCACCGCGCTCGCTGCTGCCGTTGCCGACCCGATCAGAAATCGCCGCCGGTTCAGTATCCGCGTGTGCAAACGTTCGCGCTCGGTCATGTCATCCCTCCTATTGATCCAGACCACTCCCGATGGACTGTCCCGCTCTGTAAAAGTCTTAGCCACAGAGGCACAGAGAACGCAGAGAAACGCAGTGAAGGAATAATGGAGCAATCTCTGCCCGGTGTTTCTGTGTGCCCTTTCCTGCCCTTCCTTTCTTCTTCCCGTCTCTGTGTTCTCTGTGCCTGAAATGTTCTTCCGTATCGTCTCTCAGTATGCAAGGGTGTGGAGCGCGCCCGCCAATACCTCGATACCGGCGACTGCGTCCTCGATGGTCGTGAATTCTTCCGGCGTGTGGCTGCGGCCATCCTTGCTGCGGACGAAAAGCATCGCCACCTTGCTGCGCGCCGCCATGATCTGGGTATCATGCCCCGCGCCGCTTTGCATCGTCATCGTCGGGATGCCCTGCTCCCGTGCCGACATTTCGAGCAGCCGTACGGTATCGGGGTCGCAGATGCAAGGCGGCGTGTCGCTGCGCATCTCCCAGTTCACCTCCACCCGATTTCTCGCCGCCACGTCGCGGAAAAGTTGCTCGTGGCGCTCGTAGAGTTCCGCGCGTTTCGCCGGGTCGGGATGCCTTGCATCCACGCTGAAGATGACGCGCTCCGGCACAATGGCGGGGAAGTTCGGCTCGGCGGCGATCCGCCCGACTGTCGTCACCGCCGGGCGCCCCATCACCAGCGCGTTTGCGCGTACGCCGAGGATGATCTCGGCAGCGGCGACCATCGGGTCGCGCCGGAGGTCCATCGGGAACGCGCCCGCATGATCGGCCCGCCCGTGGACTGCGACTGTGTAGCCGCGTAGCCCGGTGATCGCGTTGACGACGGCGACGGGCAGCCCCGCTTCTTCGAGCAGCGGCCCCTGCTCGATGTGCAGTTCGATGAAGGTCTCAATATCGTCGCGCGCCGCGTCGGGGATGCGGTCAGGGTCGAGACCGACGGCGCGCATCACGTCCGCCATCTTCTCGTCGGCGTAGCTGCGCAGCGTCTCTGTCTCCTGCGGCGCGACGCGCCCCACGACGGCCCGGGAAGCCCAGAAGTTCGCGCGCGGGAAGCGGCTCGATTCCTCCTGGCAGAAGGAGACGACCTCCAGCGGCCGTTTCGGCGGGCCGAATTGTTCCGTGAGCGCCGTAATGGCGACGTACCCCGCGATCACGCCGAGCGCGCCATCGTAGCGGCCTCCGGGCAGTTGGGTATCAATGTGCGAGCCGGAGACGATTGCCGCGCCGCCCTCCGTCCCGTCCAGTCGCCCCCAAACGGAGCCGACAGCGTCCCAATGGACGGCCATCCCCGCCTCTGTACACCACGCCGAGACCATCTCCTGCGCCGCCGTCCATTCCGGCGTGTAGACTGCACGGCGCACGCCCGTCCCATCCGACGCGCCGAACGCCGCCAAGGCGAAGACGCACCGTTCGACGCGTGCGGGGTCAATCGGGATGCGCGGTGTCACCGAGACGCTCCAGTATTTCTTCGCCGTACGCGGCGGTACAGTACGCCGAGGGCTTTCCTGCGAGCGCCAATCCCGCAGTCGAAGTCCCCGACGCCATCACATAAAGTTCACTGACGCAGCCAGTATATCAACTTGTCCGAGGATTTCCACCGGACTACCTAACCTGGATTATTCATAACCGGGAGTTGTGAAGAAGAAGCCTCATTCGGTATGGTCGAGTTGCTGAAACACCGATCAACCGAGGAGGCTTCTTCATGACTGATTCTGCCATACCGACGTTCCACTTTGAAACCCTCG
>JBBRLR010000042.1:0-33719 GCA_038231255.1 Thermomicrobiales bacterium | reverse complement strand
CATCTGCTCGTGCCGCACAAGGACATGGTGGAACGGGTAACGCGGGATTGCATCATAGAGCGGGATGACCGCGCCGCCCGGATAGCCGAAGACGATCTCGACGCCTTCCTCGATCAACGAGCGGCAAACGACGTCCGCCCCCTTCGTGCGCGTCCCCCGCCACGAGGCGATCAGGTCCGCGTGCTCGGCGCGCGGCATCGCGGTCGGTGTTGCAATCGTCAGTTCGTCCCGTTCGCGTGTGACGACCATCGCCCCACTCCTTCCAATTCACGTCCACTCACAAAAAGACCTCCCGCTGTGGGAGGCGCCGGCGTCACTGTCGTCCAATCGTTGCTATCCCGGCGCCCGCCTCCCACTGCACACGCGCGTTACCGGTACGGCAACGCGCCCAATAATAAGGAGGACGATCCCCGTGACCAAAACAAAAAGAACCGCGCTGGCGAGCGCGGCGGGGGCGACAACGGGCGCGTGATGACGTGCAGCGCTTGCTGCCGCGTCCATTGCCATGCGCTGTTCCGTCTTTGCTATCATCGCGTCGTCCCTCGCGCTGTGCAGCGGGTTATGCAGGTTTGACTATAACAGGGGTGTTGAGGGGTGTCAAGCGCATGAATTTGCGCGTCAAAGCCGGTAGCGGTCACGCAGGGGCGATTCGCGATTCGCCCCTGCGTAACGTCATTGCCTATTCTGCTGGCGGTATTTCTGAATCTTCTCCTTCAGTCAGCCAGACGCACCGGATCGCTTCGCCAATCATGTCGTCAACGGACCGATGCAGGTGAATGGCGAGCTCGGCAAGTTTCCTAAATTCGTCGCGTCGTATGGTGAAGTTGTACATTGCTGGAGTGGATGAGTATCGCTTCGCTTCTTCGATTGGATCAATCTACAGTGCCTGCTGCTTGGATTGCTGGTAGGAGGAAGACTGCGAGACGACCTGCATCACCTGCTGGCGCACCTTCTCCAGGCTGACACCGAGGCTTTCCAGCACCCCCGCCGCGATCCCCTCACCTTCTCGGACGAGACCGAGCAGCAGGTGCTCGGTGCCGATGTAGTGGTTGTTCAGCCGCCGCGCCTCGTCCATCGCCAGCTCGATCACCTTCTTGGCGCGCGGTGTCAGGCCGGGGTCGCCGACGACCAGCCCGTCGCCGCGCCCGATGATGAACTCGACGGCGGAGCGGACCTTGGGCAGCTGGACACCGAGGTTGGCGAGCACGCGGGCGGCGATGCCGTCACCTTCCTTCACCAAGCCAAGCAGGATGTGTTCGGTGCCGATGTAGTTGTGGTTGAACCGCGCTGCTTCCTCATATGCCAGTTCAAAGGCTTTCCGGGCGCGCTCGGTGAACTTCTCGAACTTGTCTGCCATCCGGTGCCCCCATGCATTGTGGAAAAGTGGTGTGTCCACAGTATAGTGCAGATCGCGTGGGCCGGAGAGGCGTGTGCTATCCTGCGATGCGCAGCGCGGAGGCAAAAAAAGGGGCGGCGACATGCGAGTCTTTGTTTCGGCGGACATGGAAGGGGTGACGGGCCTCGTCGCCGCGTCCGAACTGCTGCCGGACGGGGTGGACTATCCCCGTTTCCGGGCACTGATGACCGCCGATGTGAACGCCGCGATTGCCGGGCTTGCGACGGGCGGTGCGACGCAGGTACTGGTCTGCGATGCGCACAATAACAGCCGCAATATCCTGATCGAGGACCTCGATCCGCTCGCGCGCCTCGTCCGAGGCGGCACGAAGCCGCTCGGCATGATGGAGGGGATTGCGGATACCTTCGCCGCCGCCTGCTTCATCGGCTACCACGCGATGTTCGGCACGCACCGCGCCATCGCCGACCATACGTGGGACCCGTACGCCGTGCAGGCCGTGGCGATCAATGGGCAACTCGTCGGTGAGATCGGCCTGAACGCGGCGATTGCCGGCTGGTTCGGCGTGCCCGTCGCGCTCGTCACCGGCGACGATGCGACCGCGCGCGAAACGGCGAAACTCCTGCCATGGGCGGAATGTATCGTCGTCAAGGAGGCAAAAGGACGGTTCGCGGCGGACTGCTTGCTGCCCGCAGCGTCGCATGCCCTGATCCGCGCAGGCGCGACGAACGCGCTGGCACACCTTGGCCGCATGGAATCATGGCGCATCGCGGGCGCGACGGAAATTATCATAACCTTCTTCACGGCGGGTCAGGCCGAGCGCGCCGCCTGGATTCCCGGCACCGAACTGACTGCACCGCGCGTCGTCGCCTGCCGGGGGGTGGACTTCTGGACGGCCTACCGCCTCTACTGGGCCGCCGTCTACCTCGGTGGCGACGTAAAAATCTTCGGCTGAAACGGGACGAAACCGGGGAGAACCGCAGAGGCGCAGAGAACGCAGAGGACGCAAAGAGGGAAAAGAGATTGTCAGAGATACGGATAAAATTGTTTCCTCCCCCTCTGCGTCCCTTTGCGTTCTCTGCGTCTCTGCGGTTTTCCCCGGTTTCTCTGTGAGCGCCGAGACGGTCGCGGCGGTTGGACGGGTGCGGGGGAGCGAGCGGGGCGCGCTGGTGGTGCTGTACTGCGTGACGGCGGCGGTCTTCGCGGACATGTACATCGCACAGCCGATCCTGCCGCTCCTGTCGCGCGAGTTCCGCATCGCGCCCGCGACGGCAGGGTTGTCGCTTTCGGTCGTCGTGCTGGCGATTGCGCTGGCGTCAAGCGTCTATGGGTTGCTGAGTGATGCGTTTGGGCGCAAGCCGGTAATGGTCGCCACCTGTTTGCTACTGACCGTCCCGACGCTGCTCTGCGCGGTCGCGCCGACCTTCGGGTGGCTGCTCGCCTTCCGGGCGATGCAGGGGGCGCTGATTCCGGGGTTATCCGGGGTGGCAGTCGCCTATCTCGGTCATCGGTATCGTGGGGCGGCACTCGGCGGGGCGGTCGGGCGGTACGTCAGCGCGAGCATCGCGGGGGCGCTCCTCGGACGGGTGGTGAGTGGCCTGATCGCGGACGCATTCGGATGGCGCACGGCGTTCATCGTCTGGGGCGTGGTCACGCTCGCCAGCGCGGGAGCGATGGCGCGGGCGCTGCCGGGCGACCGCCGCACCGGCCCGGTCGTCTGGCGGCAGGCGTACGGCGGCATGGCCGGCCACTTCCGCAACCGGCGCGTCGTCGGCGCCTTCGTGATCGGCGCGACGCTCTTTTTCGCCTACACGGGCGTTTTTACCTATCTGTCGTACTATTTAACCGCGCCGCCGTTCCGCCTGCCAACCGCAATTGTTTCCGGCGTCTACGTCGTCTATTTGGCAGGGGTGATCGCCTCGCCGATTGCGGGTCGGCTCTCGGCACGGTTCACGCGCCCGGCGATTCTCGCTTGCGGCATGGCGATTGCCGGCCTCGGCATCGTCGGCACGCTCGCCCCATTTCTTCCCGTGATCGTCGTCAGCCTCATCGTCCTCTGCGGCGGGATGTCCGTCGCGCAGTCCACTGCGCCCGCCTTCGTCAACGTTTCCGCGCACGGCGCGACGGGGAGCGCGGGCGCGCTGTATCTCGCCTTCTACTACCTCGGCGCGACCTTCGGCTCCGTCGTGCCGGGGTACGCATGGCAATCGTGGGGCTGGCACGGCGTCGCGGCCACCTGCAGCGCGGGCCTCGCAATTGCCCTGCTCGCCAATCTCACCCTGTGTAGAAGTTCGCAGTTCGCAGTTCGGGGTTCAGAATAGCATTTTCCTCGAACTCTGAACTGCGAACGCCGAACCCCTCCCATATGCTATGCTATTGCTAGCTTGTGGTTGCGCCTAGGGTTCCGCTCGCCGCCCGCGTGAGTTTTCGCAAATCAGGGTGGATGAGGTCTGGACCGAGCGGCGCCACGGTTCCCTGCGGGAGCCACACACCTGACGGCACAAAAGGCTTGAGGTTCGTGATCTGTTGTGCCCGACGTTTTCCGCGCCGGGTGTCGTGACAGGAGCCTCGCCGTGACGTTGCTGGCCCTTTCCCTCGTGCTTTCTTCGGCTGTTCTCCATGCGACATGGAACCTGTTCGCCAAACGCGCCGGGGGCGGGGCGGCTTTTGTCTGGCTCTTCAATGCGCTTTCCGCCGTCATCTATGCACCCTTCGCGCTGGGCGCTGTCCTCATTCAGCGGCCGCATATCGGCCCGGCCGAAATCGCCTTCATGGCTGGCAGCACGGTGCTTCACACCGTCTACTTCCTCACCTTGCAGCGCGGCTATCGCGTGGGCGATTTATCTCTGGTCTATCCGATTGCGCGCGGTACCGGCCCTGCGCTCTCAACTACCGCCGCGATCCTCATCTTCGGCGAGCGCCCGACGCCCCTGGCGATCTGCGGCGCGCTGCTCATCGCGGTCAGCATCTTCGCCCTGACGGGGGGAGGGCGGCGTTCGGACGATCCTGAACGGAGACGGACTGCCGTCCTGTACGGCCTGATTACCGGCGTGCTGATCGCTTCGTACACGCTCTGGGACAAGCGCGCGGTGAGCGTCCTGCTCATCCCGCCGCTCCTGTTCGACTGGACGAACACGCTTGGCCGCACCGTGTTGCTCACGCCCTATGCCCTCCGCCATTGGGAGTCAGTCCGCGCGGAATGGCGCGACCACCGGCGCGCGGCGTTCGTCGTGGCGATTTTCAGTCCGCTCGCTTACATCCTCGTCCTCACCGCGCTCGTCTTCACGCCGGTGAGTTACGTCGCACCCGCACGGGAAATCAGCATCCTGATCGGCACAATCATGGGCGCGCGCCTGCTCTCCGAAGGGGACGGACGCCGCCGCATGGTCGCTGCGGGTGGGATGGTCCTCGGCGTCATCGCGCTGGCGCTTGGGTGAGGGATTCCCCGCAAAACATGACCATCAAACGGCGAGGTCGCGCCTTTCGAAGAGGATCAGCCCGACCGCGAACAATATGATTGTCGCGGCGAGCAGGGCGACGGCATGTGCAGCGTTCAGCCCATGCCGGAGCGGATCGTTGTGGGCGTAATAGTAAAAGGGCGACACTCTCGCGATGGGCCGCAGGCCGCCGACGAGCGACGCGAGCGACTGCGCGAAGTAGCCCGCCACCGCGACCGCCGCGCTCGCGCCGAGCGCCACGCCACGTTTGCCCGTCGCGCAGCCAAGCGTGAGGGCAAGTGCGCCGAACCAGCAACCGAGCAGGACCGCGCTCGTCGTCGCCGCAGCGAGATATCCGCGACCGATCTGCATGCCGACGGCCGCCGCCCCGACGATGAGCGCGAGCCAGAGGATCACGCCGAGCGCGCAGAGGAGCAGCGCGAGGGCAACGAACTTTTCCCGGACGATCCGACCGCGCGTCACGGGGTAGGAAAGCAGGAGATCGAGCGTGCGGCGCTCTTCTTCCCCGGCAATGGCGTTCGCACCGAGCAGGATCGCGTAGATGAGAAAGAGCAGCGGGATGACCAGAGCGAAGAACTCTGCCTGCAAGTACCCGGCGGGCGAAACGAGGTCCAGCTGCGTACCGCCGATCAGCGCCTTGACCCCATCCGGCAGGTTTTGCAAGGTGCGATTGAGGTCCGGGTTGTCCCGAATCGTCGGATAAACGGCCAGCACGTACGCGCACAGCGCGATCAGGCCGATCCCGTACCAGAGCACGGGACGCAATTGGTCGCGTAGCGTTTTGAGCCAGATATTACGCAGCATCGCGCTTTCCCTCCACATAATACGCGAGAAAGATCGCTTCGAGGTCCGGTTCGTGGCTCGTGATCCGCTCCACCTCGAAGCGGGCAATCGCCTTGACGAGCGCGTCCATCGAACCGGTGACGACGCAGCGCAGGACCGTGCCATCCACGATGAGATCATGGACGCCGACCAGCCCGACAAAGGCATCCTGGCGAACGGGGTGGGCAAAGCGGACCTCTGCCCGATGCACCGCGCGCTCTTTGAGCGTCGCGATCTCCTCGACCATCACCAGTTGCCCGTCCCGGATGATGCCGACGCGGTCCGCGACGTGCTCTACTTCCGCCAGCACATGCGACGACAGGAAGACCGTCCGCCCTTCGTCCTTCACTTCGCGTACCATCCGCAGAAATTCCTGCTGGACGAGCGGGTCCAGTCCGTCCGTCGGCTCATCGAGGATCAGGAGGTCCGGGCAGGACATGAACGCCTGGACGATGCCGATCTTCTGCTTGTTCCCCTTGGAAAGGGAGCGGATCGGGCGGTTGAGATCAAGGGTCAGCCGCTCCGCGAGTGCGGCGATGGTGTGGCTGTCCACCCCGCCGCGCAGGTGCGCGAAATAGTCGAGCAACTGCCACGCCGTTAGATGGTCGTAGAGCGCGAGTTCGCCCGGCAGATAGCCGATCCGGCGGCGAATCCCCGCCCCGGCGCTGTCCACGTCTTCGCCGAAGAGTTGCACGCGGCCACGCGTCGGACGGATGAGATCGAGCAACAGGCGGATCGTCGTCGTTTTTCCCGCGCCGTTGGGGCCGAGATAGCCGAAGACTTCCCCGGCGCCCACATCGAGGCTGATGTCCGCGATGCCGCGCTGCTTACCGTACACTTTGGTAAGCTGTTCCATGTGAATCGCGTTTTCTATCATCGCTGCTCCTTCCCCCGTTGCTGCCGCCAGCGCGCGACGAGCGCCGGGAGTTCGCGCTCGTAAAAGGCGTAAAAGTCGCGCATCTCGCGCAGTCGCCCGGTCACTTCCACGTCGGCATCCGTCCGCAGTGTGAGGCCGTGCTCAGCGAGTTCGCGCATGGACGTAATCAGCCCCATCCGTTCCTCCGTCGCGCGGGACCACGTATCCGCCCGGATGCGGAAGTAGTCGCGCCGCTTGCCGGGAAAGACGGCCCGTTCGACGAGGCCGACCTGCACGAGCAGGCGAACGGTGGTGCTGATCGAGGCTTTGCTCGCCTGCAACGCCACGGCGAGTTCGCCGGGAGACTGCTGCGGCGGGTCGCAAATCAGCAACCAGCCGAGAACGCGCCCCGCCATCCGTGGCATCCCCAAATGCTCGATGACAATCCCGGCCTGCTCCACGAACAACTGCTCCGCCATTGTTGCCTGCTCGTTTCCCACACGACCCTCCCTTTCTCTACACGGTATAGCACGTTCGATATATTCAGTCAATACTGAACAAGATGAACTGCTGATTGGGGTGGGGAACCTAACCCCCGGCCCCTTCCGTTCCTCGGCGTGGGAAGGGGTGACTCATCGAGAGACCGAGGCGTTCGAGGACGCTGTGATCTCGCGGAGACTCCCCTCCCCTTCCCACGCCGAGGAACGGAAGGGGCCGGGGGTTAGGTTCTTTCCCAATGTCGTGATTTCCGGCTACACTGCGCAGTACGCAACAGATGGGATGCGCGAAAAACAGCTGAGGAGGATGCGGCATGGCGAAGACGATTGCGGTCATCGGATTAGGGGCGCTCGGTGAGCCGATTGCGGCGACGCTCATCAAGGCGGGTTTTGAGACGCTCGTCGTGCCGCACCAGAGTCGCGTTTCGGCGGAACGGCTCGCGGCGCAGGGGGCGACAATTGTAGACACGCCGAAAGAGGCGGCGGCGCGGTCGGACTTTATTCTGACCTGCGTGCCGGACGGCCCGGAACTGACCGAAACCGCCCTCGGCGCGAACGGGATCATCGAGGGCGCGAAGGCGGGCGCGGTTGTCATTGACATGAGCACCGTTTCGCCGACCTACACGCGCGACGTCGCGGCGAAACTGGCCGAAAAGGGTGTCGGCATGGTGGATGCTCCCGTTTCCGGCGGCCCGCCCCGCGCCGCGACGGGCGAACTGACGATCATGGTCGGTGGCGATGAAGAAACGGTCGCCAAGGCGAAGCCGGTGCTCGACGCGCTCGGCTCCGGCGGCAAGACGGTCACACACGTTGGGCCAATCGGCGCGGGCGAGATGGTCAAACTAGCGAACCAGTACATCATCAGCGCGATCATGATCGCCAATGCCGAAGCCCTCACCCTCGCTGTCAAGGGCGGCGTGGACGCGCAGATCGTCAAGGGCGTGCTTTCCACCGCGACGGCGGGCAATTACCTTCTGAACAACTGGATTGACCGGACGATCTTCAAGGACGAGTACACCCCCGGTTTCTCGATGAAACTGCTCCGCAAGGACCTCAACGCGGCATTGACCGCAGCGAAGGACCTCGGTGTGCCGACGGAAATCGGGGCGCGGGCGATTGAGTTGTACGACCGTGGTCTCGCCGCCGGCATGGGCGCGGACGACTACAGCGGTGTCAGCCGCTTCGCGCAGGACGCCGCGAATATCACCATCGCCACCGGCAAGCCGCGCAAGGGAGGGGCTACCAAGTGACCACTACCACGAATGCTGCCCAGGGGGCGCCCGCACCCGGCACTTACAATGATGGGTCGTTGCAAGGCACATGGGCACTCGTCCTCGGCGCGTCGAGCGGCTTCGGCGAGGCGAACTCGCTCGCCCTCGCGCGGGCCGGGGCGAACATCCTCGGCGTCCATCTCGACCGCCGTAACACGATGCCGAATGTCGAGCGCATCACCGGCGAAATCGAGGGGATGGGGCGGCAGGCGCGCTTCTTCAACATGAACGCCGCCGACCCCGACGCCCGCAAGGAAGCGCTGGACAAAGTTGCGGCGGAGATCGGGCCGGGCGGCGTGCGCGTCGTCCTCCACTCGCTCGCCTTCGGCACGCTGAAGCGGTTCGTCGGCGACGATGTGATCAATCAAAAGCAGATGGACATGACGCTCGACGTGATGGCGCACTCGCTCGTCTACTGGGTGCAGGACCTCGTCGCGCGCGGATTGCTCGGCGAGGGCGGCCGCGTCTGGGCGATGACCTCGGCGGGTGGGCACCGAGCGTGGCCGTCGTACGGCGCGGTTTCGGCGGCAAAGGCGGCCTTGGAGTCGCACATCCGCCAACTCGCCGTCGAACTGGCGACGCAGAAGATCGCCGTCAACGCGATCCAGGCGGGCGTCACCGATACCCCCGCGCTCCGTAAAATACCCGGCAATGACGCGCTGATTGACTACGCCACCCGTGTCAATCCCGGTGGCCGCCTTACAACACCGCAGGATGTCGCCAGCGCCATCGTCGCTCTTTCCGGCGCGGGCACCGGCTGGATGACCGGCAACGTCATCCGCGTGGACGGCGGCGAAGACATCGTTGGATGAGCAATGAGCAACGAGCAATGTGCAATGAGAGGAACGCGGCGCCGGCCACGTCGTTGCTCCCCTTCCCCCGTGGGGAAGGGGCTGGGGGTTAGGTTGTATGCGCGTCTGTGTCGTTACGGGTGGGGCGAGTGGGATCGGGCACGCGATCGCCGAGCGCTTCCTGCGTGGCGGGGATGCGGTCGTCGTGCTCGATAACAATACGGAGCAGTTAGCGACGATTGCGCCCGCGCTCGCGTCGCTCGGCCCGGTCGTGTGCATTTCGGGCGATGTTTCCGTGGATGCCGACCTCGAACGGGCGGCAGCGGCGGCCGATTCCCTCGGCACGCTCGGCGTCTGGGTGAACAATGCCGCCTACAACATCCTCGGCGCGATCCACGAGATTGACCGGGCGACGTACGACCGTGGCATGGCCGTGGATTTCGGCGGCGTGTTCTGGGGCACCGCCGTCGCTGTCGGCCGGATGCTGGCGAGCGGCGGCGGGCAGATCATCAATATCTCGTCGGTGCAGTCGCTCGTTGGGCTGCGCGGCTTCCCGGCGTACGCGGCGTGTAAGGGGGCAATCAATGCGCTGACGCGGCAGGTGGCGACGGAGTACGCCGGGCGCAACATCCGCTGCAACGCCATCGCGCCCGGCCTGATCGCCACGCCGATGAACGACAAATTGCTCGCGGAATCCGATGACCCCGACGCACTGAAGCGATCGTGGGACATCCTCTGCCCCATCGGCCGCTACGGCACGCCGGAGGACATCGCCGAAACCGCCTGGTTCCTCGCCTCCGAGGGCGCGTCGTTCATCACTGGCCAGGTTATCCAGGTAGACGGCGGCGCCACTATCGTCGCGCGCGGGCAATGACGGGGGATTTAACGCAGAGACCGCAGAGTGCGCAGAGAACGCAGACAGGAGAAAAGGAGAATCTGAAGGAGCAATGAGCCATACGATCTGATTGACCACAGTGCCTCTTCATTCTTTCTCTGTGATCTCTGTGCCCTCTGCGTGCTCTGCGCTCATCCGGTTTCTCACGAAAGGGGCTGTGCGTAATGGCGGGGGATGGGTCGCTGAGTGGGACGTGGGCGGTAGTGTTGGGGGCGTCGAGCGGGATCGGGGCGGCGTGCGCGGTCGCGCTGGCGGAGGCGGGGGCGGACATTGTCGGTGTCGCACTCGGGCGGCGGCAATCGCGCGGGACGGCGGAGGAAGTGAAAGCGGCAATCGAGGCGGCGGGGCGGCGCGCGTGGTTCATCCGGGCGAACGCCGCCGACGCGCAGGGCCGCGCGAAGGTGCTCGACGAGATCGCGCCCACGGTTGGGCCGGGAGGTGTGCGGGTACTTGTCCACTCACTCGGCTTCGGCTCGCCGGTGCGCTTCATCGGCGGGGAGCCGTCCGCCCGTGGCGTGCCCTTTTCGCGCCAGATGGAGATGACGCTCGATGTGATGGCGCTTTCGCTCGTCTACTGGACGCAGGACCTCGTCGCGCGCGATCTGATGGGGCGCGGCGGGCGCATCCTCGCGATGAGTAGCCACGGCGCGCACCGCGTTTTGCCCGGCTACGGCGCCGTCGGCACGGCGAAGGCGGCGCTCGAGGCGAATGTCCGCGAACTGGCGGTCGAACTCGCGCCGCGTTGCATCACGGTGAACACGATTCGCGCGGGCCTGACCGACACGCCCTCGTTCCGCGCCATCCCGACCTCATCGGAAATGCTCGCCCACGTCCAGCGCACGCACCCCGCCGAACGGATCACGACGCCGCAGGATGTCGCGGGCGCGGTCGCCGCCCTTTGCTCCGCCGGCTGCGGTTGGATCACCGGCAACACGATCAGCGTGGACGGCGGCGAGAGTATCGTCGGCTGACGTTGAACCACCGACCCGTCCAGAGGGCGCCCGCAAGGGCACCAAGAGATTCAGAGAGGGACGCGCTTGATGCCATCGCGCAGGTCACGATCCGTGGAAGCCCATCGCCCCTCTACTGTGCGTAGCCGAATGATGGAAAGCAATGCCAGGGACTTTACGACATAAGGAGGTAGCCGATGACCGACCCGACCGACGCCGTATCGGGACAAAATCCTGCGGCCGCTCCGCATTACGGGCCGATCCACGTCGTCCATGCCGATGCGCTCGCCACAGAGGAGGCGCAGGTCGCGGGCATGACCCGCTACGACGCGATCGCGGGTAACACGGTCGGCACCCGCTCCTTGCGGCTCGGTCGCGTCGTCGCGCATGCGGGGCTGGTTTCCACGGTGCACCATCACGGCGACTGCGAGACGGCGGTCTACCTCATGAGCGGGCGAGTGCTCATGCTCTTCGGCCCCGATCTGCGCGAGCGCATCGAACTCGCGCCCGGCGATTTCTTCTTCGTCCCGCCGTGGACGATCCATGCCGAGGCGAATCTCAGCGGCGAGGACGCCGAGTTCATCGTGGCCCAGTCGAGCCCGCAGGGGATCGCAGTCAACCTACCCGACATTCCGATCCCCGACTTGCGGGGTTCACGCTGAGTCGGTTCGTGCCGCAAAGGACAGTTCTGCATCGGAGAGTGCGCTTAATAGGTTGAGGATCTGTGTTGCCTGCTCGCGACGGACGGTCGGGAAGTCGTTGAGAAATTCATCGAGCGGCTGGCCCGCTTCGAGATAGTCGAGCAGCGTTTGCACAGGAACGCGGGTACCGACGAACACCGGCATTCCGCCGAGAATATCATCATCGCGAACGACGACCTGTTCGATGTTTGGTATCGTCAGCATGATCGTGCTCCAGACATGAAGGCCCTTCGCGGATACGCCGTCAGTATCGCACGATGGCATTAGCGAAACAGGTCTTTCGCTGGGTCCATGATGAGATCGTGGCCGGTGCCGTCGGCGTGGTCGTAGGCGAAGCCGCGGATGACGGCGACGGGGACGGCGTCCACCTTGCCCATCACGAGTTCCGCCGCGCCCGCCAGCTCGTCGGCGACGCACAGGACGGTGACGCGCAGATCGTTGCCGTACGGATCAGTCTGGCCGCGGTAATCGGTCAGCGGCTGTATCCCGGCGACGCCGATAGCGATATTGATGATGCCGTTGCGCCACGGCCGACCGAACGAATCCGAGATGACTACCGCGACATCCGCGCCCGTCCGTTCCTTCAGGCCGGCGCGGATGCGGGCGGCGGAAGCGTCCGGGTCGTGCGGCAGGAGGCAGACCGTCTCCCCCGCGACATTCGAGGCGTCCACCCCCGCATTTGCGCAGACCAGGCCGTGGCGCGTCTCGCTGATGATGACGCCCCGTTCCATCCGCACGATGCGCGCGCTCTCGCGCAGCACGACGTCCACCTGCCGCGCGTCCTTGCCAAACTGCTCCGCGATCCGCACCGCGAGCGCCGACGGCGTGATCGTGCGCAGGTCCACCAACTGGCCTTCCGCCTTGGAAACGATCTTGTGCGTGACAACGACGACATCGCCGTCCGCGAGAGGCCGCGACCGGGTACCCTCCGCGATCAGCGCCGCGACATCCGCCCCCGCCTCGACCTCGCCGATCCCCTCGACACCCGTAATCTCAACGCTCATGTCTGCTCCCTCTGGTCGCGTAATAGATAGTGGGCAGTGGGCAGTGGGCTGTAATCCGGTCTTCGTTCTGTCTACCGTCTACTGCCCACTGCCCACTATCTACTGCCCACCCGTTCTCGTACATCATCGGGGGTATCAACGTCGCCCGCAATGCCCGGCGCGTGGGCGACCGTATAGGAAAGATCGGTGCGCTCTGCGGCGGCGATGTGCCGCCCGAAACTGTCGGGGCCAAAAAGGAATGGCAGCGCATCGGGCGGGGCGAGCAGGAGCGCATTCGTGCCACTACCGGTGTGATCGGGGGCAAGGACGGCGGCGGGCGGCGGTGGCAGCAGGCGAACCATCATCGCGATGTCGGCGGGGTCGAGGCGCGGTAGGTCGGCGTGGAGCGCAAATACCGCCTCCGCGCCGTGGGCGAGCGCGTCCCTCCGCGCCTCATCGAGCGCCGGGTTCAGGCCGGTAGTGTGTTGAAGCAATGCCGCCACACCACGCGCCGCCGCGAATTCGAGCACCGATGCATCCGGGCTGACGACCGCAATCCGGGCGAACTCACCCGACGCCTGCGCCGCCGCGATAACGTGCCCAAGCATGTCGAGCATCAGCGCGGCGCGCTCGTCGCCGCTAAAGGGCGGCGTGAGGCGACTCTTCGCGTTGGAGAGTTCCTTGACCGGGATCAGCGCGTGGATCCGCACGCTCAGGCCACCGGCTGCCGCGCGCCGAGCGATGCCGCGAAGGCAAGCACATCGCGCGCCAGTTGCTCCCGGTCGGCGTCGCTGTGCATCACCGTCTGCACCACTTGCGCCGCTATGCCGAGCGCTTCGATGCGTGGGGCGTCTGGCGCGTCGAGCGCGTCAATCGTCATCGCGTCGAGTAATCCCACGTATCCCGTGGCGACGCCGTAGGCGGAAACCTCCATGCCGCGCTCGGCGAGCATCCGATCCGCCGGGCCTTTGAGCGCCTTGCCGCCGACAATCGGCGAAACGGCGATCTTGACGGCGGCGCTGGCGACCAGTGCATCCCGCACCCCCGGCACGGCGAGGATCGGCCCGATGCTGACGAGCGGATTGGAGGGACAGAAGATGATCGCGTCGGCCCTCGCCAGCGCCGCCGCGACTTCCGGCGTGATCCGCGCCCCTTCGATGCCCGCGAACCGGACTTGTGTGACGCGGTCTTCGTGGCGGCGGCGCACAAAGTAATCCTGAAAGTCGCGCCACCCTTCCGGCGTCTCGACTTCCGTCCCGACTTGCTCATCGCACATCGGCAGCAGCCGGGCGCGGATGCCGAGCGGTGCGGTCAGGGAGGCCGTCACATCGGTCAAGCGCCGCCCCGCGTGCAGACCCGCCGTGCGCTTCAGATGCGTGGCGAAATCCGCATCGCCCAGACGAAACCAAATTTCTTCGCCGTATCGTTCGAGCATGCCGAGCGTCGTGAATGTATCGTCCACGACGCCCCAGCCCATCGCCGGATTGGCGAGACCGGCGAGGGTATACATTACCGTATCGAGGTCCGGGCTGATATGGAGGCCGAACAGTTCCAGATCATCGGCGGTGTTGCCGATGATCGTCAGCGTATCCGGCGGCAGGACACGGTAGAGGCCGTCGGCAAGTTTCGCCCCGCCGACGCCCCCCGCGAGCGCGACGACGTTCACGCCGCGCCGCCTGTCGCTGCTGTTGCTGGCATCGCCGCCTTTTCCGGCCACTTCAGATTCGGCATGACGTGCTTCGCCATCCCCGCGATCCACTCCGACTGATTGCGCCCGACATTGTGGACGTAGATCTCGTCGAAGCCGAGGTCAATGTATTTCTGGACATTGGCGCGCTGCTCATCCCAGTCCGGCGTCATCAGCACGCGGTTCTTGAAGTTTTCCGGGCGGATGAACTTCGCCATCGCCTGGAAATCCTCGGGGTTGCGGACATCCGCCTTCGGCCACGGCATACCGCCGTTGGGCCATTCCTTCATTGCCCACTCGACGCACTGCTCCTGCGTCTCCGCCCACGAGGTGTGGATCTGGATCAGTTTCGGCATTGTCGCCGGGTCCTTGCCCGCCTCGCGCGCGCCCCGCTCGAATCGGTCGAACAATCCCTTGATCTTGTCGTCCGCCGCGCCCACCGTAATCAACCCATCCACCGTCTTGCCGGTGCGCTGGGCAGTGATCGGGCCGGCCGTGGCAATGTAGATCGGTGGCGGCGTATCCGGCATCGTGTAGAGTTTGGCGGATTCGAGGGTGAAATACTCGCCCTTGTGCTTGACGACCTTGCCAGTGAACAGTTTCTGGATGATCTCGACTGCTTCCGTCATCATCGCGAGGCGGGTCGGCGCTTCCGGCCAGACACCGCCGATGACATGCTCATTGAGCGCCTCGCCGCTGCCGAGGCCGAGGTAGAAACGACCGGGGAACATCGCCTCGGTCGTCGCGGCGGCGTGTGCAACGACCGCCGGGTGGAAGCGGAAGGTCGGGCAGGTGATGCCCGTGCCGAAACGCATCGTCTTTGTCGCCTGGCCGAGCGCGCCAAAGAAGGTCCAGACGAATGCCGCCTGCCCCTGCTCCGGCGTCCACGGATGGAAGTGCTCCGACGCAAAGACGCCCCCGAAGCCGACCTCCTCCGCCTCCTGGCACCAGCGGACGAGATCGTTCGGATGGAACTGCTCCAATGATGCCGAGTACCCGATGAAACCCATGATTTCCTTGCCTTTCCTTACCTAAAATCCTCGCTCCAGCACACCCTCGATCTTCATGCGCAGCGTGATCCGGTGTTCCTTGCGGAAGTTCGGCGTGGATTCCCGCGCGCGCTCCGGGCCGTTATATCGTGCGGAGAGACGCGCGATGTCCGCCTGGGCAATCTCCTGCTCATCATTGAGCGTCACCGTGCCGCGCAGGGTGACGAACCGCTGCCCGTCCTCGACACAGATCGCGATGCGCGCATCGCGTTCGAGGTTGCGATCCTTCAACCGTCCGTGCGCGGTGTTCATCATGATCTCGTCGCCCTGGAGTTCGTACCACATGACGGTGAGTTGCGGCGTACCGTCCTTGTTGATCGTCGCCAGCACGGCGAACCGTTTCTCGTCCAGGAATGCGCGCGCGCTGTCCGTCAGTTGCGTCGTCAACGAAACCTCCTACCTAACCCCCACTGTCCAGTGGGCGCTCGCCCTCTCCAAAAAGGAAAAGGGAGTGAGCGAAAACGCTATACCCAGTGGACGAACTCGACCTTATTGCCGTCCGGGTCGCGATAGAACGCGTTCATCACGTTCCGCTCGACGCCGGGAATGCTGCGCGTATCGAGCGGTGTTTCGGCAGCGTATCCGGCGGCGTCGAGGCGCGCGCAGATTTCCGCGATATTCTCGACAGCGAGGCCGATGTGGTCGAAGACGCCGTACGGATGCGCGCCGGGGTCCTCCGTTTGCTTCGCCAGTTGCACGCCCGGCAGCCAGTAGAAGATCGGCGCGTCGTCCGTCCCGCTCCGCCGCAAAACGGGCAACCCGATCAGGTCCCGATAGAACGCGAGCGCCGTGTCGAAATCCTTCACCTTGATGCAGACATGCAGATTCGCACTGTCAACCCGCGCCGCAAACCCTTCAGCCACACTCCCCTCCTCTTGGCGAAACCACGAAGCGCAGAGGACGCAGAGACCGCAGAGAACACAGAGAGAAAACGGGGAGAAAAGCCTTTCTATTCCTCTCCTCCTCCTCTATGCTCTCTGCGTCCTCTGCGCTCAATCCAGTTTCATTCTACAGGTTTTGCGGCGGCGGGGGCAGTGCGATACAATCTCGTATTGGGTGATGCGGCGCACGCTGCGAAAGGCCGGGAGGCAATGGGGATGACCGGGGAACGCATCCTCGTTGTGGAAGATGAGCGCGCCATCGCCAACGTGCTACGGCGCGGGCTGGCGTTGGAGGGCTATACCGTTGAGGTGGCCGACGGGGGCCGCGCCGCGCTCGACGCCGTGCGCGACCGACCGCCGGAACTCGTCATCCTCGACCTGATGCTGCCGGATATTGACGGGCTGGAAGTCGCGCGCCGCTTGCGCGAGGCGGGCGAGCGCGCCCCGGTGCTGATGCTCACCGCGCGGGATGGCGTCGCGGATCGCGTACGCGGCCTCGATGCCGGCGCGGACGACTACCTCGTCAAACCCTTCGCCTTCGAGGAATTGCTCGCCCGCGTGCGCGCGCTGCTCCGCCGTGCCGCGTCGCAGACGGAAGGCACGAATCACATCGAATCGCTGAAGTTCGCCGACCTCGTCGTGGACCTCGGCACGCGGGATGTGCGGCGCGGTGGGCATTCCATCGAACTGACCGCGCGCGAGTTCGATCTGCTCATCCTCTTTCTGCGCAATCCCCGGCAGGTGCTTCCGCGCGACCTCATCATGGATCGCGTCTGGGGCGACGACTTCTATGGCGAGTCGAACGTCCTCGAAGTCTACGTCCGCGCCCTGCGCACCAAGTTGGAGGAGCACGGCGAAGCGCGCCTCATCCACACCGTGCGCGGCGTCGGCTACACCCTGCGCGAGCGAGAGATCGCCTAGCGCGAGGGGGAAACGCACAGCCCATGTCTATCCGCCTTCGCCTCACACTCTGGTACACCGCGATCCTGTTCATCGCACTCTCCGCGTTCGCGGTCATCATTTATATGGGGCTGGATCGCTCATGGCGTAGCGACCTCGATAATACGATCAGCACGCGCGCTCGGGAAGCGGCGGGGCAAATTGCTATCAGCCGGGTCAGCGCGGCTGCGTTTGCGCCACCGTCGTCCGCGCTCGATTCCTATACATTCGATGGTGTCTACATCCAATACGTCGGCGATGACGGCACCGAGGTTCGCCGTTCGACGAATCTCAAGTCCCCGATCGTCCTTACCCCGGCAGATATTCAGGCCATTAAGGACCACCAATTCACCTATCCGACACTCAACACAGCAGATGGGGAGAAAGTCCGCGCATTTCTCTACCCAGTCTCGTATCCGCTCGACAAACCGCCGTTCGGGGCGGTAATCGCTGCGAAACCGACGGCACCGCTGGCACATTCGCTGCGCCTCGCGCAAATTTTCCTCGCGGGCGGTGTGCTGGCGGCGACGCTCGTGCTCGCGATGATCGTTTCCGTGGTCGCGAAGACGGCGCTGCGCCCAATTGGGCGGATGGCGCGGGATGCGGCGGGTATCCAGGAGGCGCAAGACCTGTCCCGGCGCGTCGTGGTGCCGCACACCGGCGATGAAGTAGCGGATCTCAGTCAGACATTTAACGGTATGCTTGGGCGGTTGGAGGCGGTCTTCGCGGCGCAGCGTCGCTTCATCGCGGACGCCTCGCACGAACTGCGCACGCCGCTGACCGCCATTCGCGGCAATGCCGATCTGTTGCGCTATCACGGCGAGCGGATGGCGGACGACGAGCGCGCCGAGGTGCTGGACGATATGGCGACCGAAGCCGAGCGGATGAGCCGCCTGATCGGTGACCTGCTCGCCCTCGCCCGCGCGCAGACGGGCGAGCAGCCGCAGCCCGTCCCCGTCCGCTTCGACGAGGCGGTGGACGGCGCGGTGCGGGCGGCGCGCGGGTTGGCGCGCGGCCACGACATCATCTATTCCCCGGCGAGTGTCCCCTTCCTCGTGATGGGCGACCCCGACCGACTGAAGCAACTGGCGCTGATTCTGCTCGACAACGCGATCAAGTACACGCCGCCGGATGGCCATATCTGGGTCGTCGTGCGGCAGGAGCGCGCGGCGGTCGAACTGCGCGTGATGGACGATGGCCCCGGCATCCCCGCCGAGCGCTTGCCGCACCTTTTCGAGCGGTTCTACCGGGGCGGCACCCTCGCACGCGGGCGCGACGACGGCGGCGCGGGCCTCGGCCTCGCCATCGCGCGCGAGATCGCCCAGGGTTACGGCGGCACGATCGCCGTCGAAAGCACCATCGAGCGCGGCAGCGCCTTTACCGTCCAGTTCCCCATCCTCACCCCCATGACCCCCTACCGCCCCGCCGACTTCTCCACCGCTGTTCCCACCCCCATCGCTAGCGCGTCTCGGACTGAAAGCGATTGAACCGCAAAGACGCAAAGGACGCAGAGGACGCAAAGAAGAAAGAAAAGAATGTGGAGATGCGATTTGAGCGCGCGTCTATCACTCCTTCCCAAACAATCTTCTTTTCCCTTCGCGTCCTCTGCGTCCTTTGCGTCTTTGCGGTTCTCCCCGGTTTCCGTTTGACGCACCGATGGGGCCGCGTTACGCTCTGGTAGCGGTTGATTCGGATTGCGACGGAAGGGACGTGAGATGGCGCTCAATGAGGAGTTGTTCCGGCGGTTAGTGGAGACGCCCGGCGTGCCGGGGCGCGAGGAGCAGCAGCGGGTGATCGCCCGCGAGCAACTCGACGAATTGACCGATGAGGTGCGCACCGACGCCCTCGGCAATGTGATTGGCACGAAAAAAGGGCGCGAGGATGTGCGGGTGATGCTCGCCGCGCATATGGACGAGATTGGTTTCATCGTCAAGTACATAGACGACAAGGGATTTCTGCGATTGCAAACGCTCGGCGGGCACGACCCGGCGAACATGGTCGCCCAGCGCGTACTCGTCACGACCGCGAACGGCGATGTGCTGCGCGGCGCGTTGCAGCCCGCCCGCAAGCCGCCGCACCTGACGCGCGGCGAGGAGCGGAAGATGCCCCAGGCCGACGAGTTCTTCGTGGACCTCGGCATGTCCGCCGACGCCGTGAAAGCGGCCGTGCGCGTCGGCGATTACGTGACGATGGATCGCACCTTCGAGCGCGTCGGCGACACCTACATCTGCAAGGCGATGGACGACCGCGCCAGTCTGTTCGTGATGTTCGAGGCGCTGCGGGCAATGCGCTCCAGCGAGGCGACGATCTACGCCGTCGCGACCGCGCAGGAGGAAGTCGGCCTGCGTGGCGCGGCGGCGAGCGGTTCGGCTCTGAACCCGACAATCGTCGTCGCGCTCGATGTGACGCTGGCGATGGACATCCCCGGCGGCGGCGCGGAAAACACCGTGACGACTCTCGGCGGCGGCGCGGCGATCAAGATCATGGACGGCTCGCTGATCTGCCATCCGAAGCTCGTCGAGCACTTCCGCGCCATCGCCGAACGTGAAGGCATCGCGCACCAGATGGAAATCCTGCCCGCCGGGGGCACGGACGCGGGCGGCATCCAGCGGCTGAACGGCGGCATCCCCGCGATCACCCTTTCCATCCCGACGCGTTACGTCCACACCGTCAACGAGATGGTCAGCGCAGCGGACGTGCAGGCGTGCATTGACCTGCTCGCCCGTTATCTGGAAGAGGCGCATATGGGGGATTACGCGCTGTAAAGAGAAAGACCTCACCCCTATGCGACGATAGCGCGCCGGCGAAATACGACGAACGGAGCGAGGAGCGAGGAGCGCGATGGTGCAACAGCGACGTGGCGGCGCGGAAATGATGATAAACCTGCTGCCGGTCTTCCTCGGCGTGGTGTTGCTGATCTTCAGCATCGGGAGCGGGTCGCCGCGCAATGTGCTAATCGGCGTCGCGCTCGTCGGCACGGGCCTCGTCGGCCTCGTCGGGCCGCGCCTCGCCCCGCCACCGCCCGGTCTAAGCGCCGAGCGGGCACGCGCCCGCCGCGCTGCCACGATCATCCTGCCCAATGGCATCATCTACCTCGCACTCGGCATCCTCCTGCGCACCGCGATCCCCCCATCCGAGCGCGGCGGCACGACCGGTCTCATCTCCCTCTTCGCGATTGTCATGGGCGTTCTCAGTATCCTTTCCGGCCTTGGCGCACTGGCCCGCGCCCGTCGTTCCGACGACGTACTTTCTCCCCTGCCGGACGCACATCGGACAGACCACGAGAATCGAGGGGAAGCATGACGGTAATCGCACTCGCCCCGTCGCGCCTGCGGAGCCTTGATGAGATGCTCGCGACCGAATACCTCGTTCCCAACGGCCTCGCCGGATACACGATGAGCACCGCCGCCGGGGTGCGGACGCGGCAATACCACGGCTTCCTTGTCGCCGCGCTCGTGCCACCCGTCGTGCGGGCGCTGCTCGTCGCGCAGGTGGATCTGATGGCGCGCATCGGCAACGACGAATACGCGCTCGCCACGCACCGCTACGGAGACGGCAGCGTCAACCCGGACGGCTACACGCGCGCCGTCGCGTTCGCGCTCGTGAATGGTCTCCCGCAGTGGACGCACGCGCTCGGCGCGGGGCAGACACTGACCGAGACGCACGGGATGATCCACGGCCAGAATACCGCCTTCCTCCATGCCACCTACGACGCCCCGGCGGACGCGCCCCCCGCGATCCTCCGCTTCACGCCGCTCTGCACCCACCGCGACCATCACCACCGCACCCGCGCCAATGACCCGCAGTGGCGCTGGCAGGTTGCGCAGGATGGCCCCACCGTTGCCGTCACCGCATTCGACGGTACATCGCCCTACTTCCTTGCGGCGTACGGCGACGACGGCACAGTCGGCGAATTCACCGCCGACGGGACGTGGTACTACAACTTCCAACTCGCCGCCGAGGATGCGCGCGGCTTCGGCGGCGGCGAGGATGCCTATCAGGTTGGGCACTTCCGTGTCACACTGCGGCCGGGGGAGTCGGCACGGTTCGGCGCGGCGGTCGAGGAGGAGCAGGCAGGATGGCCGAATCTCTCCGGTGCGCTCGAACGCGAAAACGGGCGGCGGCAAACGGTGATGACCGGCCTCGGCGCGACCCCGGCGGACGACGTGACCGCGCATCTGCGGCTGGCGGCGGACAGTTTTCTCGTCCGGCGCGGGTTTGCCGAGGAAGCGGGCACGACGGTCGTCGCCGGCTATCCGTGGTTCACGGATTGGGGGCGGGACTCGATGATCGCCCTGCCCGGCCTTTGCCTGACGACCGGGCGCGAGTCCGACGCGGCGGGCATCCTGCGCACTTTCGCGGCGAGCGTCAGCGAGGGGATGCTGCCCAACCGCTTCCCGGATAGCGGCGAGACGGCGGAGTACAACACGATTGACGCGACGCTCTGGTTCTTCCGCGCCATCGAGCAGTATCTGGACGCCACCGGCGACCGCGCCCTGCTCGCCGATCTCTGGCCGACGCTCGTGGAGATCATCACCTGGCACCGGCGCGGCACGCGGTATCACATCCATGTGGACCCGGCAGACGGGCTGTTGTACGGCGGCGAGCCGGGCGTGCAACTGACGTGGATGGACGCCAAAGTCGGCGATTGGGTCGTCACGCCGCGCATCGGCAAACCAGTAGAAATCAACGGCCTGTGGCATCACGCCCTGCGGCTGATGGCCGGATGGGCAGCGGAACACGGTGCAGACGCCGCACCCTATACCGCCGCCGCCGATGCCGCCGCCGCCGGGTTCGTCCGGCGCTTCTGGGATGCCGAGCGTGGCTACCTATGCGATGTCGTGGATACGCCGGACGGCGACGATCCCGCGCTACGCCCGAACCAGTGCATCGCCCTGATGCTCCCGACCTGCCCGCTGCCGGATGCGAGCGCCCGCGCCGCGCTCGCCGCCGTCACGGAGCAATTACTGACTCCATACGGCCTCCGCTCACTCGCGCCGACCGATTCGCAGTATATCGGCCGCTATCAGGGCAACCCGGTCGAGCGGGACGGTGCATACCATCAGGGAACCGTCTGGCCGTGGCTGCTCGGGCCGTATGCGGATGCGTTTTTGCGGCTCGGCGGGTTACGATCGCAGGCTCGCGCCCTGCTCGGCCCGCTCGTTGATACGCTGCGGATGGCGGGCATCGGCTCGATCAGCGAGGTCTTCGATGCCGACGCACCTCACGCCCCCGGCGGCTGCCCGATGCAGGCGTGGAGCGTCGCCGCGCTCCTACGCCTCTGGCTCATCACCGGAGCGGACGCTCAACCCACCACCACGCCCGATGTCTCGACAAGAAGTGTCACGGCGTAAGTTCAACCACAAAAAGAGAACCCATACGGCCGGTGGGGAGGAGGAAGCGGGAACGTCGGCCGTATGCGGTTCTATTGATTGATACAATGGATGACGCGGATCGGATCACTGCGAATAATCCGCCGGCACTGGCCACGGCTGGGAGGAAAGGATACGCGGGCCGGTCGGTTGCGGGCTGCCACTGCGCGGCTCCTGCGTGATACCGCACTGCACATACGGATGGCTCATCTGCGGCACGTTCAACCGGACGACCGCAGACCCTTTCGCATCCACCGAAAAGGTTGTGATGCTGACGCGCGTCTGGTCATCGAGCCGGAACCAGAGTTGGTACGTCCGATCCGGCGGCAACTGCGGCAAGCGCCAAACGGACATCGCCGCCTGCTTGCGATCGGGCGTGAGTAGGTAGATACGCCCGGAGGCGTCCGGCGCGTCCGGTTGTGGCTCCATCGCATACGTCACCAGACCTGGCTGGCTCAGGATGTCCGAGATCGAGGTATCGGCGCGCGCTGGAGGCGGTGCGATGCGCGCCTGCAAGCCGATATTCCAAAAGAGCAGAAGCAGAAGCGCGCACGTCGCGATCGCCGAGAGAAACCGATAGCGGATGGGCGGGAGCGGCAGACGATGGCGACGTGTTCGCTCGCCCCGGATGGTGCGGAAAACGCCCTCGCGCAGAAGGGGTGGCGGTTCGCTCGGCGCGGCGGCATACGGGAGCATCCCCACGATGGAACGATACTCCTCGCACAGGGCATTGGCCGCCGGATGCGCCGCCAGATAGGCGACGACCGCCGCCTGCTCGTCGGGCGGCAAGGCTTCCAAAGCATAGGCGGCGATTGCCTCGGCCATTGCGTCCGGGATCGCGGCGGGCGGCGGGATGATCGGCTCGTCGTTCATCGCGCCGCTTCCTCCCCATGCTGCGGATAGGGACGAAGCGTGTGAAGGCGTGTCCGCAGCGTCTCCATCGCCGCCCGCATCCGCGACTTGACGGTGCCAAGCGGTTCGCCCATCTGCGTGGCGATCTGCTGCTGCGTCAAGCCACCGAAATAGGCGAGTTCGATTGCCTGCCGCTGTGCCAACGGCAGCGTCGCGACCGCCTGCGAGATGACGTGTGCCAGCACGATCTGCTCGCTCGTGTCCGGCTGCGACGGTTCGGGGAGCGTGCCGCCATCGCTGATGAACGTCCCGTCGGCGACCTTCGCCTGCCGCTGGCGGCTGCGGAGAACATCGAGGGAGCGGCGGCGGGCGATGGCGAAGAGCCACGCGCCGAATGCCCCGCGCTCGCGGTCGAAATCCTTCGCGTACTTCCAGAGCCGGAGAAACGTGTCCTGCGCCACTTCTTGCGCCGTCAGCCGATCCCCCGTGATTCGGAGGGCGAGCGAGTAAATCGAGGCAGCGTAACGGTCGTACAGCGTCCCGAGCGCGATCTCGTCGCCGCGCGCCACGGCGGCAACGAGCGCCTCATCCGTCGCGGAGACGCCGCTCATAGTGATGCTGTTCCGCGCGATAGCCCGACCCACCGCGCCATCCCCGGCGAGCGCGCCCGCCGCATCCGAGTTCCCTACACGCACAACACCGCTCCCCGCTCCCCGCTATTGCTGATTGCTCTATCAAGAAGTACGTTCGGAGAACCGAATTGGATTGCTCAGGTGTCACACACCTCATTCCTTATTTGCTATCCAGTATAGCGCAGGTAGCGCGGTCCATCTCATCGGCGCCGTGCTGCCAGCGTGAAATCATGCGGGCGCTCCAGCGCCTCGTCGATCGCCTGCTCGACAGATTGCGCCGCGCCCGCGTTCCACGCCGCGTTACACGCTTCGGTCCCCAGCGCGGAACGGATCGCCGCGATGGCCCGTTCGTACGCGGGTAGTTCGACCGACGGCAGCGGGGTGCCGATGCTGTCGCGAAGTGCCGTTGCCGCCCCAAAGAGCCGCGCCCCTCCCAACGAATCGCCGTCCACGTGGCGGACGCGGCCGATCCCCTCCAGGCATTCGATGACGCCGAGGGTGTTGCCGACGCGCCGGTACAGCGCCAGACTCTCCGCGTAGCGCGGCGCGGCGCCCGCCCCGTCCCCTTGATCGCGCGCGATGTCTGCAAGATTGAGCAGGGCATTGGCGATTCCCCAATCGTCGCCGAGCGCGCGGAAGATCGCGAGGCTTTCTTCAGAAAGTGCGACTGCACGCGCAAACTCGCCGGAGCGGCGCATCGCACAGCCGAGATTATCGAGTGCATTGCCGATGTTCCGTTGGTGACCGCGTTGCCGGTGAAGGGCGAGGCATTCACGATAGCATTCCAACGCGGCGTCGGCGTTGCCGCAATATGACTCGACGATGCCGAGCCGGTTGAGCGCCGTCGCAATGCTCAGCGCATCACTGGTTTCGCGCGCCAGTGTCAGGCTTTCGCGGATCAGTTCCACCGCGCGCGTATTATCCCCGCGCCGGTGCGCGATGAATCCCAGATTGCCTATCGCTTCCGATTGCGCCGCACGCTCGCCCTGTCGCTGCGAGAGCGCGAGGCATTCCTCCGAAAGACGCACGGCTTCGGCGTAATCGCCGTGGCGATACGCCAACATGCTCGCCGCGTTGAGGGCCCGCGCCCGCACCGCAACGAGCGATTGCGCGTCCGTCACGTCGGTTGCGAGCGCGAGCATTCGTGCCAGCCATTCGCGCGCCTCGCGCAGGTAGCCGCGCGCCTCCCAGAAACGCCAGAGGGCGGCTGCGAGCCGCAGCCCCGTCCGTACGTCCTGTTCCTCCGCCGCCCAGCGGAGCGCGGCGCGCAGATTGTCGTGATCCGCCAGCAATCTTGTGGACCATTCCGTCTGCCGGGGGCCGGTCAGTTCCGGCTCTGCCCGCTCCGCAAATGCGAGGAAGTAGACTGCATGCCGCCACCGCGCTTCCGCCAAATCACCACGCGCCGCCAACACCTCCATGCCATACTCGCGAATCGTTTCCAGCATGCCGACGCGCGGCTGCGCGCCCGTCGCGTGAAGGAGCAGATTCTTGCTAACGAGCGACATCATCCCACCAAGAGCCGCATCGCAGTCGTCGTCCGTCGCGCAGACCGCCTCCGCTGCTTCGAGCGTGCAGCCGCCGACAAAGACAGCGAGCCGCGCGAAAAGCATGCCCTCTGCCTCGTCAAGCGCACGGTAGCTCCACTCGATCGCGCCCCGCATCGTGCGCTGCCGGGCGGGCGAGTCGCGCGGGCCATCTATCAATTCCGGCAAGCGGGCATCGAGGCGCGCCAACAGCGCCTCCGGGCCAAAAAACGAGACGCGCGCCGCCGCCAATTCGATGGCGAGCGGCAATCCGTCGAGGCGCGCGCAAATCGCCGCCACGATTGGGGCGTTGTCGGCGGTCAGAGCGAAGTCATACATCGCAGCCTGAGCGCGCTGGCAGAAGATCGCGACCGCTGGCGACTGCCGCAGGGCCGTCTCATCGTCCCATATCCAAGTGTCCGGCAGCGAGAATGGGGCGAGCGCGAAGGCATATTCGCCACGCAAGTGGAGCGATTCCCGGCTCGTCACAAGGATTTTGAGCAGCGGGCAAGCTTCCAGCAACTCGGAGACGAGCAGCGCTTCCGCGATCAGATGCTCGAAATTGTCGAGGATGAGCAAATACGGGTGTTCGCGCAAATACGCCTTCAAGCGGTCGCGCGGCGATTCCCCCGGACGCTCCTTCAGACCGAGCGTGCCGACGATTGCCGCCGCGATCTGGTCGGGGTCGCGGATCATGGCCAGCGAAACGAAGATGACGCCGCTGGGGAAATCGCCCCGCACATCCGCGCCAACCGCGACACTCAGCCGCGTCTTGCCGACGCCGCCGCACCCCGTGATCGTGACGAGGCGCACATCGTCGCGCCGCAGGAGCGCGGTCAGCGCGGAATGCTCGCCCTCGCGCCCAATGAGTGGCGTCACGGGGGCAAAGAGGTTGTCCTTCGGCGGGTCGGGCGCGACGGTAGGGCGGGCGACCTGCCGAAGGACGGCGGCTTCAAATCGGGCGCGCTCGTCCTCGGAGAGTACGAGCGCGTCGGCGAGCAGTCGCATCGTCTCGCGCTGTGGTTTGCGCTTCACACCCCGTTCGATGTCGCTGATCGCCCGCAGGCTAATCGTCGAACGCTCGGCGAGCGCCTCCTGCGTCAGACCGCGCGCGGCACGGTAACGGCGGAGCAGGGCACCGAACAATGGCTGCTCCAGCGCATCCTTCCCATCCGATGGTGTTGTCCTCGAACGGCGAGGTGAAGCGTCCACGGCCAGTTACCGCCTAATGATGCGAGTAAGACGTCGTGCGCATAGCAGCCGACGAAAATCAGTATATCTGGCACGCTATTTTGACATAGTGGAAAAAGATTCGCAACCGCTGATCGCGCGCTTACGACCCCGCCACGGTCGGCCTCCCCACCAATCTTTCGCCGGAATTCGTGTGGGCGTTCTTGCCGGTTGTGCGTAGTGCATCGCGTCTCATGCTACTAACATGGAGGGGCCCGGTTTGCCGATGCAACGGAAGGTAGGAGGTTCGCCATGGCATCACTCAGTAGCACCACTCGTCGGCTTCGTTTCGCACTCGTCGTGCTTTTGCTCGGCACATCGCTCGCCGCCGTGCCTGCTGCCACGATGTCTGCCGCGCCGCCAATCGTCGTCAACACGACGATGGATGCGCTGCACGGCAGCAACGGCGACGGCTGTGTAACCGCCGGTGGCGCCTGTTCGCTGCGCGATGCGGTACTCTATGCCAATGCTCACGCGAACACGACAATCTCGGTGCCGCCGGGGCTCTATAAACTGACAATCCCACCCAGCGGCGGTGATCTCGCAACGACGGGCGATCTGAACCTGCTCGCGGACATGACGATCAACGGCGCGGGGGCGGGAGCGACGACCATTGATGGCAGCGTCATCGCGGATGGCATTTTCCATGTTTCCTTCGCAACCGTAACATTGACCGGGCTAACGCTCGCCAATGGGCTGCAATCCAGCGCCTCCGCAACGGGCGGCGGCGCGCTGAACATCAGCCATGATTCCCAAGTCACCATCAGCGACTGCGTGCTGAGCAACAACAAAATTGTCGGCGTGGCAGGGGCGGTGGGCGCCCCCGGCGGTTTTGCTCTCGGTGGGGCGATCTATACGGACGGTGTCCTGATAGCAATACGGGACACATTCACCGCGAATATCGCCCAAGGCGGCGCCGGTGGTGATGGAAACAATGCAGGCGGCAGTGGTTTCGGCGGCGCGATCGAGGCGTCCGCTCAGGCCAACATTGTCCTCATCCAGGACAGCACCTTCGCCGGCAATCTCGCGAAGGGCGGCCCCGGGGGCGGTGGCAGCGCCAGTATCGGCGGAACAGGCGGCGTGGGCAAGGGCGGCGCGATTGTCAAATTTAACAGCCAGATCTCGGTCACCGGCAGTACCTTCGTCGGGAACAGCGCGAGCGGCGGAGCCGGTGGCACGGGATCGGGAGAGTTTGCAATCCAAGGCGATGCAGGAGGCACAGGAGGAGGCGCGTCTGGCGGCGCCCTGGCCGGAACCGGATACTCCGTCGGCAATACGACCTTCGTGTCGAACACCGCCACCGGCGGCAACGGCGGTAATGGCGGCATAGGGACGACGATGGGCAATGGCGGCGGGGGCGGTTCGAGTTACGGTGGCGCGATCTCTTTTGAAGATATCGGCGATGACATCACAAACGCGACAATTGACGGCAACAGCGCGCTTCGCGGCGTGGGCGGCATCGGCGGTGGGAGCACCCATGGCACCCCCGGATCGTCCAGCTATGGCGGTATAGATGTCGGTGGGACGTACCTCATAAACACCATCGTCTCCAACAACATCGCCGGCTCCAGCGGCAACTGTGGTTTCGGTGTCGTAAATCGCGGGCACAATCTCCAGTTCAATCCCAATAGCGGGTGTGGGGATACGCCCTTCGCCGTTGGCGATCCGAAACTGACCCTCCTTGGCAACTATGGCGGTCCGACGAAAACGCGCGGGATCGGCCCGGGCAGCGCCGCACTCGATGCTGGGGATGACACGACATGCGGCTCTTCGCCGGTCGCTGGCGTGGATCAGCGTGGCATCCGGCGCCCGCAGGGTGCACACTGCGACATCGGCGCATTCGAGTACGCCATTGTCACCACGCCGCCACCGAGTCGCCCCGGCCCGGTGATGAGCGGATCGCCAAACGCCGCCCCGACAGCGCGATCGGCAACGGGGGGTGGCAGTGGGATACCGAACCCGATCCCGATGCCGCGGCAATGACCACAGTAGGAAGGAACGAACCAGCCCGAACCGCGCGCGTCGTTGCATCTCGCAGCCGATCTAACCTCCGGACGTTACGAACAACAGCGTGCTGAAGCCTACGCTACCAATCCTCATGAGGATGAGAAACGGCCCCTCCCGAAATCGGGAGGGGCCGTATGCTGTCCAAATCGGACGGGGCGATTAGCCGCGATCGCCGCCATCGCGGCGCGGGCCGCGATCGAAACCACCGGGGCGCGGGCCACGGTCCATGCGCGCCGCTTTCGGCGGCGGCATCTCGCCGGTGAGGACCGCCTTGCGGGACAGGCTGATCTTCCCCTGCGGGTCAATGTCCGTCACCATCACGTTGATCTCGTCGCCGAGATTAACGATGTCCTCGACGCGCTCGACGCGGTGCGTCTCCAGTTCGGAGATATGCACGAGGCCGTCCTTGCCGGGGAAGAGTTCGACGAACGCGCCGAACGGCATGATCCGCACGACCTTGCCGAGGTAGATTTCGCCGATCTTCGCTTCCGCCGTCATCCGCTCGATCATCTCTTTCGCCTGCTGCGCGCCCGCCTGATCCACGGAAGAGATAAAGACCGAGCCGTCGTCCTCGATGTCAATCTTGGTGTTCGTCTGCTCGGTGAGGGCGCGGATATTCTTACCGCCGGGGCCGATCACCATGCCGATTTTGGACGGATCAATCCTGATGCTGATGACACTCGGCGCGTACTTCGACATCTCGCCGCGCGATGCGGGCATGACTTCCAGCATTTTGCCGAGGATGTGCATCCGGCCTTCGTGCGCCTGCGCGAGCGCCTTGCGCATGATGTCGAAGGTAATCCCCTGCACCTTGATGTCCATCTGAATCGCTGTCACGCCCTCGGCGGTGCCGGCAACCTTGAAGTCCATGTCGCCGAGGTGATCCTCGATGCCCTGGATGTCCGTCAGCACCTGGTACTGGCCGTTCTCGCCAGTTATCAGCCCCATCGCCACACCGGCGACCGGGGCGGCGATCGGCACGCCGGCGTCCATCAGCGAGAGTGTGCTGCCGCAGACGCTGCCCATCGAGGTGCTGCCGTTGGACGAGAGCGCCTCGGAAACGAGGCGCATCGTGTAGGGCCATGCCTCCTTGGTCGGGAGCACCGCGAACAGCGCCCGCTCGGCGAGCGCGCCGTGGCCGATCTCGCGCCGGCCCGGGCCGCGCATCCGCTTCACTTCGCCCGTTGAGTAGGGGGGGAAGTTGTAGTGGTGAATGTATCGCTTGATCGTTTCGGTGCCGATGGTGTCCAACCGCTGCTCCTCGCTCGTCGAGCCGAGCGTGAGGACGTTGAGGATCTGCGTCTGCCCGCGCGTGAAGATCGCACTGCCGTGCGCACGCGGCAGGACGCCGACCTCGCACCAGATCGGGCGGACCTCGGTGAGCGCGCGCCCGTCGGGTCGCTCGCCATCCTTGAGGATCGCCGACCGCACCGTTTCCGCTTCCAAATCCTCGAAGGCGCCCATCGCGGCGCGGGCATTGACCGCCGCACCCTCTGCCTGCGCCCCAAAGTGCGCGCGGACTTCGTCGCCGAGGGCGTGGATCGCTGCTTGCCGCTGCGTCTTGTCCGATTGGTAGATCGCATCGTGCAGCCGCGTGCCGAGGAAGCCGCGCACCGCGTCGGCGGCAGCGGTGTCCTTCACGGGCGACAGGACTTCCCAGCGCGGCTTGCCCGCCTTTTCGACGAGTTGCATCTGCAAATCGAGGACCGGCTGGAAGGAAGCATGTGCAAGTTCGATCGCTTGCTGCACGGTCTCTTCCGGCAGGATATTCACCGTACCCTCGACCATCATCACGGCCGCTTTCGTGCCCGCGACGACGACATCCATCCGGCTGTCGGCCAGTTGCTGGTTGGTCGGATTGACGACGAGTTTCCCGTCAATGTAGCCGACGCGCGCCGCCGCGACCGGCCCCTGAAAGGGGATGCCGGAGAGCATCAGCGCCGTGGACGCGCCGATCACCGAAAGGATGTCCGGGTCATTCTCCTGATCCGCGCTGAGGACGGTGATGATCACCTGCACCTCGGAGCGGTATCCCTTGGGGAACAAGGGGCGGATCGGGCGG
This sequence comes from Thermomicrobiales bacterium, assembly GCA_038231255.1. Classification (GTDB taxonomy): domain Bacteria; phylum Chloroflexota; class Chloroflexia; order Thermomicrobiales; family JALYUS01; genus JALYUS01. The sequence goes on along the minus strand of JBBRLR010000042.1, from coordinate 2,904 downwards.
TCGGTCAGGCGGGCGGCGAGCGTCGCCGCTTCTGTCGGCCGACCTTCGCGCTTGATGAAGCCGCCGGGGATCTTTCCCGCCGCGTACATCCGCTCTTCGTATTCGATCGTCAGCGGGAAGAAATCGAGCCCTTCGCGCGCTTCCCGCTCCCCGACTGCGGTGGCGAGGACGATCGTGTCGCCGTACTGGACGGTGCATGCGCCCATCGCCTGCTCCGCCAGTTTCCCGGTTTCGAGCGTCAGTGTGCGCCCGCCGAACTCGGCGGACACGGTGTGTACTGTTGGATATGCCATTCGTGTTTTCTTCTCTCCGGCGCTGATGCGCCCATCTCGTGAGTCCTCATGGGATTGCGTCATCCCACACCAGTTCAGGGCGGAAAGACTCAGGGACTGGAGCATAGATGCGATCGCCACGGCGCGCGACGCGCACATCCATGCTCCAATACCCAAGGCTCCCCAAGCCGTCGTCCTCGGTTACGTCATCGGCGCCTCCCTACGATTACAAAAACAAGCGACCCAGGGGCATCATTCCCCTGAGCCGCTCTCAGACTCGTTCCACGAACCCACAACCGACAGTGTTTGGCTGGCATCAAACCGATTCTGCCCCCACCCGGATTATCGCCGTAGTCCAAGCCGCGCGATGACCGCACGATAGCGCTCGGCATCTTTGCTGCTGAGATAGGCGAGCAAGCGGCGGCGGCGGCCGACGAGCTTCAGCAGCCCGCGCCGCGAGTGGTGGTCGTGATCGTGCAGCTTCAGGTGCTCGATCAGATGGTTGATCCGTGCGGTGAGGAGCGCGATCTGCACTTCGGGGGAACCTGTGTCCCCTTCTTTCGTCGCGTAATCTACGATGATGTCGGTCTTCTTCGGCTTTTGCAAAGCCATCGGCGTTGCTCCCCTCACACGTCGGCGCACCCTGCGGCACCCCCGTCAATCAGTTAGTCGCAAGTATAGCATAGCCGCGTACAAGGCTGCAATGCCGACCGCTACGGCGAACCTGGCACGCGAGGAACCGGAATCGGCGCGGGCGCCGTCCCAATGGGCGTCGCGATCAGGGTCGGCGTTGCCGTCGCTGGTGCGGTTGCCGTCGGAACCATAGTGGCGGTAACCGTCACATCGGGATCCCTGGGCGACGGCGCCGGGTTCGGGATTTCGTAGCGCCAGCGGTAGTAGTGGCAGCCGATAGTACCGAACTCGACGCGGAATGCCGCCGGGTTCGCCGCCGTGTAGGTCAGCACACGCCGCTCGAATGCCTGGACGAAGACGAGTGTATTGTCCACCTTATTGACACGGGCATTCGTCGCGAATGCGGGGCTGATTGGGTGTAGCCCATCGTCGTTAACCAGCCGCCGGGGATCCTGGACGAGCCGGACGCCCTGCTGCCCGTTGAACGACCCCTCGATGTACTGCGCGGCCTGACCGTTCCGCGCGGTTTCGAGCGGCCCCCAGAAATTCGGGATTGCCCCTTCCACTGTGCGCCATTGCCACTCGAATGCCGAGCTGGCGAACTGATCCGCTCCCTGTGCGACGAACGGCACGATGGGCGCGAGGACAAGTCCCGTCCCCACCAGCGCAGCGAAGGACAGCCTTCACCGTCATTCTCGAAACATCTGCCCGTCCTCTTCCGTGTATCTCGGCGGGATACACGCCCTGACCCAGGACGCATCCACCCACCTACCCTACGCGGCAGCGCCGACCGCCACATGATCGGCACTGTACTCAGGTCGCTCGTTTTATGCCAAATTTGCCTATCGTAGCATTCGTATTTTGCGGACACTGATCGGTGGGTGGAGCAAAAAGCGAGCCGCCACTACTGCCCAGAGGGCAGTAGTGGCGGCTCAATTCAGTCCGGTTCCGGTTCCAGTTATTGCTTGACGGTGAACCGTTCGAGGCGGTCTTTGTCGAGGGAGACATACACGGCATCGTCGTCAATCTCGTCAATGAACTGGGTGGGGATGCGGATTTCCTGGCCGCCGAACAGCCCCTTCTTGACGATCAACTCAGTCACTTTGCCGCGCGCAGGGTCAACGACCAATTCGTCCACGGTGCCAATTTTGTCGCCATTACTGCGCATCTTCACATCTGTGCCGGTGGAAAGGAAGACGTTGCCGGGCCGCGATTCCCGCAGGCTGTCGCCCATCATGCCGGGCGCGACAGCGTTCGAGCCACCGCTATTGGCGAGCGGTGCATCGGCCGGCAATCCGGCACGCCCGAGCGATCCTTGCGCAGCGGGTTCATAGATCGGCGAGGGCCAGAGTAACCCGCCGCCCGTCGCGCCGCCCATCCCGACCGAGTTGCCGAACAGGCCCGGATACATGCCATCGGGCGCGGCCATGTAGGAATGCTCGACGAACTCCGGCATCTGCTTCACCTGATCGGCCGTCAGCCGCAGATGGATCATGTCGTCATCGTCGTTGCCAACGCGATCCTCGACTTCGCCAATCGAGATGATAACGTCGTGCTCGACGAAAAATCCCTTGCGGACGACGAACTCCTGCATCTGATCCGTGCGCGGGTCCACGACGAGCCGATCTATCTTGCCGACATCCGTGCCGTCCGAGGTGACAACCTTTGTACCGAGATTAATACGCATCAGTTTGCGCTCCTTTCGCTCTTGCTGTGCCATACATCACCGCATGGCCTGTTCGTTCCTTTCATGAAGCAAGATGCGTACCTGTGGGAGTAGTCAGGGGTCGGTAGTCAGAGGGACCAATCCCGGTTCTGACTACCGACTACTGACTACTCACCCGTTTGACGCCGCCGAGAAATGGACGTAGAATCCGCAGTGGTCGTGCTAGACGGGGAGCTAGCGGTGCCCTGTACCCGCAATCCGCTTTAGCGGGGTTGAATTCCCTCGTGAGGTCCGACCCTGTAGGACTGCTGCGGTGGAACGGCGTTGAGAGTT
>JBBRLR010000041.1:0-33991 GCA_038231255.1 Thermomicrobiales bacterium | reverse complement strand
TTGCTCATCGCTCGTTGCACATCGCTCATTGCTTCCCTCACCTAGCCATATTGGCAGTATCGCACCGGAGTAAAGCGGCCCGTGTATGCGTTGTACCGAACAGATGCGACAATGCTGTGTGTTGTATATCAGACAAAAAGGAGTTCTTTCTATTGGCAGCCTCTTCCCCCCGGACGCGCGACAGCCGCCCCGTCCGCCCCAACCAACCCGAAACGATCCGCGCCCGCGCCCGGCTCGCGTTCCAGATGATCCCAAAGGCGCTCGGACTGGTCTGGGAGGCGACGCCCCGCTATGCGACGACGAACGCCGCCCTCACCGTCGTGCAGGGCGTTTTGCCGGCGATCACGCTCTACTTCACGAAGGCGATTGTGGATGGTGCAACCGCCGCCTTCTTCCGCGTCACTCATCAGCAGATACAGACCCGCGCCGAGACGCAGCACGTCCTGATTCTCGTCGCGCTCTGGTTCGGCGTGCAACTGCTCGCGGCACTCCTGCAAACGATCAGCCAGCTCGTCAGCAGCCTGCAAAGCGACCTGCTCTCCAACTACATCAGCGTGCGGCTGATGGAGAAGGCGAATGCACTCGACCTTTCCTACTTCGAGAACGCACAGTTCTACGACAAACTGGAGAATGCGCGGCGCGAGGCGGGCTACCGGCCGAGCCAGATGGTGACGCAGTTGTTCGGCTTACTCCGCAGTACCGTGACGCTCGTCTCGGTGATCGGCGTGCTGGCGTCGCTCTCGTGGTGGCTCGTGCTGCTCGTCGTCGCGGTCTCGATCCCCTCGTTCATCTACCAGGCGAAGTACTCCGGGCAGTTCTTCTCCCTGCTCACCGGCCGCGCGCCCGATCAGCGCCGCCTCAACTACCTCAGCTACCTGCTGACGACCGACTCTCCCGTCAAGGAACTGCGTATCTTCGGGCTGCACGGCACGCTGCTGGAACGCTACCGGCAGATTTTCGCGAAGTTCTACAAAGAGAACCGCGACCTGACGATCCGCCGCACCGCCTCGCAGTTTGCCCTCGGCGCGCTCGGCACGGTCGTCTCGGGACTCACCTACATCTACGTCGTGCTGGAAGTGATCGCGGGCCACATCACGGTCGGCGGGCTGACACTCTATTATCAGGCATTCCAGCAGAGTCAGACGCAGGTCTCAAATATTCTCTCCGGCATCGGCAGCACGTACGAGAACTCGCTCTTTCTGAGTAATCTCTTCTCCTTCCTCGCCTATGCGCCGGAACTGCCGGTGCGACCCGACCCGCTCCCCGTGCCGCAGCCGATCCGCGACGGGATTGTGCTCGACCACGTCAGTTTCCGCTATCCGGGCACGGAGAAATGGGTGTTGGAGGACATCTCCTTCGCCATCCGACCGGGGGAAACGGTCGCGCTCGTTGGGGCGAACGGCGCGGGCAAGACGACGCTCGTCAAACTGCTCACGCGGCTCTACGACCCGACCGCCGGGAGCATCACGATTGACGGCACCGACCTACGCGACTTTGATCCGGCGGAGTTGCGTTCCCGCGTCGGCGTCATTTTCCAGGACTATGTGAAGTATCAACTGACGGCCGGGGAGAATATCGGCTTCGGACGCATCGAGGCGATTGAGGACAGCGGACGCATCGAACGCTCCGCCGCCGAAGCGGGCGCGGACGCGGTGATTGCCGCCCTACCGCAGGGATACGAGACGCCGCTCGGCCGCTGGTTCCAGGACGGGCAGGAACTGAGTATCGGCCAATGGCAGAAGGTCGCCCTCGCCCGCGCTTTCATGCGCGACGCCGACCTGCTGATCCTCGATGAGCCGACCTCGTCGCTCGATGTCCGCAGCGAGTACGAAGTCTTTCAGGCATTCGGCGAACTGACGGAGGGGAAGATGGCGGTGCTGATCTCCCACCGCTTCAGCACGGTCCGCATGGCGGCGCAGATCGTCGTGATTGAGGATGGTCGCGTGATTGAGGACGGCACGCACGACGAATTGATCCTGCGCGGTGGCCGCTACGCCGAACTCTTCGACATGCAGGCCGCGTCCTATCGGTAGATGGGGGCGGTAGGCGATGAGCGAGCAAGAAAGCGGGGCGGCTCCGAATCGCCCCGCTTTGTTTGGGAGGGTGCAGGCTTTCCAAACAGCCAGTCAAACAGATCGAACTCCCTACCGCTACCATCTTCAAGTGTGGTGGGTAGGGAAGTGAATGTCCATGCAGTTAACCGACAGTTTCGGTGCAGTTCTTGGGCGGTGTGGAATGACCCGACCGATCCCCATCCCTCTCGTCATCCAGAGGGAATTACCGGGCGTTTCGCCCAATAACGGGAGTGCGTATAAAGGAAACGCCCCCGCCGATTTCGGCGGGGGCGTCGAGGAGCGCAGACCTACGTGACGGTATAGGTCTTGATGTCCGATGTCGCCGTACCTTGCTCGTCGTAGGCGTAGATACGGTAGTAATACGTGACGCCGATCGTCAGGTTCACACTGACATTATGGACCGAACGCGTTAGGGGGAACGGGTAGTCGCGTATCCCCTGCGGATCGTCGAATGACCCGTAGAAGTAGCCACCGCCGAGCGCGTTCGTCGTCCCGACCTCGATGATGATCGAAGCGGGGCGGTCAGTGGTGAAGGAGAAGGTCGTCGGGTGACTGGGCTTATCCTGGGAGGCGCTCAGCCCGTTGATCTTCAACGCGCTGGTCTCGGTCTTTGTCTGCACGAAGTTATTCGGGTAGGCAACAGCGGTATCGTCGGATGCGCTTGCGGTGCCATCGTTGAGCACGGAAACGATGCGGAAGCGGTAGATATGATTCGCATCCAGCGAGATCGCGGTCGCATTGTGGCCCGTGCCGGAGGGATCGCCGGTGTCGCCGGGGCGGTAGCGGCTGTAGTCTGAAGAATCGGGACGCGCCGCGTACTCGATCCGCGACTTACTCGGGACATTCGTCGTCCAGGTCACGGTAAACCATGTCGCGGTCGTCTTCGCTACGGTGATGCTGGTGATTACCGGGACGTTGGCGATCATCGGGAGGGTGAAGGAGCGATCCTGATCGTCCTTCGTCACATTGCCTGCAACGTCGCGCGATTGGACGCGGTAATGGTAGGTCGTACCAGGGTTCAATCCGGTGATTACCACCTGATGATCCACCGTGAACAGGGCCTTGAGGCGGTCGTTGAACTGCTCGTAGTTGGTACTGGGGCCATAGAAAAGTTCGCTCGACGCCGGCTCATTCGTTTGCCATGTCACCGTGAAGGAGTTCGGCGTCATGACGGGGATGGCAACTGCGGAGAGTTTCGGCGCGGTCGTGTCAGCCACAGTAGTCGGTGTGGTCGTGGCGGACGGCGTCGCGGTGGCCTGCGTCTGCGGCGACTGGTAGCGCCAGGTGTAATAGTGTTGGCCGATGTTGCCGAACTCCACCTTGAAGGGATCATTGTTGGTCGGCGTGTAGGTGAGGACGCGCCGCTGGAATGCCTGCGCGAGCACGTCTTTTTGCTGCCCGGCCACCTTGACATTCGACCAGAACGGCTCAGAGATCGCGAAGCCAATCGTGAGGAGGCCGGCCTTCGTGCGGTAGTTCGAGAAGGCGGCGGGGACGTTGTGCTGCGTGTCGCTGTCGTAGGCTGCGATCGTCCCTTGCGGATCGCTCGCATACGTGCCGGCATAGGTGCCGAGCGTGCCCGTTGCGCCAAGCAACCGGGTGGTCGGCGAACCAGCGGCCGAGGGGGTAAAGGCGAGCAGTGTCGTGGCGTTCGTACTGATGGACGCATACGTCGGGCCGATATTATCCGGGTCACCGGCGACCGGGACACCGGCGGGTTGCCGCGTTTCGAAGGTATTGTCGCCCGATTGGAGTTTGCCCGTGATCAGTTCCGTCGCGAGCAGCCCGTTGGTGACGGTACCCGTCGCGGGGTTCGTCAACTCCATACGCGCCTTGTCGAAATACTGCACGAGGCGCGACCCGCCCGGCGCTTCGACGTACTGCTCTTGCTGCCCATCCCGCGCCAGGGAGAGCGGCCCCCAGAAGTTCGGCGTGATCGCTTCGCCCGCCTGCCATTGGGCCTGGAACGCCGGGCTTGCGAAACCGGTCGCCGCGCTGGCAGGCACCGCGATCCATGCCGCCATCATCGCGCCGAAGAGCGCAATGACCGCAGGGAACGTCAACGCGGTCTGCCACCGTCGCAGCCGGATCCGTTTCTGTCCACGCATAGAAACCCTCCTTAGTCCTTCCCAACCGTACACCTAATTGTACGTACACATTGCCAGCATAGCATATACACTCAGTAGACACAACCGGTAGAGCGCGATGAGCAATGAGCAATGAGCGATGAGAAGGGCCGCTTTCCTACTCATCGCTCATTGCTCATTGCTCCGGTGGGGGTGCACCGGTGAGGCGAGTGATCGCGTGGACGACCTCATCGAGGTATGCGCGGTCCTTGATCTGTGTCGCCATCCGCCGCAGGAGCGCGGTGCAGGCCTCTTCTGCTGTGAGGACCGAGGCGAAGGGCGAAAACCAGTCGCCCCCTTCGCGATACCGCTCCTCCGTGGTCGCCTGGACAGCCCAGCGATCCGCGTCGCGTTGGACGATGCGGTACGCCGACTCCTTGGGGGAGCGGGGTGGAATCGTCCACGTACCTTCTTCGGTCAGAATCGTCGCCGTCATGCTGCCTCCCTCGTCATGGTGATTTTTGTTCGGGACGGCGATCCATCAGCGGACGGATGCCATCGGGCCGGTTCGTTGTAAGGCCGTCCACACCCCAGCTGATCAGCCGTGCGGCGTCCTCCGACTCATCCACCGTCCAGGCGTAGAGCGCGAAGCCCGCGCGGTGCAGCGCGGCGACAAGCGGCAGGGTAATGAGCCGGTATTGCAGGTACGCGGCGTCGGCGCGGGCGCGGCGGAGAATGTCGGGCAAGGTACGCGGCAGGAGTGGGCGCTGGGCGACGAGCGCCGCCCATTCCGGTGCGCCGTGCGGGCCACGCGGCGGGCTTGACCCCTTCGACAACCCTAATCGTAGCGCCGGTGCAAGCGCGCGCAACCGCCGCAGTTGGTACGAGGCGCGGGAAGTGACGACCGTCCGCCGCACCATGTCGTGCGCGGTCAGCATACCGACGAGTGCGACTTCCGCCTCCGATACTTTGAGGTCCACATTGAGCAGCAAGTCGTGCGCCCGCACGACGGGCAGCAGATCGGCGAGCGATAGCAGATCGGGCACGCGCGCCCGCAGGCCCGCCTCGGTTTCCCACGCGATCCGCGCGACACCCCGCCCGCGCCCGACAATCCCGTCGTGCGCGAGGACGAGCGCGCGATCGCATGTCATCCGTACGTCGCATTCGAGGACATCCGCGCCCATCTCAATCGCCATCAGAAAGGAGGCGAGGCTGTTCTCGCGCGCGTAGGCGACCGCGCCGCGATGGCCGGTGAGCAGTTGCCGATCCCAGGGGGACGCGGGCAGCCGCACGGGGAGCAGGGAGGCGAGCGTGGTTGCAGGCAATCGCATGGCAGTATTGTACACTGCCCCCGGCGATACTGTCGTACGGAAGGTATGAGGGATTGGCAATCGAAGCACACACCGTCCTGTCGGAAGAAGAAGCGCGCGAGCTGCTGGCGCGCTACGTCCCGCTTGACGAAACCTGGGGCGCGCACAGCATAACGGTATCGCGGCTGGCGGGACGGATCGCGGACGCACTCGCCGCCGCCGGGATGGCTGTTGATCCGGCGCTGGCGCGGGCAGGCGGGCTGTTGCACGACATCGGGCGCGATGTGACGCACGACGGCATCATGCACTGCTGGGAAGGGTATCAGATGCTCCTCGCGCTTGGTCAACCACTGCTCGCGCGCTTCTGCGTCATCCACAGCAGCGGCGGGATGGACGCCGAGGAAGCGGCCTCCGTCGCGTGGCCCGCCACCGATTTCCGCCCGCATACCTGGGAGGAAAAAGCGGTCACGATCGCGGACGGCCTCGCACACTACGATGGCGTCGTCCTCCTCGCGGATCGCTGCGCCTCGGTGCGGGAGCGGTATCGCGAGCGATCTAATGCCGCGCGCTATACCCTGATCCTCCGTACCGAGGACAAGATCCGCGCCCTGATGGCCGAGGTCGAGGCGATCATCGGCCAGCCTGTCGAGCAACTGTGCGGTGCGCAACCGCTCGCGACGCAGGACTGAGGAGTGGGAGGCTCGGGAGGGCGCATGCTATGCGCCCCTACGCCGATCAATCCCCGCATTCCCACATTTTCTCCCCCTCTCCTTTGCTAACAAGCAATGGAGAGGGGGCCGGGGGGTGAGGTTTCCCATGCCCGTCACGCATCTCTTTCTCGCGCCGCACTTCGATGATGTCGCGCTCTCGTGCGGCGGCGAGGTGGCGCGGCTGAATGCGGCGGGGGCGACGGTCGCCATCGCGACGATTTTCGCCGGTGCGCCGCCCGCCGCGATGCCGCTCACGCCGTACGCGCGGTGGCATCTCGCGGTGTGGGGGGTGGCGAGCGTCGCCGAGGCATTGGCGACACGGCGCGGAGAGGACGAAGCGGCGGCGGCAGTCCTCGGCGCAACGCTCCATCTGCTCCCCTTCGTGGACGGCGTCTTCCGCGAGGATCGCTACCATTCGTGGGAAGAACTGAGTGCCCGGCCCGTTTCGGCGGACGCGACATTGCCAACGGAGATCGCGAACACATTTCTTGAGTTAGGCTTAATCGGAATCGGGCCGGAAACCGTCGTCACTGGACCGCTGGCGATTGGCGGCCATGTGGATCATCAGGTGGTTTTCGCGGCGATGCGCCTGCTCGCGGCGCGCGGTGTGCGCGTGCGCGGCTACGAGGATTACCCGTATGCCGGGCACGAAGCGGAATACACGTCGCGGATGCAGTCCCCCGATGTCGCGGGGGCGACATCGGAAATCGTGGACATCATGCCCTGGCTCGGAGCAAAAGTGCGTGCCATCGGCTGCTACCCGTCGCAACTCGCCCTGCTCTTCCCCGATACGCCGATGCCGGAAGCGGTGCGGACGTACGGAAGCCACGTCGCGGGCGGGGTGGGCATCGCGGAACGATTCTGGTGGCTCGCCGGGGAGTGAGGTTCCCCGCCGTAAGTGAGAACGCATCCGCCCTGCGGCCAGACAGTAATCGTGGTATCCTCACCACGATGAGGATCAGCCATCGAAACACATTGACACAGAAGGAGATTTCGGAGGAAGCGATGGGTGAATCTCGCCGAATTCCGCAGTGAAGACGGTGCCGCCTTTCACGATTGCCCTCGTTGCCGCGCACGACGGAGAGCGGCTGACGATGGACGCGGCGGTTCCCCTTGGCAGTGCGCTCTCCCGCTGGGGCGGGGCCGACGTGCTCGTCTGCCCGTGGCATGCCATCCACCTTGCCGATGGCGGTGTGCAGGTCAATGGCCCAACGATGCACTGCGTCCGGGGGAACTCCGCGCCGTTCACTGCCGATCACGTCCAACCAGACGCACTGCTCTCATTCCCGACAGCGGATCATATGCGCCCCGATCGTTCCCCGGAAGGGCGCGCCGCGCTCCAACGACTTGCACTGCACGGTCCTACCCCATCACTGTGCGAGCCAACGACGACCGCCGTGGTCGCCGAACTCCTCCGCGAGGCCGGATGCCGCCGGGTCGTCACGAATGCCAGCGATCACGATGCCGCATGGGGGCGCAAGGACCACCTGGAGTACACCCTCCGAGCGCATGCCCGCTTCACCGGGAGTCCCGTGCCGCGCCCGGAAACGTACGTGTCATCGCCGCCGCAGCTCCCCCTCAGTCTCGCGGACTTCGCGCGACGTGGCCTGACGTGTATCGTCAAGCCGGCCAATGGCGCGCGGGGCGACCACCTCCACATCGTGCGGCCCGACAGCGGGGATTGGCCATCCGCTGTCGGCGATGATTGCCTCGTTGTCCAGGCGCTGATCGAGGCGCCCCTGCTCCTCCAGGGCCACAAGATTGATTTCCGCTGCTACGTGATGATTGACACGGCAGATCGGGATGCCTGCCGCTGGCTCCCACCGCTCTTCGCCCGAATCGCGGGACTCCCCTACGAGCGCGGTCTGGCCGACGCCGAGATCACCAACTGCGCGTATCGGTCCCGCGCCGGTCTCGCGGAGGGCATGTTCCCCCTCGAAAACCTCGACGGCCTGCATCCCGCCACGCACGCTGCGCTGCTCGATGCCGTTGACGCGCTCGTTGACGCGGTGATTGCCGCCCGGTTCCTGCGCGCGCAGGCCCTCGCACCGGCGGGCGAACCGCGGCGCGTCCTCCTGTGGGGGCTTGATCTGATCGCTACCGAGGTAAATGGCGCCATCGCCGTGCAACTTCTCGAAGTTAACGTCTATCCCCATCTGCTCATCGGCTCCGACACATGCGACCCGGCGGTCGAGGGCATCCTCGGCCGCGCGTATGTTGACGTGCTCCGCTCTGGGCGCACCGAGGAGGGTGCCGCATGATCGCTGACACGATGTTTCCTACTGCCGGTGATAAGCCGACGGCTGAGATCGAACTCACGGCCATCTGGGACGTGAGCGGCTTTCCCGCCGCCCTCCCCGCACGAATGCGGGGAGGGACGCCGTTCGAGCGCCTGCCCCAACCGGAACGCGGCATCACGATGGCGGATGGCTCCCGCGTGACGGTCACCGTCGGCCCGTACGCTTGTGACGCAGGCGAACTACTCACCGGTGTCGCGGCATTTTTGGCTATCTGCAACCAACTCGCAACGATCACCGAAGGGAACCTGACGCAGCCGGTAATGACGATGCAGATCGCGCTCGCGCGGGGAGGGATACCGCCCGTGGACGCCGCTGCGGTTGCCTCTTTCCTGGCGCCATCGCTGCTGCTGCTCCTCGGCGACGGTGGCCAAAGCCCCATTTGTCTCTCCATCATCGGCGACAGCGTGCGCGTCTCCGCGCAACAGCCCCCCCGCCGCCGGTTTGCCGACCGGGTCATCCCACTCGTCGCGGCGCTGCTTGTGTGGGGCATTGACAGGACAAGTCAGCATGGCGAACCGTCCGGCGACGACCTTGCTTTCCCTTCTCTGCTCGCCACCGGGCAGGCCCCTGCCACGGTTGAGATCATGCAATGCGTGCCCGGCGGTGGCGCGACCTTGTGCAACGGCCGACTGAGTTGTGTGGATGCGATGATGAACGATGCCCGCAGTTGCGTCACCGCGCAGCAGGCATTCACCGCCGCGTACCTGCGGGCGGAAAGCAGCCTCCGCGCCTGGGTATCCGGTGAGCAGGTGGCCGCCCTCCGGTCGGCAGTGATTGGCGACCTGTCGCTCCCGATTGACGAGCGATTCGGGCCGCTGGACGCCGCATCCTGGGGCGGCGTGCTCATCGGCCAGGATGCGGCGATGCGCATGCCGCCGCAACCGGAGCCACCCCCACAACCGGAACCGGCCCCGCAGCCCGAACCGCCCCCGCAACCAGAGCCGCCCCCACAGCCCGAACCACCGCCGCAGCCGGAAGCGCCACCCAGTCGCCGTGCGGATCGAAGCAGGCAGGGGCAGGAACGAGACCGAATACTGAGCACAGCACGGTAGGTGTAATTATGCGCGGGCGGGCAAAATTTGGTGGGTCAGCAGGAAGGGCTACGAAGCGATGACCAGCGGTTCCTCGATGCGGATGCGGTAGCAGCAGAGGTGCTCGCCGTCCGTCATGTGGTGTTCGCGGGTGACGGAGACGCCGGGCAGGAGTCGCCGGAAGAGGTCGAGTTCGGAGACGCAGGGCTGCGTGAAGGTGTGCGCAACGCTGCTCACCGCGCAGTGGAACTCTTTGAGCAGGTAATCGCCTTCGGGCGTCTTTTCCCAGGCGGCGAGGTAGCCGTTCTTGTCGAGGTGCGATTTCAGCGTTTCGAGGCGCGCTTCGAGCGGTTGCCCCGCCATCGCCGCACTCAATTCGTCGGCCAATCGGTCGGTGCGCCGCTCGAAAAGGCGATCCACCGTTTCTTCGCCGCTGAGGATGCGCAGATCGGTGAGCAACTCAACGGTCAACTGGTCTGATGTATTGGGGAAGAGTTGTTCCGCCGCCTCAGTGAGGTGAAAATGATTGACCGGACGCCCAACCGGACGCCGTTCGACGGTGGACGCAACCAGTTCTTCCGCTTCCAACTGCGTCAGATGCTTGCGCACCGCCATGCTCGTGATCGCGAGCATCCCGGCGAGTTCGTTCGCGGTTAAGCCGTTTTGGCGTTTGAGCGCTTCGATGATTGTACGGCGGGTGCTGCCGTGCTGTCGGTCCATCTTCGTCTGCGCCCCTTGCGGTGCAACCGTCGTCCGTGTCCGTACACGTCACTGTAGACTCGATTATACCATTTCGGGACATATTTCGTCAACGTGGGGTTTTTTAAACCACGTACGACAGGCCGTTGCACCGTGTAGTACCGTAAGCGGAGCGTATCAATTGTATGGATGTAAGGGACGGGTGATGATGAGCCGTATCATCTTCGGCGATAACTTGCCGGTCCTCCAGGCGATGCCGGATGGTTCCGTGCCGCTCATCTACCTCGATCCGCCCTTCAACACAGGCAAAATGCAGGGTCACACACGCATCAAGACGCTACGCTCCGCCGATGGCGACCGCAGCGGTTTTGGGGGCATGCGCTACGCGACGGTCAAAATCGGCACGCGCACGTACGCCGATCTTTTCGATGACTACCTCGCCTTCCTCGAACCGCGCCTGATCGAGGCGCACCGCGTGCTCGCGCCCGACGGCACGCTCTACTTCCACATTGATTACCGCGAGGCGCACTACTGCAAAGTGCTGCTCGACCTGATCTTCGGGCGCCGCTGCTTTCTCAACGAGGTGATTTGGGCCTACGATTACGGCGCGCGCACGAAGAAGAAATGGCCGCCCAAGCACGACACGATCCTCGTCTACGTCAAGGACCCGAAGCGGTACACCTTCAACGCGGACGCGGTCGAACGCATCCCCTACATGGCGCCTGCACTCGTTGGCCCGGAGAAGGCTGCGCGGGGTAAACTGCCGACCGATACCTGGTGGCACACGATCGTGCCGACGAATGGCACGGAACGGACGGGTTATCCGACGCAGAAACCCATCGGCATCCTCACGCGGGTGATTGCCGCGTCTTCACATCCCGGTGATCTCGTGCTGGACTGTTTCGCGGGGAGTGGCACGACTGGCGCTGCCGCGCTCGCGCTCGGACGGCGCTTTCTGCTCGTGGACAACAACCCGCAGGCGCTCGATGTGATGGCGCGGCGCTTCGGTGCGCTGCCGGGGATCGAGTGGGTCGGTTTCGATCCTGTGACACTCCAGTAAGATCAGTCGCAAAACCCGATGGAAGTGAACCGCTAAGACGCCAAGAACGCCAAGAAGAGTGAGAAAAAGAAATACTGGTGTTTCTTTCTCTTCTCCCTTGGCGTTCTTGGCGGTTCGCTCTCAGGTGGAGTTCACTGATTCTCCATATTACCTACGCCGGAGTGGGCACGGCGGGAACGCTCTCGCCACCCATCCGGCGGCGTGCGGTCTCCGTGCGGCCCGTCGCCGGTGTGTGGTCGGTGGCTTTCGCGAGGCCGTAGACGGGCATGTTGTTATAGACGGTTTCGTACTGTCCTGCCGCAACTTGATAGGTTTCGTGCCAGATGCCGACGCTGCCGTCTGTGCCGACCGCCTTGTTGAAGCGACGCCATGCGCTCAGGTGCGGCTCCTCCTTGCTGCGCGCGAATCGTTCGAGGTCGTCGAACGAGCGCCAGTATTGCACGGTGTTGACGCCACGCCAGGAGAGGAATGTCTCCGCGCCGAGGAAGCCTTTTTCGGGGTGCCGAAAGAGCGTGTTCAGCATCGGCCCCATCGCCATCGCGGTCGGTATCCACTTGCGGAAGGCGAACACGCGGTTGACGCGCATGCCGATGATGAAAACGACGAACGGACCCTCGATCTGCGCGGTGTAGCGGCCTGGTATGACCTTGCTCATGATAATTCTCCCTTGGTAGCGCAGGCTTTCCAGCCTGCGGCTCCGCTCGTGCAGGCCACAAAGCCTGCGTGAGCGTGTTACGGCGCCGATTGCCGGTCAACGATCAGTTTGTGGACATACACAGGATGGTGCGATGATCGCCTCCTCCCGTGCTATCGCGTGCGGATTGCGTCATTGAAGAGATTGAGCGCGGTCTCGTACAGCGAAGGGAAGTGGCCGGGAACGACAACCCCCGGCGAGAGGAGATAATCGGAACCGGGTAGCGGGCCGCCCATCCCCGCCAGTTCGAGCGAGACGAGGCCGTGTAGAAAGGCCCATGACGCGGTCGCGCCGGTGCGCGCTTCCATCGGTCGGATGATGCCCGCCGCGATGCCCTCCTCGAAGGTGTGTTGGAGGGGGGCAAACGCGGTCGTCGCGATGTCGAGGTTATCCGATGACGGCTGGAATTCAGGGATCGGGCGGCTGAACATCAGGCTGTATTCCTGCGGGTGCGTGATCGCGAACGCGCGGTACGCCATGCCGAGGTCATGAAGGCGTGCAACCGGATCCGGCTCGGTAACTTGCTCCATCATCGCCGCCAGTTGCCGGAACCCGGCGACAAAGAGCGCCTCGGCAATCGCTTCCTTGCCGGCGAAGTATTCGTACAAGGCGGGGGCGCTGTAGCCGATGCGCCGGGCGATGCCCCGGATCGAGAGCGCACCCGCGCCTTCTTCAGCGATGATGTCGCGCGCCGCCTGGAGGATGTCCTGTCGCATCTCCTCGCCGTACCGCGCCCGCCGCCCCTTCGCGCCTGCCGTTGTCGTCATGCAATTCGCTCCTGCGTTGTCGTTCCCGAATACCGTTGATCCTGCAGCACTTTTGTTGCGTTACGTCGTCAGATACGTGGCTGCGGAATCGTCTGCATGGGGGCGCGCGGCATAGCGGCCCGTCTCGCGGATCAGGACGAGAAGCGCTGTGCCGACGATGGTGGTCAGGAGCAAACCGGCGGCGACGAGCGTGCGGGCATCTGGCGCGACGAGTGATTGGCCGCGCAACGCTTGCCAGGTGAGCAGGCCGACCAGGCCCAGGTAGCCGAGTCCCGCGATCCAGACCAGCGCCGTCCGCGATGCCGGGCGCAACCGCGCACCGTAGCGGATGATCAGCCAGCCGAGCAGTGGCAGCAGTTGCAGCGCGTGGAGGCCAACGAAATGCGGCACGCGGAGGTCGCCGCCGACCGTGCTCCACCCGACGATCGGCAGGCCCGGCCCGCCATCGGCCACGCCGACCGTGTGCGCACCGGAGTGCGGCAGACCAGCGCCCGCCTTCGCCGCCGTCAGTTGCGTCGCCGTCGGTGTCGTCATGAAGAAGGCGACGCCCATCCCGACAAAACTGATGAAGACGCCGAGCCGCAATGCCCAGGCGAACGCGGCGTCCGCGAAGCGTTGCCGCAGCAGGACGATGCCGAGGATCAGGTTCACGGTCCAGACGCAGACGATGGAGACGGCCATCGTCTCCCAGACGGCAGCATCGAACCGCGTGCTGACATTGAAGTGGCTCGTCGTGCCTCGGACGACTTGCCCCGCAATCAACACCATCTCAATGAGCACTCCCGTTGCCGAGACCCACGCGATGAGCCGGACGACGCGCCGATGGCCCTGGATAAAACTGAGCAGCCAGATGAAGGTCGCGGCATAGATGCTGATCGAAACGGCGAACTTGAGCGGCTTGAGCCACGCCGGTGCGCCGGTAATCACGCGCGGATCAACGACCAGCCCGACCAGCGCAGCGAGCATCGCCAGCAGCATGATGAGCACAGTCAGCGCGAGCGGGCGGTTCATCGCTATTGCCTGAGCGAAGAGATAACGGGGTTGACGCCGGACTGGCTGCATCATTGTCGGTCCCTTTCTCAACTGCCACTGCGCCGAATGTCCATCTCTATTCCGAACACTGTTAGGGTAAATGACGCGTATTCGACTGTCAAGGGTTTCGACCCGACATCTGGACATCACTGCGACGGAGTGTGAGAAAAAGTTGGTGGTAGCAGGCTTTCCAGCCTGCTTTCCGGGCGGGAAAACAGAGTTGTGTCCAGATGTCAGTTTCGACGCGCATCGCACCCGTCGGCAACGATGATGGCGGTCTCCGCGCTATACTGTCCGCCGATGTGTGCCAGTCGTGGCGCTGCGGCGTGCGCCGAACGGTGGGCACAACCGTGTCGGAAATGGAAGGGTGGAGGTATGAAGTTCTGCTTGTCAATCGAGATTCAGGAGGGGTTGGACTACGCGGCGACGCTGGCCTTTACCCAAGCCGGCGAAGCGGCCGGCTTCGACGCCGCCTTGCTGGCGGAGCATTACTATTCTTCGTCTGGCCACCTCGACCGCATGGCCGCCGACGCGTGGGTATTCCTCGGCGCGCTGGCGCGGGAGACCGAACGGATTCGCCTCGGCACGCTCGTCAGCCCCGTGACCTTTCGCCATCCGGTGGTTCTGGCGAAGATGGCCGCCTCGCTCGACCATCTCAGCGGCGGTCGCGCCGAGTTGGGTGTCGGCGCTGGCTGGCTGGCGGCGGAGCATGCCGCCCACGGCTTCCCCTTCCCGCCCGGCCCCGCGCGCGTTGATCTGCTCGAGGAGCAGTTGCAAGTGATCACCGGGCTGTGGTCTCACAACCCATTCAGCCACGCCGGGACGCACTATCAGTTGGAGGAGTGCCACTTCACGCCGCAGCCCATCCAGCGGCCGCGCCTGCCTCTGCTGATTGGCGGTACCGCCATGGCAACTCGCTTGCCCAGGCTGGCGGCGCGCTATGCCGACGAGTACGTACTCGGGATGGGCACTCCGGCGCAGTGCCGGGCGGTGCGCGATCGGCTCGACCGCGATTGCACGGCGGCCGGGCGCGATCCGAGCGCGGTTTCGCTGGCCCTGTTCGCCGGTGTCTGCGTCGGGGAAACAGAGGGCGAGGTGGAGCGCAGCTTGGCACAGCTGATGGAGGGCGCCCGCCCGCACATGCAGGACCTGGACACCTGGATACTCGGCACGCCGGAGCGGGCGGCCGAGCGGCTGCGCGAATTCGCCGCAGCCGGTGTGGAGCGGCTGATGTTCTCGGTGGATCACGACCTGCACCGCGCGATGGTCACGCTGCTCGGCGAGCGTGTCGCGCCGCTACTCCGCGCAAATGAGCAATGAGCAATGAGCAATGAGGCTGATGCAGGAGTCAAAACTGCGCTATCATTGGTTCCGGTAGGCCGCCGCTTCGGATTATGCTACTCATCGCTACTGCCCTAAAGGGCGCCCGCTCACTGCTCATTGCTCATTGCTCATCAAGGGGAGGGATGCGTGGCACTCAACCAACCGTTCACCGTCGTAATCGCGTCGCCAATTGAAGCGGAGCACGTTGCGACGCTCCGTGCCGGTGCGCCGGGGAATGTGGCGATCCGGTACGAGCCTGATCTGCTGCCGCCGATGCGCTATAACGCCGACCATGACGGGCCACCCGAATGGAAGCGGACGCCGGAGCAGCAGGCCGCGTGGTCGGCGCTCCTGCGCGACGCGGACGCGTTGTGGGATGTGGATCGGCGTGCGGGCGTCCATCCTCGTCAATACGCGCCGAAAGTCCGCTGGATCGGCATGACCTCGTCGGGCGTCGGGATGGGGATGCGGCGGCTCGGTATCACGAAAGCGGACGATCTGATTATTACCACGGCGAGCGGCACCCATGCCGGGCCAATGGCGGAATTCGCGCTGTACGGCATCCTCCATTTCGTCAAAGAGGGGCCGTACCTGCTGCGGGAGAAGGCCGCGCATCACTGGGCGCGGTACGACTCCGGCGAACTAACGGATGCGGTGCTCGTCGTCATCGGGCCGGGCAAGATCGGGCAGGCGGTGGCGCGGCGCGCGCACGGCTTCGATATGCACACCGTCGCGGTCGGCACGGGGCGCGACTACCCGCACTTCGACGAGGCGACCGACCGCGCGGGGCTTGCCGACGCCCTGAAGCGCGCGGACGCCGTCGTCCTGTGCGCGCCGCACACGGATGAGACGGAGAATATCCTCTCGGCGGAGATGATCGCGCTCCTGAAGCCGACCGCAATCGTCGTCAACATCGGCCGGGGGCAACTGGTGGACGAGGCGGCGCTGACGGACGCGCTCGCGCACGGTCGTATCCGGGGCGCGGCGCTCGATGTCTTCCGCACGGAGCCATTGCCGCCCGATTCACCCTTGTGGGAGATGGAGAATGTCATCATCAACCCGCACTCGGCGAGCACGGCGGCGCGCGAGAACGAACGTCTCACCGCGCTCTTCGGGCACAACCTCCGCTGCTTCGCCGAGGGCCGCATCGCCGAGATGCGCAACATCCTCGATCTCGAAAAACTGTATTAGTAGTCAGAAGTCAGAACGAGATCAAATCCCTCTGACTACTGACTACTGCTATAGGGGGCCGAATTATGGTGACGGTAGAGGAGAGTTTTGTCAGTCCGCCACGGGCGCGGGTGGGGCAGGCGGTGAATTACGCGGCGAGCCTGAATCCGCGGCCGAAGGGGCCGGGGAACTGGCGGCAGTTGGCGCTGCTTTATTGGCACTACGCGCCGCAGTTCGGCATGGATCCGCTCCTGCCGTGGGCGCAGATGCTGCACGAGACGGGCGCTCGCGCGTATGGCGGCGCGGTGGACCCATCTGCGAACAACTACGCGGGCATCGGCGCGACGGGTGGCCCGAACGGCGGGCTGACGTTTCGGACGCCGCAGTACGGCGCCCTCGGCCACCTCGTGCATCTCGCCACCTATATTTTCCCCGCCCCGGTCAACCGGTATTGCACCAAGCGGTTCGACCCGCGCATCGGCTTCTGGGATGGCGCGCCGCTCCTCCGGCATCTCGTCCGCACGCAGCCGGAGATGTACATGGGCAGGATGCTCCCCGAACGCCGCTGGGCCAACCCCGGCGACGGCTACTGCGCCGCCCTCGCCCTCGCCGCGACGAACATCCAGAACACGTCGGGCTAGAGCGATCACGGTGGACGGACACCCTTCACACCCTTGTGATATGCCCCGATTCGCGCGACGATAGCCGCTATCGGGATAACATTGCGACGGGAGGTGCGGCATGGTGACGGCGGAACGGATCGCGGCGCTTGTGTCCAAGGACAACTTTCTCCATGTACCGGCGGTCGCGCACCTCTGCGCAGGCGGCGAGACGGCGGTGCTCAAGAGTCACGCAGAGGTCGTCGCGCGCTTCTTCGAGCAGAAGAGCGCGGGGATGGCGGGCCGCGAAGAAGGGCTGATGGGCACACTGGAGCGGTGCCGGTCGCGCGCCGCCGCCCTGCTCGGCGTGGACGCGGCGGATATCGCCTTCCTCGACTCCGCGACGGACGGCGTCAATCAACTCGCCGCCGGGTTGGACTGGCGCGCGGGCGACAACGTCGTCGTGGAGGACATCGAGTACCCGTCCGACATCTACCCGTGGGCGCGACTCGCCGATCGTGGCGTCGAGGTGCGGATCGCCCGGCAGTGGGGCGCGGAGCCGACATTGGAGCGACTCGCGGCGGCGATGGACGACCGGACGCGCGTCCTTTCCATCAGCCAGGTCAGTTTCCTCACAGGACGGCGGTATCGGCTCGAAGACGTGCGAGCACTGGCGGATCGCTTCGGCGCGCTGGTCAGCGTAGACGCGACGCACGCGGCAGGTGTCGTGCCCGTATCGGCGCGCTACGCCGATGTGCTGGTGTCGAGTTGCTACAAATACTTGCTCGGCGTTCACGGGGCGGCGATCTTCTACCGCAACCCAGAGCGACTGGCCGGTCTGCCGCCGCAGACGATCGGCTGGCACAGCGTCGCGGGTGCACGGAGCGTCGCGACACCGGCAGCATACGAATTCGCGCCGGACGCCGCGCGCTTCGAGGCGGGCAACCCGCCGTTTCTGGCGCTCGCCATCCTCGACAACGCGCTGGACTATCTGGCGGCGGTCGGCATCGAGCGGATCGAGCGACACGTCCTCGCACTTGGTGGCAAACTTCGCCGCGCGCTCGTGGATCGCGGGCTGACGCTCCTGACGCCGGAAGACCCGGCGCGGCGCGGGCCGAACATCTGCTTCGCGTGGCCCGAACCCGCCACGCTCGTCCATGCGCTGGCGGAACGCGGCGTCCTCGTCTGGGGCGGCGATGGCCGCATCCGCGTCTCGTTCCACCTCTACAATGATGAGGCGGACATCGAACGCCTGCTCACCGCGCTGGATGAGGTGGGAAGGAACTGCTGACCGCTTTCTCATTCACTGCATGCTCGCCAGCCTCCCGCATCGCTGGCGTCATTCCTGCATAGCAGATGCGGTAATGAGGCCAGCGATGCGGGATGACCAACCTGGTTAGCCGCTCGGTGTCGGAGGGAGGATGTGGCGATGTCCATGCGACGGGTGATTGGCATACTTATGTTCGCGATTGTGGTCATTGTCGTGATACTTCTCATCTGGTACATCGGCAGTCAGAAGACGGTTTATAGCCTCGTCGCGCCGTATCATGCCCTGGTGTGGCGAGGATGATCCGGCGTAGTGGTGGCCTGACGCTTCTTGGGGTGGCGGGGGTGATCGGCCTGACGCTCTACGTCACGCATTTCGGGCTGACCCTCCATCCGTTCGCGCCGCATGTCACGCCAAAAACCGACGTGCGCCCTGCCGTGCTGCACACGATCCGAGGTGCGGATCAACTGGTCACCGCCGAGCGGCAGGTGGATCAGCAGATCACGAAGTCTGCGGGCAGCAGGCTCCCCGGTTCCACCGAATCGCTCACGTATCTCGCGGTCTACGATGTCAAAGCGGGCGTGGATTTGTCGAAGATACAGGAAAGCGACATCACCGTGGACGGCGACACCGTGCGCATCGTCCTGCCGCCTTCGTTTATTGTCAGCCAGGCATTGGACGCGCAGAAGAGCCACGTCGTTTCGCGTTCGACCGGTCCGACTTCTTTCATCGGCGGCGCCTCGAAGGAGTTGCTCGATACCGTCCTGCGCGACGCGGAGAACCGGGCGAAAACGGAAACCCTCGCCGACGGTGCGCTGCTGAAATCGGCGCAGGAAAACGCCGCCGGCGATCTCACGCGCCTCCTCAACGACGCGGGCATCAAGAATGTCGTCTTCGTGAACAGCCCGTCGCCGACACCGCCCATCAGTACCGGTCCCGCCGCAATCACACCAACGCCGATGGTGCAGCGATAACGACCGGGAGACGAATGCGGTTCTCCCCGGTTCCGCCCCGTCGCTATTCGCCGTGCGCGGTGATCCGGTAGCCGGCGCCTCGGACGGTATGGATGAGGGGCGGCGTCGCGCCCTCGTCAATGTGCTGCCGGAGGCGGCGGATGTAAACGTCCACGATATTCGAGAGGCCGTCGTACTGTTCGTCCCAGACGTGTTCAAGCAGTTCTGTGCGGCTGACGACGGCCTCCGCGCGGTGCATCAGGTAGCGCAGAATGGAGAACTCGCGGTCGGTCAGGGGGATCGTGCGCGGGCCACGTGTGACGACGTGCGAGGCGGTGTCAAGCGTGAGGTCGGCGACCTGGAGGATAGTCGTGCGGCGCTGCCCGCCCTGCTCGCGCCGGAGCAGGGCGCGGGTGCGGGCGAGCAGTTCGGCGACGTGGAAGGGTTTGACGAGGTAATCGTCCGCGCCGCTGTCGAGACCCGCGACGCGGTCCGTCACGCCGTCCCGCGCGGTGAGGATGAGGATTGCCGCCGGGTTGCCCGCCGCCCGCCACTCCCGGCAAAGGCTCAACCCATCCCGCTTCGGCAGTCCGAGATCGAGCACGATCAGATCGTACGGGTTGATCGAGACGAGGTACGAGGCCTCATCGCCGTCCGCCGCGCTGTCGGTCGCATACCCCTCCTCGCTCAGGGCGGTGCGGATCAGGGCGTTCAACCGCGATTCATCCTCGACCACAAGCACGCGCACGATCCCTCCTCTCCCCATCGGCGTCGCCATCCATCGCGGCGATAGCGGCATTGTAGCGAATTATCCGTGCGTCATGTGTAGCCGAGCTGGGCGGGCGTTCCCCGTGCGGTGGATCGTTGCGGCACATGGCTTGCATAGAAACAGGTAGATGTGTGGCGAAGCGAAATGAAGGAGTGCATGCTATGAGTAAGAACGCTGATCATTCGCAGGGCGGACCGAGTGAGGGGACACGCGCGAAGTTCGCGGGCGACGCGACGGGTGCGGTCGGCGGCACCGCAGCGGCGTCTGTCGCGCCCGACACTTTGCAGCATGAGCCGCAAACACCAAACGCGCACGAGCACAATCCGGGCAAGCCATCGCACGAGGTCGAGGACGCAGGATGGGTGAAAGAAGGGCAAGGCTCGGCGCTCGCCCAGGAGCGCGAGGGCGTGCCGGAAGGCGAGATCCCGCACAACTTGCCGGAATCCGCTGCCCAGCCCCGTCGGAAAGCCTGACGCCACACGAAGCAATGAGTAATGAGCAACGAGCAATGAGTGGTTTTGGTCTCCTCATTGCTCGTTGCTCGTTGCTCGTTGATGGGAATGTGCGATGATTCATCGGGGAGGGTGGCGGTGGAGCGGGAGTAACAGAACAGATGGAAGACCGGACGGGGCACTGGCTGGCGGGGCGGTATCGCCTGGATCGCCACCTCGCCACGGATAAGACCGGGGAGTGGTACGAGGCGTGGGACGGCGCGGCGCTCCTGCAAGTCGTCGTGCACCTCCTCGCGCCCGCGATATGCGAGTCGCCCGGTGCCATCGTGCGCTATGAAAAGCAGGTGGATACACTGCGCGCGCTCGGGTTGCGCGCACTCATCACGGTGCGCGGGATCGAGCGGGACGCCGGAACCTCCTTTGTCGTGCAGGACATGCCTCCCAGCCAATCACTCGCCGCGCTCCTCGCCGAGCGTGCCGTGCCATTCAGCCCCGATGAAGCGGTGCGCATCCTCCGACCCGTCGCGGGGGCGCTTGACGCGCTACATGCTGCGGGTATCGTCCACCGACAGGTCGCGCCGGAGACGATCATGGTCGGGCCGGATGGCGGCGGCATCCTCGCCGTGCCACCGTTCGTGCCGCCGGGGATGGACGCGGCGGTCTTTGGCCCGTCCGTGTTCCTTAGCCCGGAGCAGTCGGACGGCCGCGCGCTGACCGGTGCGTCGGATATTTACGCGCTCGGCGCGGTACTGTACGAAATGCTCGCGGGCAGGTCTCCGTTCACCGGGGAGCACGCGCCGCGCGGTGTACCGGAAATGCGGCGCGTGCAGTGGGAGCAGCTGCATCACGCGCCCGTTGAGCTCAGTGGGCGGACGCCGGTACTCTCCGATTGGGTTGACCACGCGCTGTTAAGCGCGCTGAACCCGAACCCCGCCGCCCGCCCGCCAAGTGCGTCCCGTCTGATCGCCGCCATCGCCGAGGCGGAGCGCGACGAGGCGCAGATGACGGCGGCGATTCCGCATGCGGGGGATACTAACGCGACAGGCTTCGTCCCATGGGCATCGGACGGCTTCACCCCGTCGGACGATCTCGACCCCGACTCTGAGTACACGGGCCTGTTTGGCGTACCGGATCTGGCGGAGCGACACGCGGGCGGCGGGCGGCGGGCGGCAGTCGGGCTGCCTGTGCTGGCGGCGCTCACCGTCCTCGTGATCGCCGCCGCGCTCGTCCTCGGCACGCTGGTCGTCCGGCGCAACAACCAACTGACGGCGGACGAGGGCCATTATGCGGCGGCGGAAAGCGCGCTCGGCCAGGGCGACTACGACACGGCGATCGCCGAGTTCGGCGCGGCGGGCACATACCGAGACGGACCGGCGCGGGCGCGGGCGGCGCAGACCGAGAAGGAGCAGCGGGCGAATTACGACGCGGGCAGCGCGGCATTCGACCGGGAAGACTACACCGCCGCCGCCGCCTCTTTCGGCAATGCGGGCGCTTTCCGCGACGCGACGCAGCGGCGAGCGGACGCCATGCGGCTCGCCGACCAGAAGCAGGGATACACTGACGGTCAGCGCACGCTGTTGCAGGGTGACTACGAGACCGCCGCTGCCTCCTTCGCCCGCGCCGGGGACTACAGGGACGCTCCGCAGCAGGCGGCGCAGGCGCAAGGGCTGATCGGGCAGCAGCGGCAATACCGAACGGGTCAGGACGCACTGACGCGGGAAGATTATGCGACCGCCACGGCGGCCTTCCGCGCGGCGGGCAATTTCCAGGATGCGCCGCAGCAGGCGACGCTGGCCGAGAAATTGCGCGTCCAGAAGGCGGCGTACGACGCGGGCGCGGATGCATTCACGCGGGAAGACTACAAGACCGCCCGGCAGCAGTTCGAGGCAGCGGGCAATTATAAGGATGCCGCGACGCGCGCGATGCAGGCGAATCAGGAAGAGATGCTGCTCGCGAAATATGCGAGCGCGCAAATGCATCTGCGCGTATCCCAATGGAAGGATGCCTACGCTGACTTGCAGGAGATCAAGAAGCAACGCCCCGACTACAAGGATGTCGCGGCGGTGATCGCCCACCTCGAGAACGATGTCGTCAACCCGACGACGGTGGATCTGTCCGCCGCCTTGAACGTGACCAACGACTACAAAGAGTCCTGGGCGCCCGTCAACAACCTGATCGGTCAGCCGGTGACGTGGTTGTACATCGTTGCGCGCCAGTCCGTTTCCGATGTGCGGCCCGATCAGATCAACGCCATCTCCATCGCGCTCGTTGCCAAACAGGGATCAAAGGAAGCGCTGAACGGCGAGACGCCCGTGCTCGCCGCGAACAGCGACCTGCGCGACCGGAATGCCCTCCGTGCCGGGGAAAAACTCTTCGTGCCGACGGAAAAGGGGCAGACCTTCGAGACGACGGAGTTCGGTAAATACCGCGCCCGGCTGACAATGACGACCCTCGCCTTCCCGCTACGCATCCCCGGCAACGACAGCGCGGGAACGCTCACGACCTTTTTCAGCCGCCTGATCGTTGACGTGACGCTGACGCCGAAGACGCCATGAGATTCTCTACGGATCAACCTGACTGGGGAGCAGGTCGAACGGGGTCGAGGCCGTCCGCTGCGTCGTGTCGCCCCGCGCCGAGAAGTACTGTCGTCCGGTCGGGATGCGACCGTCAACACCCGCCGGGTAGGCGATCAGATACAGGGACGAGTCGCCCAGCACGGCCTTGCTGGTCTGGAAGTTGATCGGGCCGGGGAAGAGCTGGATCACGACCACCGACACGCCCGCCTCGTTCGCCTTGACGGTGGCGATGAAGTGTGCCGTTTGGTCGGGGAAGGTCTGCCAGAAGGTGACCGTCTCGTTCGGGCGGAAGTTACGCGCCGTCAGGAGGAGGTAGTCGCTGGCGAAGAACGAGGGCAGCTGCGGGAAGGTGGCATTGGCGACCGCCTGCGAAGCGCCGACGTAGGAGACCGTCAGAGTACCGATGCTGCTCTGGCTGCTGATGCCACCGGGCAGCAGGAGGAAGGAGCCGGTCATCACGTAGTTGGACTGCGCCCCACGGCAGGAGAAGGTATGCAGGCCGGTGGGGAACTTGCCGGTCAGCAGGTCAAGTTGGAGGACTGCGCTGCCGCCGTCATCGGCGACCAGGGTGCTGAGGGCGACGACGGTACCGTCGGGGTAGGTGTCCCAGAAGGCGGCGTACTCACCGGGGATCAGGCCGTTGCAGGCGATGTCGACGTTCGGATTGTCGGAGACGCCGGAGGGGGCGAGCTGGGGATCAACCTGCTTAGCGCTGGTCTTGTGGCCGATCGTCGTGAAGACCGCCAGCGTGCCCGTTGTCGTGATGTCGCCGTCGAGCCTGCCCGGCGGGCCGGGCGGGACGATCGCGAAGGTCGCGGTCGCTTTCTGCAGGCTGACGCGGCCGACCGCCGTGACGGTGTAGCGCCCATATCCCGGCACGCCGGTCGCGAACGCTTCGGGAAGCAGGAAGATCGCGCTGGTGAACCGGACATTGTCGGTTCTGCTGCCGGTCGTGGAAGGGTAGGCCTGACCGAAATCCACCTCAAAGAAGACGCCGCCCGTCCCGTCCGCGAGCGTCTGGTCGCCCTGCGGGCAGCAGCCATTGCCCTGGCTGTTGATGATGGGGAAGACCCGACCATCCGGGAAGGTGATGTAGACGCTGACCAGTTCGCCGGGGCCGAAGCCGTTGCCGACGAACTGCTCCGACCCGTTGGCGCCGATCTCGGTCCGGGTGGTCTGCGACTGATCGGTGTTGACGGTGATGGTGGCGTCGCTCGCCCGCAGTGTCGCCCCGGTCGTCGCTGCTGCTGTGGGAACGGTCAACAACGCAGCGATGAGCATCGCCATGCCGAGATACCAGAGAAATCGTGCTCGCTGCATGGTTGCTCCTCCATCCTCCGGTTGAGCGCCAACAACCAGGGCCGTAAACCAACCCGTTGGAGCCATGTTTGTCCCCATCCATCGGTGAGCGCATACCCGCTCTTGCTCTCTATCTTCTCCTGCCCACATCACGCGCTAATAGCGTTCGTACGTATGGTCCGAACAGTTTTCCAAAGAACGAACGAAGTGTCAAATGATTACAAACGAGACATCTATCTGTTTTGTTCAATTTATGTGTATTCACGACATTGTTTTGATAATAGGCCAATGTGCACAATCTGATGCATGTGTTTGGCTCTCCCGGTCCCGCGATCAGGAAACGTGCAACCGTGACGGGTGTGGAGAGGGTATACTGCGGCGCGATGGTTGTACGTACGATGGGACGGCATACAGGATGAATCAGCGGCGGCGGCGAATGATCGTCGCGGGGGTGACGGGCTTCGCGATGCTGGCGATGATCGCGCTCGTCCTCGGTATCACGCTGCGTGGTCGCGGCGGGTCACCTGTCGCTCCGCAGCAGGACATCAACCCGACGGGCCGCGAAACGCCGCGCAGCGGATTCCCCGCCTTTCCGAAAATCCCGACCGCGACGCCCGGCCCGTCGCCGACGCCGCTCCCCGCCCCGCCGCGCGGCACGATCGTCTACGAGCGGGGCGGCACGATCTACCTGCTCGTGCTCGGCGGTCAGGAGCGGACGCTCGTTCCCGCCGGGAATCAGCCGAAGATCGCACCGGATGGCGCGCGCGTCGTCTATATCGGGCGGGCCGGGGGTGCGGGGAATGAACTGCTCGCCGTGGACACGCGGACGCGCCAAATCTCCCGCATCACGGACAAAGCGCGCGACCCCGCCCTGCCGGTTTGGTCGCCGGACGGCCAGCGCGTCGCCTTCCGTGCCGCAGCCAACGGCATGACGGAGATCTTCGCAATCAATGCCGACGGCACGAACATCCAGCAGGTGACGCACGGCCAGACGCCGACCGATGGCGCGACCCAGCCGTCGTGGGCGGTGGATGGCGCGACGATCTACTACAAGAATCAGGGCGACGGCGCGTTCTACCGCGTCCCGGCGGCGGGCGGCGCGCCGACGCGTATTCGCGCCACGAATGGCATGCAATACGATCTGACGCCCTCGCCGGACGGCAAATCGCTCGCCTTCACCGAGCGCGGGCCGGACGATCAGGAGTTTGCGCTCTCCACGATGAATGCGGACGGTACGAACGCACGCCGCGTCGCTACGCTGCCGACGATCACCGCCCCGGAGCAACTCGGTGGTCTCGCCTGGTCCCCGCTCGGCAACGCGATCCTCGTTGCCAGCGGCGGCTCCTTCCGCGAGGAAGTCTACGACCTCAAAACCGCCCGCCCGACGACCGCCGTCGCCTACGGTGTCTGGCCCTCCTGGATCGCCGCCGAAATCGTCGCGCCATAGTCAGTCGAAAAGGAAAGAGAGACGGATGCAGGACGAAGGAGCGCATCGTCCAATTGTCAATATTGTCGGGGAGAAAGTCGCGCTCGGCCCGCTGCATCGTGATCTGCTGCCGCTCGACCATCGCTGGACGGGCGACTTCGCGACGTTGCGGATGCAGGGCATGACCCCCGCGCCCGCGACGATGGAGTGGATCGCCGCGCGGTACGATTCCGGCGCCCGCGACGACGGCCTGATCCTCTTCACCATCTACGAGCGCGCGACGATGCGACCGATCGGTGTGACGAACCTCTCCAGCGTGGATATGCGCAACCGCACGGCGGAGTTCGTCATCTTCATCGGGGAGCGAGCGGCGCGCGGCAAGGGGTACGGGACGGAGACGGCGCGGCTGATGCTCGACTACGCCTTCACCGCGCTCGGCTTACATAACGTCATGCTCGCCGTCTACGCCTACAACCCGGCGGCGATCCGCGCGTACGAGAAAGCGGGTTTCCGGGAATGCGGGCGGCGTCGCGAGTCCGTCTGGATGGGCGGCAGGCTGTGGGACACGATCTTCATGGAATGCCTCGCCGGGGGCGGGGCCAATCCCGGTATCAGAGCAACGCGGTGAGTGTCGTGCAGAAGCGTTCGATCTCGTCTTCGCTATTGTAGTAGTGGACGGAGGCGCGGAGCATCGCGGAAAGGCCGCGCGCTTCCATGTCGAGGCGCGTGCCCACGCGGGTCGTGAATGAGACGTTGATGCCGCGCGCGAGAAGCGCGTCCACGAGTCGCGATGGGTCGTGTCCAGCGACGGTGAAGGTAACGATACCGCATTGTTCCACACCGATGTCCCGCACCGCGACGCCCGGCAGCCCGTCCAGCCGTTCCCGCAACAGAGCGGCGAGCGAGCGGATACGCGCCCAGGTCGCTTCAATCCCCCAGCCGAGCGCGTAGTCAATCGCGACGCCGAGGCCGATCCTGGTCGCGTAGTTCGTCTCCCAGTTCTCGAAGCGGCGGGCATCCGGGCGGATCTCGTAGCGATCGCGCGCTACCCACGTCGCGGCGTGGAGATCGAGGAAGGGCGGATCGAGCCGTTCGAGCATTGTCCGGCGCACATACAAAAAGCCCGTGCCGCGCGGACCGCGCAGGTACTTCCGGCCCGTCGCGGAAAGCATGTCGCAGCCGAGTGCCTCTACATCTACCGGCAGTTGCCCGACGGACTGACAGGCGTCGAGCAGGTAGGGAATACCCGCCGCCCGCGCCACCGCGCCAACTGCCGCTGTCGGGTTGACGAGGCCGCCGTTCGTTGGCACATGGGTGATGGCGATCAGTTTCACGCGCTCGTCAATCATCCGCCGCAGCGCGTCCACAGAGAGTTGCCCCGTCTCGTCATTCGGGATCGCCTCGACGACCACGCCCGTCCGCGCCGCGACCTGCAAGTAGGCGATGTAGTTGCTGGCGTACTCCGCCATCGCCGTCAGGATACGGTCGCCGGGGCGGAACGACAGGGAGTAAAAGGCCATATCCCACGCGCGCGTAGCGTTCTCGACCATCGCGATCTCGTCCGGCTGGCAACCGATCAGCGCGGCGGTGGCATTGTAGACGCGCTCGATCGCCGCGTGCGCCGCGTCCGCCGCCTCGTATCCGCCGGTGTACGCCTCGCGTTCAAGATGCGCGATCACCGCATCCAGGACCGGCTGCGGCATCAGCCCCGCGCCGGCATTGTTGAAGTGGAGGACCCGCGCGCATCCCGGCGTTTCTGCCCGTGCCCGTTCGAGATCAAAGGTCATCGTTGCTCCCTACCATCGTGCGGATTAGCATTGTAGAAGTTACGCGGTTCGCGAGAGGAATCCGGTGGTGGCGGGCTTTAGCCTGTATCAGGGAGGCATGCCACCCAGAGAGTACCCGAAGGCCGCCACCACCGGGAAATTGCCCCAATCGCGTAACTCCTACATCTATGACGACAATCTATTCCACCAGACGGGCGCGCGGCGGCTGCGCATCATGGCGGCGTACGTCATGGCGGCGATGGGGAGGCTGATGGCGAGACCGACGATCGCCCAGAGCGTGGCGAGGGTAATCGCGCGGAGCGTCAGGCCGTCGGCGAGCAGCGCACCTGGGTCGAAGAAATCGGCGAGTAGGGGGCCGATCTGCCAGAGCGAGAGCAGCCCGAAGACTAATCCGCTCATCGCGAGCGCCGCGCCGATAGCGAGCGCGAAGTCGAGGGCGCGCACTCGGAACGGCGCCGGTTGCCGGGGTTCGGCGTGGACACTGGTCATCACCTGCGCCATCAGGTGCGCCGGTGCTGGCATGTCGGCTCCGCGTGCCATCGCCCCGAAGGCGAGTTCGTCCTCATAGGCGGCGGCGCAAACCGGGCAGGTCGAGAGATGGGCGCGCACGGCGGTATCTCGCACGGCGGGCAGACGACGGCGGATGTAGTCGGGGAGCAGGGCGGCGACAGCGGTGCAGGTCATGCCGCGCCTCCTTCGGCGGCGAGCACAACGCGGAGCGCCGCCTTCGCGCGGAACAGATGTGTTTTCACCGTCCCCATCGGCAGATCGAGGATGGCGGCGATCTCCTCATACGTGCAATCGCGCCAGTAATACAGGTCGAGGACGAGCCGGTAGGCGGGCGTCAGCCGGTGCATCGCTGCCACGACCCGCTCGCGCCGCTCTTGCCGTAGAACAATCGCGGGCGGCTCCTCGCCCACGGGCGCCGGGACGGCGTCGGCGGCATTCGGGTCGGCGAACGTCGAGGGGTGGACGATGCGGCGGCTCAGGCAGACGTTGTAGGCGATGCGGTAGAGCCAGGTGCTGAACTTCGCCTCGGCGCGGAAGCCGGGCAGGCTGCGCCACGCGCGTAGAAAAGTCTCCTGCGTCAGGTCCACCGCCTCCTCGGGATCGCGCGTCATGCGGAGCGCGAGGTTATACACGCCTGTCTGATTTCGCTCGACCAGCCGCGCGAAGGCGTCGTCGTCCCCCGCCTGCCCGCGCCGGACCAATGTTTTTTCGTCGTCCACCACCTCGGCCTGCGGCGTCCAACTTCGGGTCAATTGCCGTACGATTGCCAATGCACTCATCGTCTCTCCACCTCCACCGGATTAGAGCGGCGGAGTGCGCGGAATGTTTCACCGCGATTATAACCGAACCCCCGCCCCCTTCCTTTTAGCGCGTGTTTGGTGAAGGCAATTGGTGTCCAGGGGAAGGCGGAACCGTAGCCTCACGCCCAACGCGGCCCCCATTTCACGGCATTTTCGGACGGTTCCGGGCCGATACATCCCCCTTACGCTCGGATCGAGACATCCGCCAAACACGCTCTAAAGGCCAGACGGTAGCGGGAATGGCGGTGCTTGCTACGACCTGATGTCCATCTGGGGTGTAGATCACACTGACAATCTGCCGCACGCCGACCTTCGTGACCCCAAGCAGCCCGAAAGGGAAAGCCGCCGCCCACAGACGACGGCCTCTTCCCGTGCGGGTACTGCCCCGATTACGCGCCGACTGGCGGATTCTTTCCCCCTCGCCACGAACGGCACGTAGTCGCCCCGGTTCTTGAACAGCCCACCGGAGGCCTCATCCCCCCCGTTCCTGCACTGCGATGCGCTCAACGGACCATCTCGCCGTGGCGATGGGCCGTGAGCCACACCCCGTCCACCTTTCGAAAGATCATCGTTACCCGCAACTGCATCGGTCGACGCTCGCCGCCGTCGAGGCGAACGGTGCCTTCCTCACCCCCCACGAGGTAGCCGAACTCGCCGATGACCTGACCGCTGAGCGGGGTGAACGTGATCTCGCCTTCCGAGAGTCGGGCTGCCGCATAGGTGAGAACGTCGCGCACCGCTTCCCAGCCCTTGGCTGAGGGGCCAAAGCCGCCGTGGAGCGTGATCGCATCATCGTGCATCCACAGGTCCAGCGCAGGGTCGCCATTGAAGAATCGGTGGTTGCCATCTCGATGCACGCGGATCAGTTCCTCGAGCGCGATACTCTCCTCGACGGACATGGTGGCCTCCGTATCTTTGCGGTAATGACGATGGTCGGTGTCGAGTCCGCCGCCGAAGTCGTCGGAGGCGGTGACCCCGCTCTGCCCCGGCGCGGCCAGGACGGGCGCGACCCGGGCGAGCGGGGCCACCAAGAGCGTGCCCGCCCCGGTGGCCGACCAGCCGAGGAAAGCCCGACGCGTTAGTGAGCCGTGCAACATATTCCCCCCTCCTCCTATCGGTGCAATTCGGTACATTCACACTGTACCGATTATTGTGATACTATAGCGGCATGGATACAGTTGTCAAGCCCGCTCGCCCCTATCGCTCACGACGACGGCAGGAACAAGCGGCGGAGACGCGGCGGCGCATCATTGCGGCCGCCGACCGGCTCTTCGTCGCCCATGGCTACGCGGCGACGAGCATTGTCGCCATTGCAACCGAGGCGGAGGTGGCGCCAGAGACGATCTACAAGGCCTTCGGCACCAAGCGGCAGATCCTCGACGAGCTCATCGCCACCTCGGTGGTCGGAGCGATGGCGCGCTCGCCGCTGGGTGTCCTGGAGGGCGAGCCGTGGGAGCGAATCCGCGCCGAGCCGGACCAACACCGACGGCTGGCATTGCTCGCCCATCTCACCCGCGTCGTCCTCGAGCGCGCCGGTCCGGTCCATGCCGTGATCCGCAGCGCCGCAGCGACGGACCCCGAGGTCGCAGCCATCCGGCTGCAGCAGCAGACGCTCCGCCTCCGCGGCCAGACCGAATTCGTGCGTGTGCTGACCGATGCCGGGCCGTTGCGCGACGGGCTCAGCATCGAGGAGGGGGGGTACCACTACTGGATTCTGGCCACGCCGGAGTTGCAGCACATCCTCGTCGTCGAGCAGGGCTGGTCGCACGATCGGTACGAGGAGTGGCTGAGGAGGTCCCTTGCGGCAGTGCTGCTGCCTGCCGAGGATGAGGGAGTTGATTGACGACCCGTCAATCGGCGTATGCGAGGACCAGACGGTAGCGGGAACAGTGGTGCTTGCGACGACCGAATGTCCATCTGGGGTCTACTCCAGCATGATTAGCGACACACATCGCCCGCCCTGTCCATTGGCGTCGCGACCTTAGCGCACAATACCGGGCATCGCGATTCGTCGCACACCACTCCAACCATCTCCTTTGTGTCCAGAACTCTTTTGCCTCCCGAACCGTCGTTACTGCATGATCCGACGGATCGCGACCGTATGATCCTTATAGTGGACCCCGGAATTTGGACAGTTCGGAGGTGTCGCTCTTCGTGATGGATTGCAAACATGCGGAAACAGTTTTCTCCCACCTTCAAGGCACAGATCGTCCACGCACTCCTCCGGGAGGAAAAGTCCGTTGCGCAACTGTCAGCCGAGTACGGCGTCCATCCCACCCAACTCGGCAAGTGGAAAGCGCTCGCCCTCAACGGTCTCCCCAGCCTCTTCGATGAGCGCGCGGCGGTCGAGACCCTCAAGGTCTCCCACGAGGCGCAACTCACCGCCCTCTACGCCGAGATCGGCCGGCTCAGCACCCAGGTCGCCTGGCTGAAAAAAAACTTGGCCTGCCACCTGGATAGGAATGAGCGCCTCGCACTGGTCGAACGCGACCAGGCTGAGTTGCCACTGACCATTCAGGCCGACCTCCTGAGTCTCAGCCGTTCCAGTTTGTACTACCGTCCGCATGCTCGATCACTTGAAGAAGTGGCCCTCAAGCACCGGATCGACGCGCCCTACACCCAGTACCCGTTCTATGGCTCACGCCGCATCGCCGCCCACCTCCGACGTGAGGGATTGGTGATCAACCGCAAGGCGGTACAGCGGCACATGCGGGAGAGGGGCATCGCCGGGATCGCGCCGGGACCGCACCTTAGTCGCCGCGACAGCAAGCACCGCATCTATCCCTACCTGCTGCGCGATCTCAGCAGCGCCTATCCAAATCACGTATGGGGGATCGATGTCACATATATTCGTTTGCACGCCGGGTGGCTCTACTTGGTCGCCATACTCGACTGGTTCTCACGCTACGTGATCAGTTGGGAACTCGACCAAACCCTCGCCCTGCCCTTCGTGCTCACTGCCGTCGAGCGAGCGCTGACGCGGGCCACGCCGGTGATCTGGAACAGCGACCAGGGCAGCCATTTCACCAGTCCCCAGTACCTCGACCTCCTGACGACAGCGGGCGTACAAATCAGCATGGATGGCAAAGGACGCGCGCTGGACAACATCTTCGTCGAGCGGCTGTGGCGCACGGTGAAGCACGAGGAGGTGTATCTCTGCGACTACGCGAGCCCCCGCGAGGCGCGGCAGGGGCTGAGCGCGTACTTCCTGTTCTATAATGAAGTCCGACCGCACCAAGCCCTCGGGTACCAGACACCCGCCGAGACCTATTTCGGGACGGTACCCGGCCCACGGTGCACCCTGAGAGCCGCCGTGCATGACGTGAGGGAGACCATGCGCACCATCGCAGCGCACCATCGCATGGACGACCTGATGTAGCACACGGGACAGACCGGAGGAGGATCATGCCGAACAGCGAAATGTTTCTCAAGGGCCTCGAGATGAGGCGAGCGGTGCTCGGCAACGAGTATGTCGACGCCAATCTCGCAGCTGCCGACGACTTTATGATGACGTTCCAACACTTGGTCACCGAGCTGGCGTGGGGGCATGCATGGCAGGGGACGGCACTGGATCGGAAGACGAAGTGCCTGCTCAGTCTCGGGATGCTCGCTGCCCTCGGTCGATTCCAAGAGGTCGGGATTTACACCAAGGGGGCGATCGCTGCCGGCGTGACCGTCGACGAGATCAAGGAAGCCTTGACCCATGTCACCGTTTACTGCGGCACGCCAACGGGTCGGCAGGCGTTCCTGGCAGCGCACGAAGCGCTGGTAGCAGTGGGGGCGCTGCCGCAGCCCGCGAACCCGGAGTAGTGTGCCTGAGTTGATCGGCCTGGCCACGGCACCGTTTTCGGTGCCATGGCCAGCTCCAGACTCGACTCCCCCCTTTTGATCAGCAGTGTCGCAATCCGCTGTTGGTAGTCGCCGACAAAGCCGAGAACTTCTCCGCCTTCTCCATGCTCGCCTGCGTGCGCATCGCGCTCATGGCGCTCCTGCGGTGACCCTGCTACCATCCGCCCCTAACTTGGGCCCATCCGAGGAATCGCTACGCACTCCACTGATGCTCTTCGGACTCGTACACAAGGGGGTTGTCAGCGTAAGAAAGACTCTCTCCAGTGTCTTGACAATGAGGTCCACCATACCTTGTCATCACACCGATCGTTACGATTGCTACCCCGCATCCTTCGCTGCGACGCCGATCCCGTATGAAAGGAGCAACCCAATGACACGCACGATGTGCATTCTGCGCGCGAGCGCCTTGGCTCTACTGCTTCCTCTCATTCTCACGCTGATTCCGGTCGGGTCCGTTCGTGCCGCTGCCGCCTCGCTCACCGCCTTTCCGAACCCAGTGATAACTGGCTTCGTTGCACCCGGAACAACGACGATCACTTAGGACTCCAGCGATCTCGGGATCACACCGGAACTCTGGGTCTCCGTTGACAATGCGCAAGCCACGCTGTTCCTCCCCTACCGCAACCGCGCGGGAATGTCGCATACAGCACCGTGCAAGCGGGGCACATGTATAACCTTTTTCCTCTACACGCCGCACAAGGGGCAGCTGCTCGCACCGGGCATCGTCGTCACAGGGCACCGACCGAGCGCGAACAATGGTCCGGGGCCGCAACCGCAACCGCCGCCGCAGCCACCGCCCGGACACTGCGCCAACCTCTGCACAGAACTCCCTCTCACCGTCGAACACGTACTTAACCTCTCGCCTGCACGACGAATTCGGCGGCTTTTTGTGCGGGGGCTTGCCGATCTTCGGCACAGCGGACTATCCCAATCCCTCGTTCGGCGAGATTGCGGTCGGATACAAACATTCCTTCGATTCGGGCAGCGACCCTTTTCCTTGCCTGGAGAGTGCGGACGCCTTCTTCCGCGGTGCGGTACGCTTCGATTTGAGCGGATATACGAACAATCGCTTCATCAACGCAAACTCACCTTCAGCGTTAAGGAGAGCAAGAGGCACTATGACGGGGGCGGCTTGAACCTGGATGAGCCCGGCATATGGTCCGCCGCCGCTGGGGTAGACCGCGCGACCGACGATTGGCTAACCTGGCATTCGCCCTCCTATCACGACTACCTCAACGGTGACGGGACACAGCTGTTCGTGGCGCCGGAACATCCCAACAACCTGATGATTTCGCTCGATGTCTCCAGCATTGTGCGGCACTGGTTGAGAAACGCCATACCGAATGAAGGCTTCGTCTTCTACGGTAAAGACGAAGGGCATCCGAGAAACAACGACACGCTGACCTCCATATACTCTTTCGCGGTAGACAGGTCGTGATGCCATCTGGCGTAGGGGCGATTCGTGAA
>JBBRLR010000040.1:0-34015 GCA_038231255.1 Thermomicrobiales bacterium | reverse complement strand
GTGACGGTCAATCTCCTGCTGATCGTTGCCGCCGCGCTCGCGATGCAGTATTTCCCGGTTCGCCTCAGCCATCGGTTGGAAATCGCCTTCGCTGCGCCGCCGCTGATCGTGCAGGGCGCGGTGATGGGAGTCGTGGTCGCGCTGATTTTCGCGCTCGGCCCAAAGGGCGTGGCGCCGTTCATTTACTACCAATTCTGATAGAATCGCGGCGAACCGAGAGAACCGCGAGGTGCAGCCCATGGCCCGTGTGACCCGCATCGAACCGACGACCGACCTCCGCCCGATGGGCGCGTCATCCCACGTCCGCGCCTATGCCGAGAGCGACGCCGACCTTGACCTTCCCGGCGACCCCGCTGTCTCGGTTCATCAGCGTGACACGACGCCCCTCGGCGTGATCGCGCCGCGCGGCACGATGGTTGGTGATGCGTGGCGGGTCTTCGCGGCGGTGGTCGTCTGCCTTTCGATCACGCTGCTGCTCAACACCAAATCGGTCGTTAAGGTCGCGGACGAACAGCCTGACGGCCCGGCGCGGGCGGTCTTGCTCGCGGGCGCGCGTGGTCTCGACGCCGGCGCCAGCGCGCTCCAGTTCAACCGCGTGAATGCGTGGATTGACGGCGCGTTCAACCGCCGGGACGAGGCGCCCGCATTCAGCTCCACCGCCGCCACCCCGCCGGTGGCGACCGGCGCCCCGCCTGCCATCGTCGCGCCGCCCACCGACAACCGGACGGCCCCTACGCTGGCGCCGACCGATACGACGGCGGCACTGCCGCTTGGCCCGCCCCTGCCGCTCGGTCCGCCGCTTCCGCCGCCACCGACGCTGCGCGCAGTGACGGCTGCGAATCCGCTGCGGGTCTATGTCGCGGGGGATTCGTTCGCCACCTGGATGGGCTACGATTTCGCCGACTACGCGAAGCGCGACGGTGTACTAACGTCTCTGCTGGATTTTAAAATCTCCTCCGGCCTCGCGCGGCCCGATTACTTCGACTGGCCCGCCCGCCTGACGCAGGCGATGGGGAACACGCCGACCCCGGAGGCGGTCGTCTGGTTCTCGGGCGCGAACGACTACGTTGACATGCGCACCGATTCCGGCTCACTCACGCGCGGCACGCCGGAATGGCTGACGGAGTACCGTAAGCGAGCCGACGAGGTGATGGATATCGTTGGCAAGCGCGGCGGGCAGATGTACTGGGTTGGTCAGCCGATCATGCGGGACAAGGCGCGCTCGAAGGTTGCGGCGGACATCAACGCCGTCGTGCAAACGGAGGCGCAGTCCCGCCCGTGGGTGCATTACCTCGATATCTGGGCGATGTTCACGGACTCGAGCGGCAACTACGCCGCCTTCCTGCCCGATTCCAGCGGCGAACTCGTGCGCGTGCGGCAGGAAGAAGGCATCCACTTAACCCGCACCGCGACGACCTGGGTCTCCGACCGCGTCTACGAGGCGATGCGGCAGGGCTTCAAATTTCCCGCGCCATAACGACGGAAAGACGAACCACCAAGAAGAGAGAAACTTAACGCAGAGGACACAGAGAGCGCTGAGACCGCAGAGAGGGATTCATATTTTTTCTCTTCTCTGTGTCCTCTATGTCCTCTGCGGTCTCTGCGTTACTCCCTTTTCCCGTTGTCTTGGCGGTTCAGTGCGTCGCGGTCGAAACCGGCGATGCGCTTGTAGTCCGTCGTGATCGCCTCCATCTCAGCGTGCGGCATGACCGCTTCGAGGTCGTCGAAGCCGTACGGGGCGCGCTCCTCCACCAGTTGCATGATCCGCTCCGCCCCCTGCGTCCGGTTGGTCAGCGTGACCCGCGCGGTCATCGGCAGGCGTTGCGCCTCGTATGCGCGCAAAGCGGCGGGAATATCGGCGGCGGTGGCGAGGGCGTCGGTCAGGGCGCGGGCATCGAGGATCGCCTGCGACGCCCCGTTCGAGCCGACGGGCCACATCGGGTGTGCGGCGTCGCCGAGCAGCGTCACCGCCCCGAAACTCCAGCGGTCGAGCGGATCGCGGTCCACCAGGGGATACTCATAAACTGCCTCGGCGCGCCGGACAACATCGGGGATGTCGAGCCAATCGAATTGCCAATCCGCGAAGGCGGGCAGGAAGTCGGCGAGGTTGCCCGGTCGGTTCCAGTCTTCCCGATTGTGCAGCGTGCTCTTATCGAAGCGCCGTTCGGCGACCCAGTTGAGCAGGAACTCCCCCCGCTCGTCGGCGGTCGGGGTGATTGGATAGGCGACGAATTTCTGGTCGGCGTGGCCCGCCATGAACATCGAGCGCCCGGAAAGAACGGGCGCGCACCGCGTCGTGCCGCGCCAAAGGATCGCGCCGTTCCAGATCGGCGGCCCTTCGTCAGGGTACAATTGTTGGCGCACGGCGGAATGGATGCCGTCCGCGCCGATCAGCAGATCGGCGCGCTCGGTGGCGACCAATGCGCCCGTGCGACGATCCACGAATCGCGCCGTCACCGTACCATCGTCCTCGTGCGCGAACGAGGCGAGATGATGGCCCGTGTGGAGATGCGACGCGCCCAGTCGCTCCCGCACCGTGTCGAGCAGCAGCATCTGAAATCTGCCCCGGTGGATGGAGATTTGCGGCCACCGATAGCCCGCCGCCAGCCCGCGCGGCTCCTGCCAGATCGCCTGCCCGAACTTGTTGTAGTAGCACAACTCCTGGGTCTGGACACCCACGGCGACAAGCGCATTGAGCAGCCCGAGGTCCGTCAGTTCGCGCACTGCGTGGGGCAGCAGGTTGATCCCGACGCCCAGCCCCCGGACTTCCGGCACCGACTCGTAGACATCCACCGCGACGCCCGCCGCGTGTAGCCGCAGCGCCGCCGTCAGCCCGCCAATTCCGCCACCAACCATTAATGCCCGCATGGTTTCCTACCTCCCGCATACGGGAAAGATTGGACGAGCGAATCCCTCATGGCTCCTGCCGCCGAATCGCGGCAACTCGGTCGAAGTGGCGGTCGTAGGAGTAAAGTGTCTCATTGCCGTCCTGCTGCATCATCGCAACCAGCAGCGCATCGCCGAAGTCGAGTCCGCCCGTCGTTCCGTATACGCGCAATGCCTCAAGCACCGTGCGCCGGTTCTGCACGCGGAAATGAGAGAGCCGCGTTAAAGGCGTCAGCAAGGCGGCGACTTGCGCACGGGAAAGATTATAAAGCCGAGGGGAGGCAAGGACATGTACGGCATCGGCGATCACCGTGTCGGGGGCGGCGATGGTCAGGCTACCCTGCTCCACTCGCTCGAAAAGCGCACTCGCCGCCGCTTGCTTCGCCGGGTCATCGCCGGTTAGCAAGCGGATAATGACGTCGGTACCAATGTACGGCAGCGTCACGAATCGGAAGTGGGCGTGGAGGGGCGCGCCGCGTTCGCCTGATCTTCACGGGCAATCGCACGCGTTTCGTCCCACGAAAGAGGCGTTGCGAGTGATCCCGCAGCCCCGCGCAGCGAAGCGTCTGTCGGATAGATCGGCGCACGCAACGCGATCTTCCCTTCATCTTCGATCACGAAGGTCAACTTGTCGCCTGCGGTAATCCCGAGTCGCTTGCGAACTTCAGCAGGGATCGTCACCTGCCCTTTGCTCGTCATGGTGGAGATAATCTCCTTCATGTATTGCCCCACAGATAACGACATGTAGCCGATGTAAGGAAAATATACGCACTCCTTACCTTCATTTCAAGTGACGCTGAATCCGCCGTCCACGGTGATCGTCGTGCCGGTCGTCCAGGCGGATTCGTCCGAGGCGAGGAAGATCGCCGCGCCGACCAGGTCGTCCGGTCGCCCGGCGCGACCGAGCGGGATGCGCCCGACGCGACCGGCGAGCAGTTCCGGTGTCTGGAAGATGCGCGTCGTCAGGTTCGTCTCCACCAACCCCGGCGCGATGGCATTGACGCGGATGCTGTGCGGCGCAAGTTCGAGCGCCATGCCGCGCACGAGCATCGCCACGCCAGCCTTCGCCGCCTGGTAGTGGACGAGTTCGGGCTGTGCGCTGTGGGCGCTCACCGACGAGGTCGCGATGATGCTGCCGCCCCTACCACTTGCCACCATCTGCCGCGCCGCCGCCTGCCCGACGAGGAACGGCCCCTTGAGGTCGGTGTCGAGCACCCAGTCCCACATCGCCTCGTTAATCTCCAGAAAGGGCAGGCGCCGGTGCGTTCCGGCGTTGCAAACGACGATGGAGAGCGGGCCGAGCGCCGCCGCCTCTGCCATCATCCGATGTACCTGCGCGGCCTCCACGATGTCCGCCTGGACGACCTGCGCGCGCCGCCCCATGCCGCGAATCTCCCCAGCGATCTCCTCCGCCTCGCTTTGCCGCGTCCGGTAGTGGACGACCACGTCCGCCCCTTCGCGGGCGAAGCCGAGCGCAATCGCCTCCCCAATCCCGCTCGAAGCCCCCGTCACCAGCGCGATCCGCCCTGCCAGTCGCCCTTCCGCCATCATGCTCCTCCTTCGTACATCATCGCGTGACGCGGGAATATTGAACCACGAAGGCACGAAGAGCGCGAAGAAGGGAGAAGACGACATCTTTTCTCCTCTTTCCTTCGCGCTCTTCGTGCCTTCGTGGTTCAAATTGCGTCGTAATCGCTGCTGTTGACATGTTCGGACGGGGAGGAGAATATACAACGTTGTATAAGGAGTTTCCTATGTCGGCGGCGCGGCTGCTGATTCTCGGTGTTCTGCA
Source organism: Thermomicrobiales bacterium (assembly GCA_038231255.1). Classification (GTDB taxonomy): domain Bacteria; phylum Chloroflexota; class Chloroflexia; order Thermomicrobiales; family JALYUS01; genus JALYUS01. The sequence goes on along the minus strand of JBBRLR010000040.1, from coordinate 29,337 downwards.
ACTCAAATCGCCCGCGCATGGGTATGAGATTCGCCGCGAATTGGAGTTGTGGCGCGCGGAGCAATGGGCGCACATCGCCTACGGCTCGATCTACTTCGCGCTGAACAAGATGGCGGAGGAGGGGTTGGTCGAAACCGTCGGCACCGACCAGGTCGGCAACCGACCGGCGCGGAGACTTTACGCGATCACGGACGCCGGGGAGCAGGAATTCCAGCGGCTGCTCCGCGATTACTGGTGGGATCGCAAGCCGTTCATTGATCCTTTCCAGGTCGCGCTGACATTCATGAACAAGATGCCGCGCGAGGAACTGCTGCGGGCGCTCCGTTTCCGCCGCGATCATTTGCGCGCGTACCTCAATGCATTCGGACCGAATATGTTGTCGCCCGACATGCCGCGCCATATCGCCGAGAACTTCCGCCTCGCGATGGCGCACGAGGAAGTGGAACTGCGCTGGACGGAAGAGACTATCGAGAAAGTCGAGCGCGGCGAGTTACCCTGATTTTTGGTAGCGTAGGCTTCAGCCTGCGCTCTGTCCCTCCGAGGGTTTCTCTAGGGTAGGGACGCAGGCTGAAGCCTACGCTACCGGTAGATGACAGGAGGCGACGTGTGAGGCTCGAAGGTAAGGTGGCGCTCATCACGGGTGGAGGCGGCGCGATGGGCGGCGCGCAGGCACGGCTTTTTGCGCATGAAGGTGCGGCGGTCTGCGTGGCCGACCTTTATCCCGAAAAGGCGGCGGCGGTCGCGAAAGAGATTGCGGATTCCGGGGGCCGTGCCTTGGCCGTCCGGCTCGATGTGCAGCGCGCGGACGAGTGGGTGGAAGCGGTCGCGGCGGCGGAGCGGGCGTTCGGCCCCGTCTCGATCCTGTGCAATAATGCCGGCGCGAATGTGCGCGTCGGTTTCGACGAGCAGACCGAGGAGATGTGGAGCCTGATCGTTGGCACGATCCTCACCGGTTCGTTCCTCGGCATCAAGGCGGCAGTGCCCGCAATGCGGCGCGCGGGCGGTGGCGTGATCGTCAATCTCGGCTCGCTGGCCTCGATCCGGCCCGGTGCGGACAGCCCCGGCTACGGCGCGGCGAAGATGGGGCTCGTCGGCCTGACCCGCTCCGCCGCCGCGTCGTATGCACACGAGAATATCCGCTGCGTGCTGATCTCGCCCGGCCATGTAGATACGCCGTTTCTTCGCGAGAATACCCCCTACAGCCCGAACGATCCGCGCACGAGCATTGATAACCCGGAGAACTACGACCGCCGCCTGCGCAACACGCCGCTCGGTCGCCTCCAGACGGCGGACGACATCGCCAAGGCGTTCCTGTTCGTTGTCTCGGACGAGGCCGCAATGATCACCGGCTCGATGATCACCGTGGACGGCGGTTCCGCGCTGGTCTAACGAATCGACAACGGTGTATATCCGTAGAGACGTAGCAATCACGCCGCAATCACGGCGTGATTGCTTGACGCGTGTTATACAATGTTGTATATTCGACGCTGGGAATGATGCGATCCGTTCGTATGAAACATGGTCGCTATGAGCGAACCGATGTTCTCGCGTGTTTCTCCACATACCGTGTCACAACACGTATCTCCCCTCGACCGCAGAGCATGAATATCGTGGCTATAAAGAAAGGCAAGGCGAATATGGCGCAGACAATCTCCCCTCCGGCGCTGGTTGGCGCTGATGCCGCAATGCCGGTTCCCGACGAGACGATCATGGCCATCGAGGGATTGGAGAAGCAGTATCCCGGTCGGCCAATCAAGGCGGTGGATGGCATCAGTTTCACAGTCCGGCCCGGCGAGGTCTTCGGTCTCCTCGGGCCGAATGGTGCGGGCAAGACGACGACCATCGGCGTGCTGACGACGCGGGTGCTGCCGACGGGGGGCCGCGCGTTCGTCGCCGGGGTGGACGTGGTGCGGGACCCGGTCGGCGTCAAGCCGCACATCGCCGTCGTGCCGCAAATGAACAATCTCGACCGCTCGCTTACGGCGATCGAAAACCTGACCTTCCACGCCGCCTACTTCGGCTATGGACGGCAGGAGCGACAGGAGCGGGCAATGAACCTACTCGCGCAGTTCGGCCTCGCCGACCGCGCGAAAGAGAAGGTGGACCGCTACAGTGGCGGCATGGCGCAGCGGCTCCTGATCGCCCGCGCCCTGATGCATTCGCCCGACATCCTTTTTCTCGACGAGCCGACGACGGGCCTCGACCCGCAGGCACGCCTTTTCCTTTGGGAGACGATCGAGACGCTGAATCGCAACGGCCTGACCGTCCTGCTGACGACGCACGACATGGAGGAGGCGGAAAAACTCTGCCATCGCGTCGCGATCATGGATCACGGCAAAATCCTCGCGCTCGACACGCCACAGGACCTCCGCCGCCTCGTGCCCGCCGGGACGCGCGTCGAGTTGCGCGTCCGCGATGGCAAGATACCCCTCAGCGATCAGACAAAGGCGTCCATCCTCGCCGCCGTGCAGGCATTGCCGGGCGTGACGGCGGCGGAATGGACGACGGCGCGGCCACAGGGCGAGAGCGCGGGCGGGCCACCGCCCTGGGTCGCCGCGATGATGAAAGGTGGCGGTTTCGGCGGCGGGCGCGGCAAGGGCAAGGGCGGCCCCGGTGGCTCGCCTGGGATGCCACCGATGGCCGCACCGGGCACGGACGAGCCGATGCTCCGGCTCTACGCCGAGCGGGCCGGAGAATTAGCGGTGCGGGCGGCGCAGGTCGTCCTCGATGCCGGGCTGGAACTGGCGGATTTGCACCTCGCCCAGCCGAGTTTGGAAGACGTCTTCATCCACCTGACCGGAAAGGGGTTACGGGATTGAGCACGATCACCCTCGCGGCGGGCCACGCGCCCGCCGCGACATCGAACCGCATGCGGATGGTGGCGACCGCGTTTCTGAACCTGCTCTGGCGCGACCTTTGGGTGACGCTGCGCGAGTGGCCGGCGTTCCTGGCGCAAACCTTCATGCAGCCGCTCTTCTTCCTCTTTATCTTCGGCAAGGTGCTGCCGAAGATCGGCGCGGCGCAGGGTGGCTACAGCATCCTGTTGCTCCCCGGCATCATCGGTTTGACGACGATGCTGACGGCGATGCAGGCGGTTTCGCTGCCGCTGACGCTCGAATTTGGCTTCACCAAGGAGATCGAGGACCGGCTGCTTTCGCCGCTCCCCGTCTGGATGGTGGCGATCCAGAAGATGGTCTTCGCCGCCATTCGCGGCCTGCTCGCGGGCGCGATGATTTTCCCCCTCGGTCGCCTGATCCTCGGCGGCGGCTTCACCGTCAGCACCGGGCATCTCGGCCTGCTGGCGCTCGTCGCGCTGCTCGGCGCGCTCGGCGGTGCGGCGCTCGGCCTGACGCTCGGGACGTTTGTGCAGCCAAGTCAGATCGGCCTGATGTTCTCGCTGATCCTCACGCCGCTCCTGTTCACCGGCTGCGTCTATTACCCGTGGGCGGGTTTGCGGTCGCTGCGCTGGTTCCAGATCGTCACCTGCTTCAGCCCCTTGACCTACGCGAGCGAGGGTTTCCGCGCGTCGCTCGTCCCGCAATCGCCGCACATGGCGACCGCGTACATCCTGCTCGGCCAGGTCGCCTTTCTGATTCTCTTCACGATCCTCGGTGTCCGTGGCTTCCTCCGCAAAGCGCTCGGCTGATCGAGAGATCAAGCGCAGAGGGCGCGGAGCACACAGAGACAAGACGATGAAGAGGTTGAATTTTTCCACTTCTTTTTCATCTCTGTGCGCTCCGCGTCCTCTGCGCCCTCTGCGCTATGATTCCCCGTGCGACGGTCCACGGAGAATGACGGATGATACGAGGAGGGATGGGCGTGCAGGACGAGCGAGATAATCGGGATGATCTGAGCGAAATGGGTGAAGCGGCTGAGGACGCGCTGAGGGCGCGGGAAACGCCGCTGCTGCCAGGTACGGAGGGGCGGCGGTACGACCTGCTGAGCGTTGGCGAGGCGATGCTGCGCTTCACGCCGCCGAATGGGCTGCGGATCGAGCAGACGCTCTCGCTCGACCTCGCCGTCGGCGGCGCGGAACTGAATGTCGCCGTCGCGATGAGCCGGATCGGTGGGCGGACGGCGTGGCTCTCGAAACTGCCCGATACCTCGCTCGGCCACATCCTCGGCAATCAGGCGCGCGTCCACGGCGTGGACACCAGCCACATCATCTGGACGGACGCGGCGGACTCGCGCCTCGGCCTCTTCTTCCTCGAATCGGGCGCCGTGCCGCGCGCGGGCGAGATCGTCTATGATCGCAAGAGTTCCGCTGCCTCGACGATGACGGCGGACGACTGGGACTGGGCGACGCTCCTGCGAGAAACGCGCGTCCTCCATATCACCGGCATCACGCCCGCGCTCTCCGCGAGTTGCCGCGCGATGACCTTCGCGGCGGTCGCGGCGGCGAAAAAGGCGGGCTGCGCCGTCTCGTGCGATCTCAATTACCGCTCGAAACTCTGGACGCCCGACGAAGCCGCCGCCTGTCTGCGCGAACTGCTGCCGCAGGTGGATGTTATCCTCACGGGTAGCAGTGACCTGAAGATCATCTTCGGCCAGGCTGGCAAGCCCGCCGAATTGGCGCAATGGTTGCGGGCGGAATTTGGCGTGCCGGTGGCGAGTGTCGGCAAGCGGCGGGGCAATGCGGCGAGCGGCATGCAGGCCCGGCGGAGCGTCGTGGCGACGGAGCGCGGCGTCTTCACCAGCCCTGGCGCGGAGTTCCAGCCGCTCGACCCGATCGGCGCGGGCGATGCCTACGGCGCGGGCTTCCTGTATGGTCTCCTCACCACCGACGACGAGGAGCAGGCTGTCGCTATGGGCGACGCGATGGCCGCGCTGAAGCACACCGTCCCCGGCGACTTCTGCGTCGTTTCCCGCGCCGAACTCGACGCCGTTCTTTCCAAGGAGGGGATGCGCCTGCGTCGGTAACGGGACGCACCGGAGCCTACAGCGGTTTGCGTAATTATTGATCTTGCAAACACGCTTCGGTGGTGGCGGGCTTTAGCCCGCCACAGAGGGGCAGGCTAATGAACCTTTACGACTTAACCAGGTAATCGGTGGGGCGGGTTTTCAACCTGCCAAGCTCACAGGTCACAAACCTGTGCCACCAAACGTCCCAAAAAGAAGCCTTCTACCTCGAATGGGTCGGCATTACTGAGAGCCGTCTCAGGAACTTGCAGCGGTGGGCGAATCTGCGGGTGTTCACGACCGCGCAGTATGCGCAGGACGACGAATTGCTGAAACTCATTGCTCGTCATCGTCCGCTCCTGGAGCGACTCATTCAAAATTGAAAAGTGCGAACATGTTCCCCAAAGAAGACATGTGAGCGAGAGGGCTTTTCGACCCTCCCGCCCTTTTCCTGTTCTGCTCGCTTGACCTGCACCTGTTGAATCGTGAAGACCGATCGGCCTACCTGCTTCGGCTTATATCGCGAGGAATACTTGCGATCTTTCGCCGCAGCCTTGCGCGCCAAACGCGCCTCTGCGTCCATAATCTCCCTCATTTCGACGAATTTCTCTACGCTCCACATCGCCGTTATTCACACCCATCAGTATGAACGCGCGCGGGTCGAAAATCTTCCGCAGTATTGGCCGTCAGGAACAGTCGGCATCGCCGTTCAAAGGGATTGACGACCCGGGTAGCCGCCATCGAGTTCGTGCCAGGCGACGATGGCTGGTTCGTCCATCCGCCAGCAGAGGTAAACGATGCGGTCATCGCGCTCGCTGGGGAAATCCACGAGGCCGATGGCGAGGTCCTTCACCTGAACACCAAGTGCGTGGATGGCGGTGATCTCGGTATTGAGACTATGCACGAGCGCATGGAGCTCTTTTTCCAGTTCCTGTGCCCGTTTGGCATGACCATTCACGCGGGCCTGTTGCTGGAGCACGTTGAACTCGCCCTGCACGGCATCGAGCCTCCCTTTCATCGTCGCGAGTCGCTGAAGGCGGGGGCGCACGATGGGCAAGAGCGCGGTCGCTTCCGCGTGCGTGAAAAGCCGGGAAAAATGCGGTTGCTCCGGTTGCTCCGCCATGCCGTCCCTCCTGAACGTCGAGAGCGTAGCACCGAGCCATGTTGCGGGCAAACACGTGGGCGGACATCGTGAAGATGCCCGCCCATTACATTCGCTACCTGTTGCTGGTACGCGTGGCTCGTTCCTTCTAGGAATTCGGGTCCTGCCCCTCGGCGAGTTTCTTCAGCCGTTCGAGGTCGGACTGGAGGCGGTGGGTCGGATCGGCGATCACCTTGGAGACGATCTCGCCGACCTTGCCGCCGGGCGGGTCGGTGTAGCCGAGCGAGACGGTCGCCTCGGTCTTGTTCGGCCCCATCGGCTTCAGGGTGACACGGCCCTCGTTCTCCAGATTGCCGGAGCCTTCGACAGACTTCCAGGCGATGATGCTGTTCGGCACCTGCTCGGTCGTGATTGCGTCCCATTCGAGCGTCTTGCCCAGTGGGCCGGTCATTTTCCAGTGGGTCTTGTTCGGCCCGATCGTGCTCACTTCCTCGATATTCTCCATGAAGCGCGGGAACATCTGCGGGTTCGTCCAGATCGCGTATAACCGCTCCACGGGGGCATCAATTTCAATCGTCTTTTCAATCGTCGCCATAGCCTTACGGGCTCCTTTCCGGAATGCGCTGCAACAATCACGGCCCGTTCTTCGGGGCGCGCCGACGCATACGAAAACGAAGCAAGATGAGTGCCACGTCGCTGCATTCCGGCAGTATGCAACGCGCTTGACGCTGGGTGCTACACTCGATCCTTGTTGCCGCACATCGTCGGCACGGAAGGGTGTCAAACGTCGTGCTCCAAACCATTCGTCAGCGTCGCGCCGCATCGGGCGCATCCGCGTTCGGCGCGCTGCAATCGCGGGCGTTCGCGCTGTTCTGGCCCGCGATTTCCATCGCTCTCACCGGGACGTGGATGCGCGCGCTCGTGCAGGGCTATTTCGTCTACGACCGCACACGCGATCCGTTTCAGACGGCGCTGGTCCAGTTCTTTCAAGGGCTGCCGGTGCTGGTGCTGTCGCCGCTGGCGGGCGTCGCGGCGGACCGTTTCGACCGCCGGAAGTTGCTCGCGATCATCCAGGTGGCCAACGCGGTGCCGGCGTTCGGAATCGCGGCGCTCAGTGCGCTCGGCCGCCTCGAAGTCTGGCATGTCTACGTGATGGCGACCTGCATCGGCGCGGCGTCGGCGTTCGACTGGCCCGCACGCCTTTCGCTCGTGCCGAACCTCGTGCCGCGCGAGCAGTTGCAGTCCGCTGTCGCCCTCAATTCCGCCTCGTTCAACTTTAGCCGCATCATCGGCCCGGCGATTGGTGGCCTCCTGATCGGCCCGCTCGGCGTGACGGGCTGCTTCTTCATCGCCGCACTCTGCTATATCCCGTTCATCCTCACGCTGCTCACCGTACTCCTACGCGTGGACCTCGGGCGACCGACCGGGCAAGATCATCACCCATTCACGACCTTGCGCGAAGGGTATGCATACATCTGGTCGCACAAAACGCTCCGCGCGCTGCTTTCGATTGACCTCATCCCCGTGATGCTCGGCATGACCTATTTCGGCCTGCTGCCCGCCCTCGCGCGCGGCGTGCTGCATCGGGGGAGTGGGGGCCTCGGCGTCTTGCAGGCGAGCGCGGGGCTTGGCGCGCTCATCGGCGTACTGATCGTCGCGCTGCTAACGGGCGTGCGCGGGCGGGGGAAGATCGTCCTCGGTGGGATGACGGGGTTCGGCCTCGCGCTCCTTTGCTTCGGTTTGTCGCACAACTTTTATCTCTCCTGCGGGATCCTGCTTGCGCAGGGGATACTCGCCGACCTATACGGCTCGATGAATGATACCCTCGTCCAAACAGTGACAGAGGACGCCTACCGCGGGCGGGTGATGGCGGTGTATAGCATGATCTGGGGCCTGACGCCGATCGGCAGCCTCGAAGGCGGCACCCTCGCCCACTTCTTCGGCGTGCGCGCCGCCCTCGCGACGAACGGCTTCCTCGTCATCTGCTTCGGTCTGCTCCTGTGGCGACTTCTCGGCCACATCCGCCGCCTCGAGTAGGGAACGGTTTGAACCACAGAGGCACAGAGGACGTAGAGAAACACGGAGAAACGGAGGGGTGGGTCAGATATACTTTCTGGGCCATTCCGTTTGTTTTCTTCCTTCCTTCTTTGTTTCCTCTGTGTCTCTGTGGTTCAACTTCGCCGGAGGTCTGGTATGGAGCCGATGGTCAATATTGTCGGGGAGCGGGTGGCGTTGGGGCCGATGCGGCGCGATTTGATCCCGCTCGCGCAGGGGTGGATGAATGATTTTGTCGTTCGCCGCTCTTTTGGCATCCCGGAGCCGACGACGTTGGAACAACAGACACAGGTCTACGACCGCATCGTCGGGGACAACGATGCGGCCTTCTTCACGATCTACGAACGCGACGGCTGGCGACCGATTGGCTTCACGTATTTGGAAGGGATCATCTGGCGCGACCGGACGGCGGAGTTCGGCATCCTGATCGGCGAGGCGGACGCGCGGGGCAAAGGGTACGGCACGGAAGCGACATCGCTGATGCTCGATTATGCTTTTGTCGCACTTGGTGTGCATAGCGTGATGCTCCGCGTCTATGCGTACAACCTCGCCGGGAAGCGCGCCTACGAGAAGGCGGGCTTCCGGGAGTTCGGCAGGAGGCGCGAATCCAAACTGATGGGTGGGCGGCTCTGGGATCAAATCTACATGGAAGCCCTCGCGAGCGAATTCACCAGCCCGGTCCTTGCCCGCATCTTCGTCCCAGATGAAGAGAAACCGGAAGTAACCGCAGAGGCGCAGAGGACGCAGAGAGCGCAGAGAGAATAAATTGAGGGAACACGGGAATAGTGTCTCCTTCGATCCCAGCGATTTCTTCCCCGCTTATCCTCTTCCCTTCTCTGCGTCCTCCGCGCCTCTGCGGTTCGTCCCCGGTTTCGATCAGGCGTGCCCCCAAACGCGTTCGGCGACGCGGACGACGAGTGCCAACTTCTTGCGCTGGGCGTCCTCGGTGATGGTGTTGCCTTCCATGGTGGAGGCAAAGCCGCACTGGGTGGAGAGAGCGAGTCGCTCGATGGGCACGACGCTGGCGGCGTCCTCGATGCGGCGCATCAGTTCATCCTCGTCTTCCAGTTCGGACCGCTTGGTTGTCACAAGGCCGAGGACGACCGTCGTGGTCGGCGGGACGAAGCGGAGGGCGGAGAAGTCGCCGGAGCGGTAGTCGTCGTATTCGAGCAAATAGCGGTCGAACGTCAGCGCGCCGAACAAGGCTTCGGCGTAGGCGTCGTACGGTTGCGTGCCGGTGAACATGCTGCGGTAGTTGCCCCGGCAGATGTGGATCGCGGTCACGACGCCTTCGACGCCATCGAAGACGCGATTGTCGAGCGCGGCCATCTCGCGCATCAGGTCGTCCATCTCCGCGAGCATGTCGGGCGGCGCGGTCTCATGCATCATCGCGAAGTGGGGCGCGTCGATCTGGAGATAGGCGGCGCCGGCGGCAGCGAGCGCCTTCGCGTCCTCGTGCTCGATAGCGATCAGGTCGTCCATGTAGTCGGCTTTGCTCGCGTACGCCTTGTCCGAGCGCCCCTCGACCCAATAGCGCCGCATCATCGAGGGGCTGGGCATCGTCACCTTGATCGGCTTTGTCGTGTGCCGTTGGGTGAAGGCGTATTCGACATCCACCTGGCTCGCCTTGCGCGTTAGTTTGGCGACGGGCGTCGGCGTGCCGAAGTGCAGTTCGTGCCCTTCTTCGTCGCGGTGGAACCGCTCGTACCCGTAGGGATCGTACCCGTTGGCGACGGCGACGACGGTGGAGAAGAAGAGTTCGCGCCGGAACTCGCCGTCCGTGACGACCGGCATCCCCGCCTCTTCCTGCATCTTCAGCACGTTAACGATCGCGTGGTTTTCCAAGTCGCGCAGTTCCGCCGGTGATGCCTTGCGCGCGTGGGCGTCGAGCAGGTACTGCGGTCGCAGGAAACTGCCCAGGTTGTCGGCGTTGAATTGGTCGGCCATCGTGGTTCCTTTCTGCCTAACCCCCAGCCCCTTCCCGAGACGGGAAGGGGAGTGAGCCTCCGGAAGACCGGGGCGTGATGGGAAATGTCACGGCAATTCGTCTGAGTCACCCCTTCCCGCCTCGGGAAGGGGCCGGGGGTTAGGCCGGTATCCTGCCTCGTCACGCCATGTCACCCTTTCTCATCTGGGGAGGGGGCCGGGGGTAGGCCGCCGCCCGAATCGCATCCAGGCAGGCGGGCAACTCCCGAAGAATCTGTGTGTTCGTGAGGCGCAAAACGTGCAGGCCGCGCGCCGTCAAGATACGGTCGCGCTCCCGGTCCGCGTCGGCCTGGGTGTCGTGTACCACGCCGTCTACCTCGATAACCAGGCTGGCCTCGTGGCAATAAAAATCCGCGATCAGGCCGCCGATGACCTGCTGACGGCGAAAATGGAGGCCATCGAGTTTGTTTGTGCGCAGGCGCTGCCAGAGCGCCGTCTCTGCGGGTGTCATCTCTTGTCGGAATTGCTTCGCCCGCTCCTTCTTCTCCGCATCCTTCCGGCCCATGACGATCCCAGTCTTGGTCGCGTCCACAGTGGTTGCCTTTCCGCTCTGCCTAACCTCCGGCCCCTCCCGAGATGGGAAGGGGAGCATTTTTCGGGAGGCCAAGATGTTATGCAGAATACCCGGATATGAGGATTGAGTCACCCCTTGCCGTTTCGGGAAGGGGCTGGGGGTTAGGCATGCCCCACCTATGCGATACTGCCCGAAACGATACTGACCGTAGCAAAGGAGAGATCTGTGACCGATGATGCGCTCTGCTGGACGCCCGCGACTGAACTTGCCGCCGCCATCCGTGCCCGGCGGCTTTCGCCCGTCGAACTGGTGGACGCGGTGTTGGCGCGGATCGAACGCCACAACCCACGGCTCCGTGCCTATCTGACGGTGGTGGACGAGCAGGCGCGCGAGGCGGCGCGGGCGGCGGAAGCGGCGGTGCTGCGCGGCGACCCGCTCGGCTCGCTGCATGGCATCCCCGTCGCGGTCAAGGATTTGTCGTACACCAAGGGCATCCGCACGACGCGCGGATCGCTCTTGTACGAGAATTTCGTGCCGGACGAGAATCACCCGATTGTCGAGCGACTGCTCGATGTCGGGGCGATCATTGTCGGCAAGACGAACACGCCGGAGTTTGGCTGGAAAGGCGCGACGGACAACCGCCTCGGCGCTCCGTGCGTCAACCCGTGGGACACCGAGCGGACACCCGGCGGATCGTCGGGCGGGAGCGCGGTCGCGGTCGCGGCGGGGATGGCGCCGATTGCGGCGGGCAGCGACGGCGTCTGCTCGATCCGCACGCCCGCCAGCTTCTGCGGCATCTTCGGGATGAAGCCCCAGTACGGTCGCATCCCGTCGCCGACCGTCGGCCTCGATGTCGCGCACCTCGGCCCGATGACGCGCACGGTGCGCGACGCGGCGCTGATGCTGAACGTGCTGGCCGGGCCGCACGACGCCGATCGCCAATCGCTCCCCGCGAGTGGTGTGGACTACCTCGCGGCGTGCGACGGTGGCATCGCGGGCTTGCGCGTCGCGTGGAGCGCCGACCTCGGCTATATGGCCGTAGACCCAGAGGTGCGCGCGATCACGACCGCCGCCGCCCGCCGATTCGCGGACCTCGGCTGCGTGGTTGAGGAGTCCTGCCCCGGCTTCGCCGACCCTCGCCACGCGATTGACGTGCTCTTCCATGGCCTGATCGCGGGCCGCAACGCGCACCTGACGCCGGAGCAACTGGCCCTGATGGACCCCGGCCTCGCGGCGGTCATCGAGCGCTACCGCCATCTCGATGTCTCGGAAATTATGGCCGCACACGCCGAACGCGAGCAACTCTGGCAGCAGACGCGACCGTTCTTCGAAACGTACGACCTGCTCCTGACGCCGACGGTCGCCTGCCCGCCCTTCGGCCTCAATCGCTTCAGCCCGGAGACGATTGACGGGCAGTCCGTCGAGGGCTGGCAGTGGACCGCCGCCACCTACCCCTTCAACCTCACCGGTCAGCCCGCCGCGACCGTCCCCTGCGGCTTCACCGCGAGTGGCCTCCCCGTCGGCCTCCAGATCGTCGGCCGACGCTACGACGAAGCGACCGTTCTCCGCGCCTCGGCGGCTTTCGAGCAGGCGTATCCGTGGACGGATCGCATTCCGCCACTTTGAGATGGATTTGACAAAGGTAGGAGGTACGCCGTTGGGACAATTTCTTGGTGGTGGCGGGCTTTAGCCTGCACCAGAGCGGCATGCCACCCAGAGGGTAACCCGGAGCCCGCCACCACCGGGTTTCTCTCGCAAACTGTGTCACTCCTATCTTCTTTCAGCGTTATCCCCGCCCGGCTTCCTCGACATACTGGACGAGGGAGCGGACCATCACGCCCGTCGCGCCCTTCGGGGTGTAGGGACCGTTCTCGGCGGTCGCGGCGCTGCCGGCGATATCGAGGTGGATCCACGGCGTGCCCTCGACGAACTCGCCGATGAAGAGCGCCGCCGTGATCGCGCCGCCACCGCGTCCGCCGGTACTTTTCAAATCCGCGATGTCGCTCTTCAAACCCTCTTTGTACTCGTCCCACGTCGGTAACTGCCAGACGCGCTCGCCCGCGTTGCCCGCCGCCGCGATGAAGCGGTCGGTCAGTTCCTGATTATTCCCCATCACCGCGACCGCGACGCTGCCGAGCGCGACCATTTTCGCGCCGGTGAGGGTGGCGAGGTCAATGATCTCGTCCGCGCCCGCCCGCGCCGCGTGGGTGACGGCGTCCGCGAGCACCATCCGCCCCTCGGCGTCGGTGTTGCCGATCTCGAAGGTTTTGCCATTGAGCGCGGTGACGACATCGCTGGGTCGCATCGCCGTGCCGCTCGGCATATTCTCCGCCGCCGCCATGATGCCGATGACGCGGACATTCGGCTGCACCTGCGCGATGGCGAGCATCGCCCCGAGCACCGCCGCGCCGCCGCCCATGTCCGTCTTCATCGCGTACATGCCATCCTGCGTCTTCAGGTCGAGGCCGCCGGAGTCGAAGGTGATCGTCTTGCCGACGAGCGCGATCGTCTTCTTGGCCCCGCCCTTCGGCTCGTAGACCATCTCGACCAGCCGGGGCGGGGCGGCGCTCCCCTTGCCGACGCTCAGGATGCTATTGTAGCCGCCGCTCGCCAGCGCCTTCTCGTCGAGCACTTCGCAGGGCAGGCCGGACTCGCGCGCCACCCGCTGCGCCCACGCCGCGATCTCCGGCGGCGTCTTGTCGTTCGAGATCGTGTTGACGAGGTCCCGCGCCAGCGCGACGCCCGCCGCAATCGCCTGCCCGTGCGCGACGGCCCCGTCCGGCACCGACCCGGACGACCAGAGTTCGATAGATTCGATTGCTTTGGCCGATTCGCCGTCGCTCTTGTAGCGCGTGAAACGATACTGCGCGAGTATCAACCCCTCAACGACCGCGCCGACCGCGTCCGCATCCGCGCCATCGGGCAGCAGGGCGGCAACCGTTCGCGCGCCCTGCTCCTGCGCCCGCTTGATCGCCGCGCCATATGCCCGCCGCAGCGATTCGCCGCGTAACGCCGGGTCGTCCTTTTCACCGAGGCCGGCGAGGACGAGTGTGCGCGCGGGCAGTTTGCCGAACGTCGGGACGGCGGTCACTTGCCCCGCCTTGCCCGTGAACCCGGTCGCGTCGAGTACGGGCGCCAGTTGCCCATCGAACCGACCGCCGCCGTCCAGTCCCGCCGGTACGCCCGCCCCAGCGACGACCGGCAGAATTAGCGCGTCCGTGCCCGCCGTCAGCGCATCCCCGGACTTCGTCGTGATCGTCAACGCCATGATTCACTCCTTTTTCGTTGCTTCATCGCCCTAATCGTGCCGTGTAGTATGACACAAGGACAGACGAATGTGGACTGCCACCACGCGGTACTCAGCGGCTTTGCGTTGGCGCATAAATGCCAGGCTCGAGACAATTTCTGCAGCGATGAATCCGGCGGTTTGATATTCTTGAAGCGACATCTTTGAAAGAGGCGAATCGCGCACGGCGACACGTTGACTCAAGTGGTGATCTGTCATTATGGGTGCAGATCACCTCGCCCTTTTCCCCCTTTTCCCTAATGGTATTATGATCCCGTCGGGTTGCGGCAACGGAAGAAGAAAGACGGGCAGCATGAAAACTATCGTGACGATGACAGACAGAGGACGCATTACCCTCCCGGCAAATGTGCGGAAAGAATTGCATATCGAGGGGGAAACGCCGTTTGAACTTGAAACGAGTGGGGAGGAAATCATTTTGCGTCCTGCGGTCCTTGTTCCACGCGAAGATGCGTGGGCATACACACCGGAGCATCGCGCGGCCGTCGAACGGGCGCTCAAAAGCCCGATCGTGCCGAACGTGAGCGAAGATGATCTCGTGGCGATTATCGAGGCGGACGATCCGCAGGAAGCGGCCCGCGATCTTATCCGGCGAAGGCTGAATGCCTGAGTATGGGCACTTAATCATACCCAGTGAGTTTATCGAATCGTTCGGCGCAAAGGGATTTTCCCACGCGGACCGGCAGCGCTTCGTCCGGGCGCTCCGGTTGCTCGACACGAACGAACAGCACCCTTCCTTGCGTGTTCACGCATTGCAGGGAAAGGAAGCCGGTACATGGTCTGCATCCGCATCCGACGAACTGCGAATTACCTTCAAGCGACTGCCGGACGGAAGAAAACTCCTGCTTACGTGTAGCCGACACTATCAGCGCTAATAATCCTATACAGGGCTTTGCTCGATCGGCTCGCTTCATACAGGAGAGCGGACAACCGATGCTGCTGCTCGTGTCGTGGCAGGGTTGTGGCGAAGACAACGGAAGATAATCGGGATCGGAGGAAAGCGCATGTACCTCGGAGAGCAACTGCCGAACCCATCCGACGCGCGGCTGACGCTGGCGGCGCAACTCGGCGTTGCGCACATCGCCATCGAGATGGGGAGCGAACTGTACGACGCGAGCGAGACGGGACGCTGGGATGTCGGGCGCATCCGCCATGTGCAGGCACGCGCGGCGGCGAATGGCATCACCGTGGATGTGATCGGTCTGGAGATGGGATCGCTCCTGCTCGACATCATCCGAGGTAACACGGAGCGGCGGGACGCGCAACTCGCCGTGATCGCGCACAATATCCGTGCGGCGGGGGAGGCGGGCGTGCCGTGTCTCAAGTACAACCTCCACATCATCGGCATCCCGCGCACGGGGCGGACAGCGGGGCGTGGTGGCGCGCTCTACCCGCACTTCGACATCGCGGAGGCGACGGACGCGGCGCTGGCGGCGTATACCGGCGTCGCCCCCGGTCAGAGCCGCGCGGCGGCGGTCGGCCCGGTCTCGGCGCAGGAGTCGTGGGATGCCTTCGCCCGGTTCCTCGAACGCGTCATCCCGGTCGCGGAGGAGTGCGGCGTCGCGCTCGCCTTCCACCCGCAGGACCCGCCGCTGCCACGCGATACAGGCTTGCGCGGCTTCCATCATGTCCTCGGCAGTGTGGACGGTCTGAAACGCTATCTCGATCTCTCGCCGAGCCGGTACCATGTGATGAATTTCTGCCAGGGCACCGTGGCGGAGATGTGCACCGACCCCGCGACCGAGGTGCTGGACGCGATCCGGTATTTCGGCGGCCGCAAGAAAATCTTCATGGTCCATTTCCGCAATATCACCGGTGGCTACCTCCGTTTCGACGAGGTCTATCCCGACAACGGCGATGTGGACATGCACGCGGCGCTCCGTGTCTACAAAGAAGTCTGCTACGGTGGCATGATTTGCCCCGATCATGTCCCGACCTCCGCCGTGGACCCGGACAAGGAGCGGCAGTTCGCCTTCTGTCTCGGTTACATCCGGGCGCTCATTCAGGTCGTGGAGCGGGAGGCGTAGCGGCGCTGCCATCCTGCGCGATGGTATCGCCATGGAGGGCAAAAGCGGTCCGGCGGTACATGGGCGTGTGTTACAATCCGCGCCACTCTTGCACCGCCAGTGCACCGTCTGTATCGTTAGGGAAGGCGAGGGGAGGCTAAAATGCGCGGCGCGCATGCGTGGAACCGTGTGGAAGAGATCGTCGCTGAGGTGAACCGTTCGGGCACCGCCGGTGTCTCACTGATCGGGCCGGACGACACGACGTGGCAGCATCTGGGCGACCGCATCTTCAATCCGGCCAGCACGCTGAAAATCCCTGTGATGGTGGAAATCTACCGGAAGATTGATGCGGGCAAACTCCGCCTCGATGACCCGTGGACGCTGACGGACGACGAGCGGGTCGGCGGGAGCGGCGTGCTCAATCAGATGCGCACCGGCGCGACGCTCACGCTCTACGATCTCATCTACTTGATGATTTCGATCAGCGACAATCTGGCGACGGACGTGCTCATCAACAAGGCGGGCGTCGAGGCGATCAACCGGACGACGGCGGATCTCGGCATGAAGAACTCGCGCCTCGCCGGGACGCTCCGCGATGCCTTCGCGGGTGCTCCCGAACTTGGGCGGGCGACGCCGAACGACTACGCGACCGCAATCGCGGCGATTCTCGACGGCAAGGCGGCGTCGGAAGAATCGTGCGAGGCGATGACGGCGATGCTTGAAACGCAGCAGAATCGCCGCCGCATCGCGCGTTATCTGCCGCTGCCTGTGCCGCTCTCGGAGTCAATGCGGTGGGGCAGCAAAACTGGCACGACGCGCGGCGTTTGCAACGAGGCCGGGTTCATCATCGGGCCGAATGGGCGGCTGATCATCGCCGTCTATACCGAGCATTATGCGGACACGCATGTCGCCGAGCAGGTGATCGGCGAGATCGCGCGGGCGGCGATGGCGGATACCGGCGTGGCCGGGCCGCTCTATACCAGTTAGGGTTTTTTGCATGGTAGCGTAGGCGTATGAACCTAGACGACGTAACCAGGCACGACAAGTAGTCTATCTCATGCTCGCGTGCGGAAGACCTCGACGCCGACCGCGCGCAGGATACTTCCTTTGATCGGCACTTCCGGCTTGCGGACAGTGACGCGGATATCTTGCACCTCAGTATGCGCGGCGAGGACGGCGGCGGCGATCTTCTCCGCGACGGTTTCGATCAGGTCGTGCGGACCACCTTCGGCGATGTCGCGCGCCTGGCGGTAGACATCGCTGTACGAGGTAGTCTGCGTCAAATCGTCAGTCGTACCCGCCGCGCGGAGGTCGCGCGTCATCGCGATGTCCACGACGAACCGCTGGCCGAGCTTCTTTTCCTCCGGGTGGACGCCGTGATACGCGTAGAACATCAACCCTTCGAGAAAGATGCGATCCTGTGTTGGCACGGTTGAATCCTTTCTTACGGTGTTTTGCATCCCGCTGACACGACCACGACGTCAGCGAACGATTGTAGATACGTTATACTGCATTGCCGAAGCGCTCCCGCACCGTTCTTCATGAAACGATAAGAAGCGATGAGAAGCGAGCTATCCGATCCTCAGTCCCCCCCCGTGCGTGCCGTGATCGTCACGGGTGGCCCGGTGGGGGATGACACCTTCGTGCGCGGGCAGTGCGCGGCGGCCAGGTTGCTGATCGCGGCGGATGCTGGGGCGCTCGTCCTCGAACGGCTCGGCATCGTGCCTGATCTCGCGGTCGGCGACTTCGACACGGCGGGGCCGGAACTCGTCGCGCGGCTCGTCGCCCGTGGCATCCCGACCGAGACGCACCCGGTGGCGAAGGATTATGCCGACACGCATCTCGCCATCGTCATCGCTATTGAGCGTGGCGCAGCGGAAATCGTCGTCCTCGGCGCGCTCGGCGGCCCACGCTACGACCATATGCTGGCAAGCGCGCTGTCGCTCGCGGCCCCAGCCTTCGCGGGCGTCCGCATCCACCTCGTGGACCCCCTGCACACGATGCTCGTCCTCCGCCCGAGCGAATCGATCGTGCTTCACGGCACGCGCGGCGAGTACGTCTCCCTCCTCGCGCTCACCAACGAAGTAACGGGCGTTTCCGGCGACGGACTCCTGTACCCCCTCCCCGCCATCTTTCGCCTCGGCGACAATATCGGCGTTTCCAACGAACTGACCGCGCCCGACGCGACCGTCTCGGTCGGCGGCAGCGGCATCCTCCTCGTCATCCACACACACCAACGTGCAGATGCGAGCGGGTGATACCGATGCTCTCCCTTCCCTTCGTGGGAAGGGGTCAAGGGGATAGGAATTTAGCCCGCGTACGGCATGGTGGTGTCGTTCGCGTCCAGCGGACGCAGGAGTTCGCGCAGTTTCTCCATCGCGAGCCGCAACCGCCCCTTGACGGTGCCGAGTGGGATGCCGATCCGCTCGGAAATTTGCTGATGCGTAAAGCCGCTGTAATAAACGAGATCCACGACTTCCGCCTGCTCGGGCGGGAGCGCCGCCATCGCCCGCCGGACGCGGTCGCGCTCCAATCCCTGGACGACCGATGTCCACGTATCTTCATGCGAGACGAGGGGCACAGCGTCCTTGATCTCGGTGTCGGCGCCGGTGCGTCTCCGAATGCTACGCACCTGGTCTATCGCCCGGTGGTGGACGATGGTCAGGACCCAGGTGCGCGCCGCGCCGCGCTCCGCGTCGTACATCACACCCTGCCGCCAGATGTTCAGGAAAGCCTCCTGGACGACGTCTTCCGCGAGTCCGCGCTCGCCGAGAATCCGGTACGCGAGGGCGAATGCCACGCCGCCGTATTGATTGTAGAGGAGTTCTATCGCGCGCGGATCGCGCGGCGTACGTTGTGCTGCTTTTGCTACCATTTGATTCTTCTCCCGCCTGTGCGTTGCCGCACACCCCGCATTTCGCCAATCCCACTTCGTCGAGAGACGCAAGGAATCGCCGCGCGCACGCATAATTTGCGTGGCGCGGATGCGGGTTAAGCGGGAGAAACGGGAGGCTGATACGATCGCTGACGGGGAGTTCGCGTGGGGGATCGAATTCGCCGACTGCCGAACAGGGTCGCGCAGCCGAATGCGGCGAGGAGCAGCGCCGTCAGGCTATGGCCACCGCCACCAACGCGCGAGGTTTGCGGCGCGGTGGCGGGTGGCACAGATGGCACACCGCCCGGTGTTGGACGGTCGGGCAGCAGTTGCATGGACCGAACAGTGGGCAGACTACCCCCTTCCCCCACCGGTTCCGGCAGGGAATCGAACCGGCTACGCGCGGCAGTCGTGTGCAGGGGTAGTAGCGATACGATCATCGAAGCGCCCTGTCCGTCCACCGCTCGAAGCAACGGGGGCGCGGATGACGTAATCAGCGCGAAGGAAAAGGAAAAGGAAGATACGGGCGCTATCCGTATCTCGTTGTGCGGCAGCAACCCAAATGCGACGGGACTGCTCAGCGCGGGAACGAGCGCCGGGCTGAATGCCGCCACAGATTGCGGCGATACGACGATCGGCGTGGCGAGCATGGTTGGCGCCGGTGCAATCGGCGCGCTCTTCGCGTCGGTTCCCGCTGTCGCGCCGGGTCCCACTGTCGGGATACTCCGTACTGCTTCAGCGCGGTTGAGCGGCGCGGACGGCGTGGCAACGGTGACCGGCGCGCTTTGTATCGGCGAGGCGGAAACCAGCGGCATCACCGAGTCCACGATGAGCGGCGTTGGTAACACCGGCGACACCGGCGGCGCGACCGGAGCGGTTGGGGCGACGACGGAAACTACGGGTACAAGGCCCGGCGCGATGGTTTCGATGACATTCGTTACCGGTTGCGTGATCGCCGCGATGATCTCGGCCACGGGTGCGACGACGGGC
The DNA here is from genome assembly GCA_038231255.1 of Thermomicrobiales bacterium. Classification (GTDB taxonomy): domain Bacteria; phylum Chloroflexota; class Chloroflexia; order Thermomicrobiales; family JALYUS01; genus JALYUS01. Next base: position 9,606 of record JBBRLR010000040.1, on the reverse strand, counting down.
TGTATGACTTGCAGTGCCGGTGCGACGCTTGTGGTTGTTGGGGCAATGGCAGCGAGGACTGGCTGTGCGATGGGCGCGACAACCGGCGCGACCGGTGCGGCAGCCGTTTGGACGGTCGTCGCGACGGTTTGAACGACGGGTGCGGCGGCGTGTACGACGGGCTTCGTCGCCACCTGAACGGACTGGACAATCGGAATCGGAATCGAACTGACTGGGTTCGTCACCATCGTTACTGGTGGTAGTGCGGGTGCGGCGACCGGCGGTGAGACGACGGGCGCAGGTGGCGCAACGGGTGCGACGGGCTGCGTCACCATCTGGGCCGTCGGCGCGATGGGTTCGAGGACGACGATTGCGTTGTTCACGGCCGGGGCGGTAACGCGACTCACGACCGGTGCGGCGCTCTGGGTCAGCGCCCCGGCAATTTGTGGGGCGGGAGCGACAGCGGCTATCTTCGCCTGGGATGCAGGCTGGACAATCGCTTGTACCGGCTGCGCGACCGTGGCGCTTGCCGCGCTCGTCGTTCGCTCCACGGTGCCGGTCGCCGTTTCGGCGCTGCGTGTGACTGTATCTGTCCCACCGCGTGCGCTATCGGCGCTGCCATGCCCTGCCGACGACCCGGATGACCTGCCGGATGCCCCGGACGAACCCGAACCACCGGGCGATCCGGCGGCGGAACCGGCATTGCCCACCGCACCACCGGAATTGCTGACCGCACTTCCGGCATTGCCGACTGTGCCACCGACATTACCCACCGCACTGCCCGCGCCGTTAACCACGCCGCCAGCCGTACCTTTGACGCTCTTTGTCACATCGGAGACGGTGCCCCCGACCGCACCTGTGACATCCCCGAGCGGGCCGGAGGCATCGAGGTGGATCGCGAACAAGAATGAGGCGAGCACGGCGCACGCACCGATCAGCAACGGTGAGATCCGGGCAGGGGTGCGTCCGCCCCACCCGGTCGCCGTGTCCCGATTCATTTGTATGCCACCGACGTGAAATCTCATCTGTTCGCTGCTCCGTGGGTTTGTCGCGACGCTGTGAGAGTACTCAAATTTAGACCACGATCACGAAATTGTCAAGCCCCGTTATCTTCGTGTTGGTGTTCGATGATTTGGCTACCCGGTAAGCGTTCAGTGAACATGTCACGCGATGGAGAACGTGCGCGTTCACGCGCACGAACAACGACGGGTCATGTCCTCAACCCCAGTGGTGAGCGGGACGGTGTCCATCGCGGAAGCGGCGGATGCCCGCAACACCGCAGCCATCGGGCACACGATCCGTGCGCGCTATCACGACCGGCACCGCATCTTCCGGGTGAATGCGGCGAAGATGTGCGTGGAAAAGCAGGGAAGGCTGAATGGCAGCCTGGCGGTCTATTCCCACGGGGAGTGTCCGGCAACGACGCCCGCACTGCTGGACGCGCCGCTGGTGCGCACACGTGACGGTTGGCAGAGCGCGAAACCGGGAGCGCATCATCCGTGGAAGCGTGGCGTCCCACAGCCGGGTGACACAATCACTGGACAGTTGGAGTGACCGAACCACCGGATAACGCCACTGGATTATGGGGACGTGCCCTCAAGAAGCCCTGTGTTTGATTGCTCGTCAGACAACTGTGTCGTGCTGCACGGCAAGGCGTAATGGCCGCAGGCGAGCGGACGATTATCTCCCGCTCACTGCCGCACCTTCCCGGCCAGCCGCAGCGCCCAGAGCCGCAGTTCCGCCTCCGTCGCCCGCGCCAGCGACGCCATCGGCAGCCGCGCCTGCCACGTCGTGCCGTCTGTCAGCACCACCCGCACCGCGAAACTGGCGGTCGCGCCGCCGGGATCATCGCGGGTGATCGTGTGCCGCCGCACCATCGTCAGGTCGGCGATGGTCCGTTCCAGTCGCTCATGCAGCGCCTCCTCGTCGTCCCCGACCCGCTGCCAGTCGCAGCCGTCGAGCGGGGTGGTCGGCCCGGTGGCGGGTGCGTGGAAGACGCCCCCGATGATGCGCTCCGCCTCGTCGCGGAGGGGCGCGGTCGCCCTGCGCACCTCCGCTGTCGTCCGCTCCCAGTCCTCGCGTAGCTGCCGCACGAAGCGCGGGTTGAAGATGCCGAAATCGTCCATATGACCCTCCGTGATCGCGATACCTCAGCGACTCTCGCCGCTGCCGCTTCAGATTATCTGGCGATCTCCCCAGTATATGCTGCGGAGTGTACCACCAGTACAGACGCCGATTATGCGAGAAATGAGGCGACATCGTAGAGTGCGGCGCGCAGGGCGGCCCAGAGTGTGGCGTACTGATCCCACGGCGTGCCGTCGGCGACGCGGATCGTCAGTGGACCGGTTCGCTCGACCCCGGCGGTGCGCGCCGCGCGGTCGCACTGCGGCATCGTCAGGAAGTCCACGTCGAGCCGGAAGGGCTGATCCGGCGTGTAAGGCGGAACGCGGTCGCGCTTCGCCAGCGCGCGGGCGGCGGCGGCGGTAATCTCCGGTCGGGTGGCGGCGGGCGGGCGGCAGAGCGCGGCGTTGCGCCCGCACGCCTCCTTGACCGCAACCGTCTCGATCTCCTCGCCAAGAAAGGCGCGCGCCTCCGCGACCGTCGTCGTGTCGCCTGTCACCAGGACGACGGGGATGCCCATCGCGCCGAGGACGGCAGCATTGATGCCCGTCTCGCCATGTGGCCGCCCGTTGATCCGCAGTTCGGAGACGACCGCACCGGCGATCGTGTGCGGGTGGATCGCCTTCGGCGTGCGCGCCATCGCGTGGTAGCCGACGAAAACGGCCGCATCGAACGGACGGCTGTCCGCCATCTCGATCTGGCAGTGATCCTTGGCGTCCCCCGTACCGCTCAGGAGGTGCGCCGCCGGGTGCATCTCCTCGAACAGCAGGTTGCGCATCGGGCCGTGCCCATCGTTGACGAGGATGAAGTCCGCACCCGCTTCGACCAATCCCTCGATCGCGGCGTTCGCGTCCTGCGTCATCAGGCGGCGGCCCCGGTCGTACTCGCGCTGCCCCGGCATCATCATGTCCGCATGGACGACGCCGGTAATTCCCTCGATGTCCACCGAGACGTAGACATTCATCTCCCCCTCCTATCCGTTCGACGCAAACCGCCAGTAGCGATTATCGCGCATCCGGCGACCGCGTGATGCCCGGTATCCATAGCAGTATGATGGTTTGAACAGGAGGCAAACTGATGGTAACTCACAGCGCGAAAGAACTCATCTCTCCCATACCGGAGCCGTGGCAAGCCTCAATGACCTCGCCTATTGACTCGGTATGGAACACTTCCTGGCCGAAACCGGCCTCATGGAGGATGAACTCGCCGATGCAGTCGTCAGTCATCCCGTATCGTCTTCGCCGCGTCCCTGACACAATAGATCCGACCGAGTGATTCGCTCCCGGGTTGTATACGTTGTCGCTTTGCCGGGGGTTAGGTTTCCCTGCGGGCGTATTTGGCGCAACTGGATGCCGATCCGGTGATTCGCTCGGATCATGGGTAGTCACTGCCCGCAACGGGTGCTACACTCTGTCGTGGATGGACCGTGCGGCTCTCAGCAGCAACCGGCGCGGTCGTTTCATCTTCGATCTACCAAGCGGGGTATCGTCACGATGGCGCGAATGGCGCGGCAACGGCGCGGTATGCGACAGGAAGGGGAGCCACCATGCTCTACCTGTCACAACTTATCACTGCCCCCATCCGCGACCGGGACGGCGAGCGGATTGCGGCTGTGCGCGATCTTATCGCGCGCATCGGCGAGGGCTACCCGCCTGTAACCGGCGTCGTCGCGCGGCAAGGGCGGCGCGAGTTCTTCATCCCGATCGGCGACATCGCCCGCATTGACGCCGATGGCGTTACGCTTTCCTCGGCTCAACTGAACATCGGTCGTTTCGAGCGGCGGGACGGCGAAATCCTCCTCAACCGCGATGTACTGGATCGGCAAATCATTGATGTCAACGGCAAGCGGGTCGTGCGCGTCAATGACTTGCAGATCGCGCCCGTCGAGGGATCGTACCGGCTAATCGGGGCGGATGTCGGGGCGCGGGCGCTGATCGCGCGGCTCGGTTTCGGCAAGCGGCGGGACCGCGCCACCCTCGGCGATCTCGTGGATTGGGCGGACATCGAATATCTCGCCGCGAACGCGCCGACCGTCCGCCTGAAAGTGTCGCACGACCGGCTGGCGAAACTCCACCCGGCGGAGATCGCCAACATCATCGAGGATTTGTCGTACCACGAAGGCTCCGAAATCGTTTCATCGCTCGACGACGAGACGGCGGCGGACACACTGGAAGAACTCGACGACGAGCGGCAGGCGGACATCCTCGAACAGATGGACAGCGAGCGCGCCGCCGACATCCTCGAAGAGATGGCCCCGGACGACGCGGCGGACATCCTCGCCGATATGTCGCAGGAGAAGCAGGACGAACTGCTGGGACTGATGGAACCGGACGAGTCCGAGGATGTACGCGAACTGCTGGAATACAACGAGGACACCGCCGGTGGCATGATGACGACCGACTACGTCTCGGTGCCCGTCGCGATGGTCGCCGAGGAAGCGCTTGCCCACCTGCGTGCGATGGATGAGCAGCCTGATATGGTCTACTACTTCTACGTCGTCGAGCATGGCGACGCCCCCCCGCCGGATGATCCTGGCGGCGATCGGCCCGAATACCTCCGGGGCGTCGTGACCCTGCGGCAGTTGGTGAGCACGCGGCCGCACACGCCGCTCGCCGAAATGATGGAGCGCGACGTGATCGCCGCGCTGCCCACCGACCGCGCGGACGACGCCGCGCGCCTCCTGATCGAGTATGGTCTGTACGCGCTCCCCGTCATCAGTGAGGATCGCGAAATCCTCGGCATTATCATGGTAGACGACGCCATGGAACGGCTCCTACCGGATTCCTGGCGCCAGCGGCTGAAAGTCTTTAGTTAGAGGACTCAGGAATCAGGACTCAGGACTAAGCAGGATTCATCTCCACTTAGTCCTGAGTCCTGAGTCCTGAGTCCTCCGAGAGCGGAGCGATTGATATGGCAGGTGGAAGCCAATGCGGCCGGAGACCGACCTGGGCGGTCGCGCCGCAGAAAAGCACGCCCCGGTAAATGGGCATCCGGTCGCGACGGTGCGGACCGCCCTCACGACCGCGATGCCGGCGGCGGCGGAGCGATTGCGTCGCATCCGGCCGCGCCGTCCCAACATACCGCGTGGGTCACGTGGAAGGGTACTAATTTTTCTCTCGCTCCTCGGCCCCGGCATCGTCACCGCCAGTGCAGGCAACGACGCGGGCGGCATCGCCACGTACGCGAGTGCGGGGGCGCAGTACGGCTACGGTCTGATCTGGACAATGGTCCTGCTCATCCCGGCGCTCGCCATCGTGCAGGAGATGTGCGCGCGGATGGGCGCGGTCACCGGCAAAGGGCTGACCGACCTGATCCGTGAGGAGTTCTCGCTGCGCTGGACGGCGTTCGTCATGCTCGTGCTGCTGATCGCGAACGGCGGGATCGTCGTTTCGGAGTTCGCGGGGATCGCGGCGGCGTTCGAACTCTTCCATGTCTCGAAGTACATCGCCGTGCCGCTGATGGGGTTCGTTGTCTGGTATTTGATCGCGAAGGGGTCGTACCGACGGGTCGAACGCCTCTTCCTCGGCATGGCGCTCCTGCTCCTCTCGTACCCGATCGCCGCCTTTCTCGCCAAGCCGGATTGGGGCGATGTCGCGCACCAGACGGTCACGCCGCATCTCCAGTTCAACGCCACATACCTGTTCGCCGTCGTGACGATCATCGGCACGACGATCAGCCCGTACATGCAGATGTATATCCAGTCCTCCGTCGCCGAGAAGGGCGTCAGCCCGCGCGACTACGCCGTGACGCGCGCTGATGTCTACATCGGCAGCGTCTTCGCGAACGTCACCGCCATTCTGATCATCGTGGCGACGGGCGCGACGCTCTTTGTCGCCGGCAAAACCGACATCACGAGCGCGGCGGACGCGGCGCAGGCGCTCAAGCCGGTGGCGGGATCGTTCGCGGGCGTGCTCTTCGGCGTCGGGCTGCTCGGCGCGTCGCTGCTGGCGGCGGGCGTGCTGCCACTCGCCACGGCGTACGGACTGGCGGAGGCGTTCGGCTTCGAGAAGGGTGTTGACCGTGGCTGGCGGGACGCGCCGGTCTTCCTCGGTATCTTCACCGGCCTGATCGCCGCCGGTGTGCTCGTGACACTGATCCCCGGCCTGCCGCTCGTCAAGGTGCTGGTCATCACGCAGCTGATGAACGCGCTCGCGTTGCCGTTCGTGCTCATCTCCGTGCTGAAACTCGTCAACAATCGCGGGTTGATGGGGGAGTATCGCAACGGCGTGGTCTACAATATCGTCGCCTGGACGACGACGATTATCGTCAGCATCCTTTCGCTGGCAATCCTCGTCAACACCCTCCTCGGCCTCGTCGGCCTCGGCTTCGCTTGATCGCAGTGTGCGATCGTGAGCAGTAAGCAGCCGTTTATCGTTATAGAGGGCGTTTCCTAACTCAGAGATCGCCCTCCCACAGATGTGCGAGCACCCGTTTGGGAGAGCGGATGAGATCGGGGCGACCCGCCTGATGTGCGGCGAGCGCGACCATCATCTACCAGACGCTGGTATCATCATCGATATGCCTTTGCGGAGATGCATCGGACATGCGCGAGGGACGCCACGCCGAGGTGCATGATCGTACCGGCAACACCGCCCGGTGTCGTCGCCTGAAAGGATCGTATGGGTAATAAATACGTCGTCGAGCAGGCAGCGGAGCGGCTGATCGCCGAATTCTCCGGGGAGGCGGCGTTTCTTGCCCGCAACCTGACGACGGGTGCGGAGATCGGCTACCGGCCCGACGCGGTGATGCCGACCGCTTCGACGATCAAACTGCTTGTGCTCGCGGAACTCTACCGGCAGGCGGAGACGGAGACCGTCCGCCTCGACGACCCGCTCGCCATTGACCCCGGCGACCGGCGCGGCGGTTCGGGTATCCTCAAGGACCTATCGCCCGCGCTCGTCGCCACCGTCCGCGACCACGCGATCCTGATGACGGCCCTTTCGGACAATACCTCGACTGCCGTGCTCGTCCGGCTGCTCGGTTTGGAGCACATCCTCGCATCGGCGCGCGCGTGGGGCATGACCGAGACGACCGCCACCTTCGGCCCCGGCGACATCCGCGCCTACGCGACGAGCACGCCGCGCGACATCGTCCGGCTCCTGACGCTGATCGCAACGGGCGAAATCATCTCACCCGCCGCCTGCGCCGCGATGCGCGACATCCTCGTCACGCAGCAGTATCACGACCAGATCGCGCGCTACCTGCCGTTCAACCCGTATGCGCGTGATGGATACAACCATCCGGGGCCGGTGATCGTCCGCAGCAAGAGCGGCTTTTCCGGTCCGAGCGGCGTGCGCGTGGATGCGGGGATTGTGGAGTTGCCGAACGATGTGCGCTATGTCCTCTGCGTGATGACCGAAGGGAGCGGCGACCATCTCTACCGCCCGGAACATGACGGCACAGTGTTGAATGGCCGCATCTCTCGCCTCGTCTTCGATGCATGGTGGCCGCCGAGCGTCCCGATGCCGAGCGAGTAGCGGCGCGATTCTTGCCAGACCGGCGGCGGAGGGTCAACGCGATCCTTCCTAAAACAACCGTTCACATGGTGAGAAACCACCGGGAGGCGGGCGCAATGGCCGAAGGAAAGGCATTCACGACCGAAGAGGCGAAACGGATCGGCGATCAACTGCGTATTGACTGGACGCAGGTTAATCTCGAAGAGTTCCGTATGGGGATGGCGGTCGAAATGGAGCACGGGACAAACGACCCGAAAACCGATGTGACACACGACGATTCGCTACTGACCGGCAAGATCGCGTGGGCGCACATCAACGAATATCCGGACTACTACACGCGGCTTGGAAAGATGGAAGGTGAGGCGGAGCAGTATTGGGCGACGCGGAAACGGGATACGACCTGACACGCATCAGTCGCCTGTGCGGGAGACTCCGGTCGCCGCATCTGTTATGTCCCGGCAAGGGCTTTCACGATGGGGGCGACCGCTTCCATGTCGTCGTCGGAGATGACGTAGTACGAAAAGCCGTACCGCTCGCGCCGTGCCTGCATCTGCTCGATGATCCGATCCACGGAACCGATCAACTCCGAGGGCATCGCCAGCACATCGTCAACGGAAACACCGCTCCAGCCGCGCGCCCGAATGTGGTCCGCCGCCGCGCGCTCGTGGTCATCGGCGATGATGACATTCGGGACGAGGCTCAATTCGATGGCGGCGAAGCGGTCGCCCGCCGCCTCGCGGATCCAGCCGAGTTGACGCTCGACTGCTGCGGCAAGGCGTGGCGCGGGATCGCGCGAGAGGACGCCATTCGCCGTGGAAGTCGTCAGGATGCCGATAATGTCCGCTTCGCGCGCCGCGATCGAGAGCATCCGCTTGCCGCCCGCACCGACGAGGAGCGGCGGGTGCGGCCGCTGCACCGGCTTGGGGAAACTGTCGAAATCGGTCAACCGATAATGCTCGCCGGAGAAGGTGAACGGCGCGTCGGCGAACAGCCCTTTGAGGACGGTCAGTGATTCCGCGAAGCGATCCACGCGCGCGCCGGGCAGATCGAAGGCGATGCCGGCCTGATCGTATTCGGCCTTGAGGAAGCCCGTGCCGATCCCCAACTCGAAGCGCCCGCCGGAAAGGAGATCGAGCGTCGCCGCCTCCTTGGCGAGGATGACGGGCGGGCGGTAATCGTTCGCGAAGACGAGCGTGCCGATCCGCAATGTCTCCGTCACCGCCGCGACTGTCGCAAGGGCAGCGAAGGGCGCGAGTTGGTGCCCGAACGGCGGCTCGATGAAGTGATCGCGGATCAGGAAGGTCGCGTAGCCCATCTCCTCCGCCGCGCGGGCCGTGCCGATCAGCCCGTCCCGCGTGCCGATATGCTCGCCCAATACCCCGAAACGGAAAGGTCGTTGGTGTGCCAAGATCATGCTCCTTGCATCGCGAATGGTAGCACCGGGTGCCCTTTGGGCGGATTTCGGCCTGCGACGGATTCCCGCGTCTTCTCCCACCATACCGGAGCGCGGGGCGACGATCTATCCGATTCTTGCGCGCGAAGTAGCGTCTTCGACCGAATTACGTCGGTCGAACGGGGCGCGTTATGAATTTCGTCGGGGCGGTTCGTGAACCGCCCACCCGAGGTGGTCTCCAACGGGAAGGGGCACGAATGATCTGGGCAAGGCGATTCGCGAATCGCCCCTACACATTGACAGGGCGACGGCGCGAGACGGCCACCGCGAAGGAGATCAGACCGCGATCAGCGGCTGCTTCTCCTTCGCGAGTCGTTCGAGCAGCGTGACCGCATAGTCCGGCCCCGGCAGCGCCGCCATCTCGTCGCGCATCCGCTCCGCGTTCGCCCGATAGGACGGATCGGCCAGGACCGCGCGCACCGCCTCCCGGATCGCCTCCGGGGTGCGGTTATCCGGCGCGATCACCACCCCCACACCGAGCGCGGCACAGCATTCGGCGTTGTACGGCTGATCGGCGAAGATCGGGATGATGACCATCGGCAACCCCGCGTTCAGCGCCCCCGTCACCGTGCTGAATCCCCCTTGATGCACGACCAG
>JBBRLR010000039.1:0-34486 GCA_038231255.1 Thermomicrobiales bacterium | reverse complement strand
CCCGCGGGTTTCTGGCGGGCGCGGTGGGGGGGGTTCGGGCGGCCTTGCCGGCCGGCGGGGGGCTCGCCGCCGGCAACCCCCGCGCTACCCAAAACGGTCACTCATGGCGAACCTACCGACTTTTGGACGCTTCCCGGGAATGGAGTGTCGGACTTGTGCGCCTTCAACAAGGCAGGATGCGAAACGCGGCCTTTCGGTGGGCATAGTGACAGTTGTAGAACACGCGTATAGACTACCGTTATGGTCAGCAAGGGCGTGAATACAGCGGGTTCTCGGCGTCGCGCAGGCGCGGATAGGCGGACCGCGACGAACGGCGCGCGGTCATGGCAAGGGCGTGTCCTGGAGGGCGACGGGGCACGCGCGGCACTGCTCCATGGCGTGGACCTGATGGCCGCTGTCGTGCACCCGACGCTCGGGCCATTGGCGCGGACGGTCGTCATTGCCGGACAATTCCCGACCTCCACCCCCGAAATCCTCGACAATGCCGCGACGATCATGCGGCGGACGATCCAGATCGCCGACCCCTTCGCGGACATGGGCGCGATGCTCGTCCGGCACCTCGCCTGGACGGTGTATGAGCGCGCCGGCGATGGCACGGCGACGGCGGTGACGCTCGCGCATGCCCTGCTCCACGCCGCCGCACCCCCAGTTGCCGCTGGCGCCGACCCGATGGCCCTGCGACGCGGCATCGAGCGCGGGTTAGCCGTTGCATTACAGGAAATACAGGGTCAGGCCCGCCCAGTCGAGTCGGCGGCGGAATTAGCGCGCTGCGTTGCGGGGATCGTGCGCGATCCCGCCCTCGCCGCCATGATCGGCGAACTCGTCGAGGCGGTCGGGGCGGACGGCGCGGTGCTGATCGAGGAATGGCAGGGAACGACGACGACCGCCGACTACATTGACGGCCTTCGCTGGAACAGCGGCCTGCTTTCCTCCTATTTGCTCGCGGCAGGCGAGACGGTGGGCCGTTTGGGCGAGCCGCGTATCCTCGCCACCGATTGCCCGCTCGTCAGCGCCAATGATCTCCTGCCCGTCCTCGAAGCGTGCGTCGCGGCGGGGGAACGGCAACTGGCCATCGTCGCACCGGAGATCGGCGCGGCGGCGCTCGGGTTGTTGATCGCCAATCGCGAGCGGGGCGTACTCGACGGCGCGCTCGCGGTACGTGCGCCGGGCACAGGTGCGCAGCGAGCACACATTCTGGAAGATATCGCGGTTGCCACCGGCGGGCAGGCTTTCCTGACGGCGACGGGCGGGCGTCTGGCGGTGGTAACGATTGCCAACCTCGGTCGGGCGCGGCAGGTCTGGGCGACGGCGGACACCTTCGGCATCCTCGGCGGGTATGGCGAAAAGGGTAACATTCGCCGCCGGATCGGCGAGGCGAAGGCGGAGTTGCGTACCCTCGCCCCGGACGACGATGCGCGCAAGCAGGTTCGCGAGCGGATCGGCAAACTGGCCGGCACGGCGGCACTCGTCCACATCGGCGCGGCGACCGAGACCGAACGGGTCGAGCTGCGAACGCGCGTTGAGGCGGCAGTGACGGCGGCGCAAGCGGCCCTGGGGTTGGGGGCCGTGGCGGGCGGCGGCGGTGCGCTGCTCGCCTGCGTCCCCGCCCTCGAAGGCCTCGCGGACGACCTGCACGGCGACGAGGCGCTGGGCGTGCGACTGCTCGCGCGAGCGCTCCCCGCGCCGATGCGCACCATCGCGGCGAACGCGGGCCTGGATGCGAGCGCGCTCTTCGGCGACGCCCTCCCCCGTCCACCGGGGTGGACCTTCGATGTCCTCCGCCGCCAATGGGTTGATGCCGCCGTCGAAGGCATTATTGATCCCCTACCGGTTGTGCTCGCCGCTTTGGAGGGTGCCGTCAGCACTGCCGTCATGGCGCTGACGACCGATGTCCTCGTCCGCCATAAGCGACCCGAGACGGCGAAGACTCCATAGGCCATACTCGGGGGTGTGATAGTCCGGGAAGGCGCAGCGATGAGCGAGGTTCCGATGCCGCGACGTATCAACCGAACGGACACGACGGTGTCGTATCTACCGTATGTCCCCGACCAGCGGGACGCCCTGATCGCCTTTGTTACCGCCGACACTTATCCCTTCAACGGCGTTCCCGCACCGACCAGCGAAGACGTTGCGTCGTGGATTGATACGGGTATTTTCACCGAAACCTTCTGGATTATGCTCGATGGCACGACACGCGCGGGCGTGGTGCAATACCAGGACGCATCGCTGATCCATGCCGAGATTCACATCAGATTACACACGCTGTATCGAGGGCGAGGCATCGGCATGCAGGCGCTTGCGTGGCTTACCGATCACCTCTATCAGACCTTTCCGGCGAAACATCGTGTGGAAGGATGGACGCGAGCGGACAACATCGCCATGCGCCGGGTATTTCGCGCTTGCGGCTACATTAAGGAAGCCCATCTCCGCCTCGACTTCCCAGCGGGTGACGGAACGTATCGGGATAAGATCGGCTACGCGATCCTGCGCGACGACTGGAGGACACAAACGTTCACGCCAGTCAAGTGGCACGACGAGGGGGATGAGGCATGACACCCGGTGGGTGGGAGCGACTGGCAAGTCACGAGGGCGGCACGGTCGTCGCGCTGGCGACCGCGCCCGCCGATCATGGCGGGGTGACGCTCTTCGCGGCGACGGCGACGGGGCTTTTCTCGTCTGCGGATGCGGGGCGGCGGTGGCTGCCCGGCGGCGTGACGCCGCTGCCGCTGCTCTCTGTCGTCGCGCCGTCGGCGCGGTTCGCCGAGAACCGCCTGCTGTTCGCGGGCACGCAGACCGGGTGCTACCGCTCGACCGATGCCGGATCCACCTGGCGCCAAACGCTCTCCGGGGGCCGTGTCTTCGCGATGGCGGTCGTGCCGGGCGCGAACGGGGAAGAAAGCGTCTTCATCGGCACGCAGCAGGACGGCATCCTTCGCTCCGATGATGGCGGACAAACGTGGGCCGGGGCGAATCCCGGTCTCCTCGACCTCACGGTGCTGGCGCTCGCCTTCTCGCCGGACGCCGGACGCGATCTGACCGGCTTCGCGGCGACGACATCGGGGCTGTACCGCACACGCAACGGCGGCAAATCATGGCGCGAGGTCGCCCTGCCGCTCGACGAACCGGCCGTGCAATGCCTCGCGCTCTCGACCGCATTCGCCCGCGACCAGCTCGTTTTCGCCGGGACGGAGTGCGACGGTCTGTGGCGGTCGGACGATGGCGGCGCGAACTGGGATGCCGTGCCGGGCCTGCCCGACGGCGGCATCGGCGCGATCGCATTCTCCTCGCGCGATACAGAATCGCGCCGCGTCGCCGTGGCGACCGACGCCGGGGTGGCGCTCTCGGACAACAACGGCGCAACGTGGCGGCTGACCGATGCACCGCTGCCGCCCGTGCTCGACCTCGCCTTCGTGCCGGACGGCGACGGGGAAATGCTGGTGGCCGGGTTGTATCGGGAAGGGGTAGCCCGTCTCGCGATCAGCGAACCAGACAGCCCGTGGATGCCTGCGAACGTGGGCCTGCGCGCGACCTTTCTGACAACGCTCGTCGCCTCCCCGCTGTTTAACCGCGATCGCACGCTCTTCGCAGCGGGGGCGGAAGCCGGTCTACGTATCTCGCGCGATGGCGGTCACACCTGGGCCGACGCCGGGGACGACCTCACCGATGCGGCGGTGTACGGGGAAGCAGTTGCGCCGACCGGCAAGGATGCATCCCTGATCTTCGCGGGAACAGATTGGGGCGTTTATCGCAGTCGCGACAGCGGGGCGAGTTGGGAACCACCCCCTCCGGAGGCCGAATCTCCGACCGGGATTGTCGTTGCCGGGGCGGCTGCGGCGGATGGACGGCTGCCGGTCTTCGCGGCGACCCTCGACGGCCACCTGATCGCTTCCGACGACGGGGGCGAAGCGTGGCGACCGCTCGACGCACCGTTCGATGGCGCGACAATCGTTTCGCTCGCACTCTCGCCGAATTACGCGCGCGACCAGACGATGTTCATCGGCACGACGCAGCCCGCACTGACGACGGGCAAAGCGAAGATGACTGTTTGGCGCTCGGCGGACGGAGGCAGCAGTTGGGCGCGCTGGCTGGACGAGCAAGGCGAGGGCGGCATTTTACCGCTGGCAGTGGCTTTCGCCGATGAGGAGTGCGCGCTCTTTGCCGGGCTTGCCGGACAGATCATGCAGCCCCGCCGCAACACCTGGCAGACACGCGGCGGTGAGCGCGCCCCGCTCTGGCATGGCATCGCGCTCGCCACCGTTGAGGGCAACGCGGCCACGATCACTGCCCTTGCCATCTCCCCGAACTATCGTGCAGATGGAACGGTCTTTGCCGCCACCAGCGCCGGTGTCTACCGCTCGCGCGACCGTGGCCACACCTTCGAACGGTGGAGCGAAGGGCTTACCCCACCCGGCGTGCTCGCGCTTGCTATCGCGACCGTCGCTCCCGATACTGCGAATGAAGGGCCGCTCGTCGTCGTCGCACTCGGTGTTGATGGCACGATCTGGCGGCGGTCGGGCAACACGTAGATGAAGATCGCCGCCGTTACATCCGTCATCGTCTCGATCCCCCGCACGTCCCGGCTAACGCTTTCTGGCGGCAGCCGGGACGACGCAACAACCGTCCTCGTGCGGATACAGACCGATGCGGGCATCACTGGCATCGGCCAGACGGTCGTTGACCCGCCCGCGTTCGGCGCGGCAGGCATCAAGGCAAATATTGACGCCTATCTCGCCCCGCTCCTCATCGGGCAGTCGTCAGCAGAGATTGAGCGTCTGCACGGGATAATGGAACGGGCGCTCCCCGGCCACCGCGCCACGCATGCCGCGATAGACCTTGCGCTCTGGGATGTAAACGGCAAAGCGCGCGGCGTGCCCGTCCACCAACTGCTTGGCGAGCGGGTGCGGGAGGGAATCGCACTGATCGCGATGGTGCCGCACGGCGACCCTGACACCATGGCTCGCGAGGCAGAAGTATTGCTCGCTACGCCCTACCCCGCGCTCAAAATCAAGATCGGCATGGGTGTCGCGGACGATGTGGCGCGCTACCGGGCCGTCCATACGGCGACGGGCGACCGCGCGACGATCCAGGTGGACGGAAACGGCGGCTACACGCTGGACGAAGCCGTCGCTGCGCTAACGGCGATGGAGGGAATCGGCGGCCTCGGCATGATCGAGCAACCCGTCGCCCATCTGAACGACCTGGCGGCACTGGCGCGCCGCTTCGCCGCCCCGGTGATGGCGGACGAATCCTTCGACGGGCCGGAAACACTTGTGCAGATCGCGGAACGCGGCGCGGCGCGGGCAGCGTTCCTGAAATTGCCGAAGCAGGGCGGCATTTTCGGCGCGCTCGCGGCCGCGCGGATCGCCGAGCGCACGGGCATTGCCCTATCCCTAGCAGTCTATTATGACGTGCTCGCCGCCGCTGCCGCTCATGTCGCCGTCGCGTTGCCCGCGATCACCTGTCCCTCATTCGTCACGCGCCTGTCGGACAGCCTGCTCGCGGAACCGCTCGCGCCCGATGGCCTGCTCCTCCGCCCTCCGACTGGCCCCGGCCTCGGCGTCACGCTGGATGACGAGAAAGTCCGGCATTACACAGTCGAGTGGTGAATCTCTCCAAGGCGACGATATTGCGAAGGTGATCTGTGGGCGCCCGGTGGATGCGCGATCACGTATACGAGGGGATACATAATGCGAAGAGTTATTGCCATTGCCGGTATCTGCACGCTCCTGTTCTCATTCAGCGGTGTTGGGCGGGTGGGGGCCGCGTCCACTTTCGCATCCCCGGCGTTCCAGCAGCAATGGCAGCGCGGCGAAGCGCTCGCCCCGAACTTCTGGGGGCCGCTCGCGAACGCGAAAGATGGCCAACAAGAGAATTACAAAGAAGCGACGGGCGGGCAGCGCCTCGTGCAGTATTTCGACAAAGGGCGAATGGAACTCGCCAATGGGGCCGTCACGAACGGCCTGCTCGCGACGGAGTTGATTCGCGGGCAGATGCAGACGGGGGATAGCACGTTCGAGAGTCGCCCCGCCCCCGCCATCCCGATTGCCGGCGACCCGGACAATTCCGGCCCGACGTATGCCGCGCTGGGCGGCAAAGCGAAGGCGCTCCTCGATGCTGCCCCCGCGCAGGTCGGCAACAGCACGCAGGCGATCGTTTCCGCCGCCGGCGATCCTTCTGTCGGCACGGCAAGCGCCACCGCATCTACCGTGTTCGCAGTTTACGACGAGGCGACCAAACACAACGTGCCGAAAGCATTCGCCGACTACCGCACCACGGCGGGGCTACCGACCATCGGCTACGCACGCTCCGAACCGTTTATGACGACGGTAAAGATCGGCGGGACGCCGCGCTCGGTGATGGTGCAGGTCTTCGAGCGACGGGTGCTGACGTATACGATGACGAACCCGGCGGGCTATCAAGTGGAGATGGGCAATGTCGGACGCCACTATTACCAATGGCGGTACGGGTCGTCGAACGCCGTGCCCCTGCCCGTCAACCCCGCGCCGACAACCCCGGTGACGACCGCCGCGCCGACACTGAACTGGTCCGGCTACGAGGTGGACACGAAGAATGTCACGGCGATACACGCGGCGTGGGTCGTCCCGGCGGTCGCCGCGCCGCCCGCGACGGGCTACGCCGCCACTTGGGTGGGAATCGGCGGGACGACGACCGACGATCTCATCCAGGCGGGCACGGAGCAGGACATCGAGGACGGCGTGACGACCTACTACGCATGGGTCGAGGCGCTACCCGACGATAGCCTCGGCGTCTCGCCCCGGCGCCTCCCCGCCAACCCCGGCGATCTCTTCAGCGTGACGATCACCAACACGAGCGGCAACGATTGGACCGTGCTGCTCGAAAACCGGACGACGAATCAGCAACTGAAGTTGACGACCACCTACCAATCCTGCAAGTGCTCGGCGGAATGGATCGAAGAAGTGCCGGAGGTGGCTGGCGTCGGCGACCCGGCAATCGCCAATTTCGGCGCCGTCACCTTCACCGAAGCGACTGCGACCGTCGGCGGGACGGTGAAGAATCTCGCGGACCTCGGCGCGGCCCCGCTGGCGCTCAGGCAGCATGGGAAGATCACCGCGCAGCCACAAACCGTCGGGGCGGATCATACAAGTTTCGCGGTCTCCTATCCGCGCTGATTCGATCCTCGTGGTGACGTTCGGGACAAGGAGCACATCATGGAACAGCACGATCCAACAACGGCGTACGACACCCAAACCGGTTTCGATGCGCGCTTCGAGTGGGGGATGGACGGGGTGCGACGGCTCGCGCCCGTCTCCGATGTTGTCGTGATCGTGGATGTGCTCAGTTTCTCAACGTGCGTGGATGTCGCGGTGTCGCGCGGCGCGATGGTCTTTCCCTACCGGTGGCGCGATGGATCGGCGGCAGCGTTCGCGCGCGAGCAGGGCGCGGAACTGGCGGTCAGCCGGGGAAGGACAACGAGGGAGCAGCCGTATTCACTCTCCCCGGCATCGCTGGAAACACTGCCGGAAGGGGTGCGTCTCGTCCTCCCTTCCCCCAATGGTGCGACGCTCGCCGTCCTCGCCGCCGACGCGGGCGCCGCCGTGATCGCCGGGTGCCTGCGGAATGCGCATGCTGTCGCGGCAGCGGCGCGGTCGCTCGGGCAAACGATCACCGTGATCGCGGCGGGCGAGCGATGGGATGGAGACGACGCATCGCTGCGCCCGGCAATCGAGGACATGATTGGCGCGGGCGCGATTCTTGCCGCCCTGCGCCCGACGACGCCCTCGCCGGAAGCGATTGCCGCCATCGCGGTCTACGCGGCAGCGGCTGCCGCCCTGCCGCCCTTCATCGCCGCGTGCAGTTCGGGCCGCGAACTCGCCCTGCTCGGCTACGCCGCCGACGTGGAGATCGCCGCACAGCACAATATGAGCGAGACGGTCCCGCTGCTCCGGAACGGGGCGTTCGTTTCCCTACCCGCGCCCGTGCTTCCCGTTGATCCCCCACCGGCTCCGGCGTCCGGGGAGCAGGTGCGCGAGGGCGAGGAGCCGGAAGCGAGTGAGCGATGAAACGATTACTCGTGCTGCGGCACGCCAAATCGGACCGAAGCGACAGCGCGCTACAGGATCACGACCGCCCACTCGCGGCGCGCGGAAAGGCGGACGCGCCGCGGATGGGCAATGCCCTCGCCGCGATCGAAGCGATCCCCGACGCCATCCTCACCTCGACTGCCGTGCGGGCGCGCGAGACGGCTCGTCTCACTGCGGCAGCGATGGGATATGGCGGCAAAATTGTCGAGGAAACGGCCCTCTACGCCGCCTCCGGGGATGCGCTGCTCAATGTGCTGCACACCACCGACGATGCGGCGACCCTGCTGCTCGTCGGCCACAATCCGGGGCTGGAGGAACTGATCGGCCTGCTCACCGGCGGCATGGACGCGGAGCCGATCTTGCGATTGCCGACAGCGGGCCTCGCCTGCCTCGCGCTCGAAATCGAGGCCTGGTCGCACATCCACGCACAGTGCGGCCTGCTCCACTGGTTCCTCACGCCGCGTATCGTTCATCCCTTGTTGCACGCCCCGCGCGATCTCAGGCATGGAGCGGAAAGGAGACTCATGGATGACCAGCGTTAGCGAGCCGCCGATAGGGGTTGTGCCACCATTTGTTTTGCCCGGTCGGAATGGGAAACCGTACAACACAGCGCGGCTGCGGGGACGGCGATACGGCATCCTGCTCTTTCTCGCGCCGGACGACTCGGATGCCGACGCGTACCTTCGCTCCTTCGCCGCGCGGCGGGAGGAACTGGCGTGGCTGCACATGCAGGTCGTGGTCATCATTCCCGCCGCGACCGACGCCGACGCATTGCCCGCACTCCCGTTCCCCGTCTTGCGAGACGATGGCGCGGTGCGTGCCCGTGTGCTGCCCGGTGTCGCATCGGGGACGATGGCGCTCCTCGTCACCGACCTATCCGGGCAAGTGACGGAGTGGCGAACGGCTTGGCGCGTCGCCAGCCTGCCCGATGTCGAGGTGGCGCTCGTCTGGGCATGGGAGGTCGCGCGGCCCAAGGGGAGTTGCGGCGGCGTGACGTGGAGCGTGACCGCTGAGCCAGCCATGCCGCCGCCACCCGCCCCCATCGGCCGCTTCATCGTCGGGCAGCACCCTCATCGCGGCTACCGGCGGGAGACACGAACCGGGCGCTGAAACCGCGATGGCATCACACGAAAATGACGCGACGCAGATAATCTTCCAGGACCTGGGCTCCAGCGGAGCCTTCAGCGTCGTGACGAAGCCGGACGCCCCTTCTTTTTTTTATCTGCTACAACGGGAAAAGTGGCTGGTCGCTGTAGGCGGCCTCGGCGAGGGCGGCGTCAATCGCGTCGGTCCATTCTTCACCCTCCTCGTCGGCGCGATGCTCGCGCAGGGCGTTGGTGGCGGCGCGGCTGCCGATCTGGCCGAGGGCGATGACAGCGGCGAGGCGCACGGCGCGATCCTCGTCCGCCAACCGACCGATCAGTTCAGGTACCGCCTCCGCCTGCCCAAGTTCGCCCAAGGCGCGCGCCGCCTCGAAGCGCACGTCGCTCTCCTCCGCCTCGATCTCGTCCATCAGCGTGCCCGACCAGCGTGGGTTGTAGCTGCGGCCCATCGCATGGAGGGCGCTCACCCGATCTTCCACATCGCCCCGGTTGTAGAGTTCCGCAATCAGCGCGGCGACCGGTTCATCGTTGAACGGGCCGAGCGACTCAATCGCCGGGCGGCGCACCTCGATCGGCTCGCGCAGGTTCTGTGCCGTTCTTAGCATATCGTCGTGCAACCGGACGGTGAGCGGTTCCGTCAGGTTACCGACCACCGCGCGCACGGCGAACAGCCCGAGCGCCTTCGCCGCCGCCTGCCGCACCTCGGCGGACGGGTCGGTGGGCAACAGATCAAGCAGAGCGACGAGGAAGTCGGGCGATTCGTGCTCCCAAAGCGCTTCAATGGCGCGCATCCGTACCTCGGCGTCGGTGTCGCGCATCGCGATCCGCAGCACGCGGGCGAAGTCGAGTTCGACAGTCAGTTCCGCCAGATCGTCCATCGCGCGTACGAGCCGCCGCCGCCGTTCGACGGGCAGCGTCGGCCACGTCTCCCGCACCGCGCCCGATTCACCGCGCGTCAGGCCGGAAAGAAAACGGAGTGAGCCGAATTTGAGGTTCGGATCGCGAAGTCGGGCGGCGATGTCGCCCCGCGGCTCATCGGCCGGTTCAAGGGCGACATCCGCATCGAGATCGAGCGCGTCCTCTTCCAGTTCGCCCGCTTCCAATGCTTCCACTTCTTCAAGGAACGCTACGTCCGCATCAATCCGCGCGTCCCGTTCTTTATCATCCATGTCCGAGGTCCCCTCGGAAGGACTAAGGACTAAGGACTAAGGACTAAGCGGGAGCGAATCCTTGCTTAGTCCTTAGTCCTTAGTCCTTAGTCCTTCCTACGTCGTTGGCGAGTAATAGAAGAGGCCGTCCTCCTCCTCGAAGCCGTTGGCGCCGGAAGAAAGGATCGCGCGGAGGGCTTCGACGGAAGTTGGCCGTTCGATGTTGGCGAGGGCGTAGAGATCATCGAACTCGGCGAGGTAGCGCGGCGCGCTCGCCTCCCCAACATTCTCGCCGCCACGCTCGAAAGCGGCCGCAATCACCTTCGCCAGCACGCGGCGGTCGCGCGCGTCGAGCGGCTTCATCTGCGCGAGGCGCGGCAGCCGGTGCTCGCTGAGCAGCATCTGATCCCGCGTGGCGCAGTAGAAGGTGACCGGCTTGAAGGCAAACTTCCCCTTCTTCTCGTCCACCTGCAACAGCTTGCGCTCCTGCGCGCTCACCTGCAGGTACTGGATGCGATACGTACCCGCCGTGTCGCCACGCTCGATCGTGAAGAGCGCACCCGGCACAAGGTTCTCGTGGAAGAAGGTGCTAAAGCCGCTAAGAAACCCGCCCCGGTTGCCGGTCGGATAGCGGATTTCAACATTGAACGTCAGGTAGTGCTGCGGCGCCTCGAAGGTAACGACGGCGGCGCGCTGCCCGCGCACATATGCCTGCGGGAAGAATCGCGCCAGTTCGCCATCGAGCGGCAGGACGCCGTACTCATACTCGTAGTAGGTCAGGATGTGCTCGACGTACTCCTCGGCCTCACCAAATCGCTCCTCAGCGGGCGTCGGATAGTCGAGGAGCACGCGGTAATCCTGCCCCAGATCCGTCGCCTTGCGCTTCTCGGAGCCGATCGTCGGCAAACCCTCGACGCTCCACAAGCGGCGCTCGGCGGCGCCGACGAACTCGAAGTCCTTCTCGGCCGCGAGGTGCGCGTTCAGCGAGAAGCAGGTCGCCTGGAAGCCGGTGTCCGTCCGCCGCTTGCCGTAAACATCGAGCAGCAGGTCCACATCCGAAAGCGGCTCACCCCGCTCCTTGATGTAGTCACTGATGCGGCGCGTGTCGTTGCGGCCGTACGATTCGAGCAGATCGCGCAAGTAATATTCCGGTCCGAACGCGACGAAGCGCGGATCGCTCGCTAGCGCCGTTTCCAGCGCACCGGCGGGCGTGGATGCATCGGCGGCGGCCTCGATAACCTCCTCGAGTTCGGCGGCGGTTTCGGCCTCCGCCTCGGCGGGCGCGACGGCGCTATCGAGCGGCGGTTCCGCCACCGCCTCCTGATGCGCCACAACCAACTCGGCGAAGATCGAGGGAGCGGCTTCCGCGTCTTCCTCATCCTCATTCTCGCCCTCGTCCTCCGCATCGGCCGGGACGATGATTTCGTTGTACCAGTTCGTGTTGATGAGCGGGCGTTCCGCGCGCACCTTCGGCTCGACGGGCGGCGCGGCGACCGGCTCCGTCAGGCGATGCAGGAAACTGTGCGACATCCCCTCCGCGCGCGTCGTGGGCAAGACGCCATCGCGCGTCGTGACGACCGTCAAATCGTCCCCTTCACCTTCGAGGGCGAACACGAGCGGATTCGCGCGCACCGCCGCCTCGACCGCTTTCGCCGCACCCTTCGTAATAAGTTTGCGCGCAGTTGCGTACTCCGCGAGCGCTGCAACGGGCTGCCGAATCGGCATGCCCGACTCGAAAAAGCGGCCCTGCGACTGCATCACCAGCAAAATTTCCCGCGCGAGCGCCTGCTCCGCCGCGTTGCCAGCCAGCGCCAGCGCCTCCGTTACCTGTGCCATTCATTCCTCCTGAGTAGACGGTAGGCAGCAGATAGAGGGGTCTGGCCCATCCGCCTACCGAGTACTGTCTACTTCTCTGTGATTTCGAGCAATTCCGCGAGCGTCATCGGGCGGCGGCGTGCCGCGATCTCCTGGGCGATGCTGTTCAACATTGCCGCCGGAACCCGCTGCCCGGTGGGTGCAACCGCGCCTTTACCCTTCGCTGTCTTTCCTACCATCGGATGTTACCTTCATTCCGTCGCGCATACCACGAACGGGGTGCGAATACCCCGTGCCGATAGTGTACGCGAGCAATGAGCAATGAGCAATGCGTCTCAACGCATTTAAAGTCATCGCTTCAGTACACATCTCCGGGCTGACAGACGTGACTGCGCATTTTTTCTGCATAAAGAGATCGAAGTAACAAATTGAACTCGTCATACGTTCTAAGATTGAATGCAATTCGTCGTCATTGGCTCCGGTGATGCATTGCGACAGCGATGCGGGACGTGATACTGCGGGAGGAGTAAAAGATGGCGGCGACAAGCCCGGTAGTGATTATCGGCGCGGGGCCATATGGACTAGCGACGGCGGCGCATCTGCGGGCAGCGGGCGTCGAGACGCGCGTCTTCGGCGAGGCGATGGTCTTCTGGGAGCGTCAGATGCCCGCCGGGATGCTCCTGCGCTCATACTGGGAAGCCTCACACATCGCTGATCCCAACCGCGACCTGACGCTCGATGCCTACGAGGCCGCATCATGCATAGCGATGCCGCGCCCGGTGCCGCTCGAACGCTTCGTCGCGTACGGTCAGTGGTTCGGACAGCACATCGCGCCCGATCTCGACACGCGGCGGATCGCACGCATCGAACCCGCATCGTATGGCTTTCGGCTGGTGACGGAGGACGACGAATCGGTGCGTACCGAGCGGGTTGTCGTCGCGACGGGGATCGCGGCTTTTTCCCGACGACCGGCGCCGTTCGCCGCCATCGCACCGGAACTGGCATCGCACACGTCTGCACACCGCGATTTCGCCCGGTTCGCGGGACGGCACGTCGCCGTGATCGGCGGCGGCCAGAGTGCGCTCGAATCTGCCGCGCTGCTGCACGAGGCCGGAGCGCGCGTCGAAGTGATCGCGCGGGCAGCGACGATCAACTGGCTGCGGTACGGCTCCGGCTCGAAACTGCACGCGGCGCTGCACAGCGAGAAGAATCCGATCAAGCCACTGCTCTTCCCGGCGTCGGATATCGGACCACCGGGGCTGAACTACCTTGTGGACAAGCCCGCGCTCTTCAAGGCGATCCCGACCCACGCCTTGCAGGGCCAGGCCGCCCGCCGCGCCATCCGCCCCGCCGGTTCGGGCTGGCTGCGCCCCCGCCTGCGCGACGTGCCGATCATGCTAAACACGTCCGTCCTTGCCGCGAAGCCGTCCGGCGACCGACTGCGACTCGCCCTGAGCGATGGCACGATCCTCGCGGTGGATCACGCGCTCCTCGCGACGGGCTACGCGGTGGATGTGGCACGCTACTCTTTCCTGACGGCCGAATTGCTGCGCGGGCTGGATCGAATCGCGGGCTACCCGCGCTTGAATGCCGGGTTCGAGTCCTCCGTGCCGGGGCTACACTTCCTCGGCGCATCGGCGGCGGAGTCTTTCGGCCCGCTGATGCGCTTCGTCGCGGGTACCGGCTACGCCGCGCGCGGCCTGACGCACGCGGTCAGGCACGCGGTTCACAGTTCGAAGAATAGCATCGGCGCTCGACAGACCCCTTACCGCGAACCGCGAACCCCAAATCCCAAATCCCAAATCGCCGAACCCCAAACACCGCACGGCATACGATGATCGGCTACCGAGGCAAGCGTGCGCTCGATCTCGCGATCACCGTGCCCGCGCTGATCATTTTGGCGCCGGTGATGGTAATCGTCGCACTGCTCGTCGGGCGAAAGATGGGCCGCCCAGTGTTCTTCACGCAGATCCGACCGGGTTTGTACGAGCGCCCATTTGCGATATATAAGTTCCGTACGATGAAGGAAATGCACGACGCGGCGGGGTGGCCACTCCCGGATCGGGAACGGCTGACCCCGCTCGGCCGCTTCCTGCGCGCTACGAGCCTGGACGAGTTGCCGGGATTGTTCAACGTCATCACAGGAGAGATGAGCCTCGTGGGGCCACGTCCGCTCGTGACGAAATACCTGCCGTACTACTCGGAGCGGGAACGCACCCGCTTCTCCCTGCGACCCGGCATCACCGGCTGGGCACAGGTCAATGGACGCAATGACCTGCCGTGGGATCAGCGGTTGGCGTGCGACGCATGGTACGTCGCCCATTGCTCGCTCGCACTCGACCTCCAAATCCTCGCGATGACGGTCGGCAAAGTGCTGCGCCACGCCAACGTCCAGGTAGACACCGCCATGAACGAGTCCGACCTCAGCGTCGAGCGTCACGACCGCCGCGCGACCGTGGCAGGAAATCGAGAGGAAACCGATTGAACCGCCAGGACCGAGGGAGCGCATGAATGTACTGCTGACATGCGCGGGGCGGCGTAACTATCTGATCCAATTCTTCCGCGAGGCGCTTGGGCCGGAGGGCAAGGTATTCGCGGCGGATGCCAACATGCACGCGCCCGCGCTCTGCGAGGCGGACGAGGCGTTTATCCTGCCCGTGGTGGATAACCCCATATATATTGATCGTCTCCTCGGCATCTGTGTGGAGCGGCGGATTGACCTGCTGATCTCGCTCAACGACCACGAACTGCCGATCCTCGCGCGGTATTGCGCCCGCTTTCGCGCGGTCGGCACGCACCCCGTCATCTCCTCCCCCGCTGTCGTCAAGACCTGCTACGACAAATGGCGCTCCTTCCTTTTCCTCACAGCGAACGGCATCCCGACGCCGCGCACCTTTTTATCGCTGGACGCGGCGTGCGCGGCCATCGCGACGGGCGAAATCACCTTCCCACTCGTCCTCAAACCGCGCTGGGGCAGCGGCTCGTCCGGCATCGAGCAAATCGAGGATGCCGAAGAACTGCGACTCGCCTATGCGCTCGCATCGAGGCGACACGCGCGCCTGGAGCCACCGGAACAGCGTGATCTCGCCGCCGATTCGTGCATCCTGATTCAGGAGCGGCTGGTAGGCGAGGAGTACGGCCTCGATGTGATCAATGATCTGGACGGACGCTACGCGGGTACGCTCGCCAGGCGAAAACTTCTCATGCGCGCCGGTGAAACGGACCGGGCGATCACCGTGCGACACGATGGATTGGAGCGCCTCGGCGAGGCGTTGAGCGGGGCGCTCGGCCACATCGGCAATCTGGATTGCGATGTCTTCGTTGCCGGCGAAACCTGCACGGTGCTGGAAATGAATTCGCGTTTCGGCGGCGGCTATCCCTTCGCGCACTTGGCCGGGGCGAACCTCCCGGCGGCGCTAATCGCCTGGACGCGCGGCGAAACGCCCGACCCCGCCTGGCTCACCGTCGTGCCCAATCTGACCGCCGCGAAATGCGATCGCCTCCTCGTCCTCGACACCGGCTGCGTCATGGGAATCACGTCATGGCGCGAACAACGCGTCGCGAGTAACGGGTAGCGAGGAGTCCTGCATCCTCTCGTTACTCGCCACTTGCTGCTCGCTACTCGTTACCCCTCAGAGTAATCCCATGCCTCGCTTGGCGTTCGCAAGCGTCTCATCCGCGATCGGGCGGGCACGGTCCGCACCCTCCTTGAGAATGCGCTCGACGTAGCCCGGTTCGGCGGTGATCCGCGCGTATCGCTCCTGCAAGGGACGCAGACCCTCGATAATCATATCCGCGAGGTCCTTCTTGAACGCGCCGTAGCCCTGCCCGGCGAAGCGCCCCTCGATTGTCTCACGCGATTCGCCAGTGAATGCTTGATAGATGGAGAGCAGGTTGAAGATACCGGGGCGGCTTTCGTCGAAGACGACGGTGCCGATGCTGTCCGTCGTCGCACGCTTGATCTTGCTGCGGATTGCCTCGGGCGTGTCGGTCAGCATGATCGCCTTGACGTTCGTCCCCTCGCTCTTGCTCATCTTCTTCGTCGGATCGTCCAAACCCATCACGCGCGCCGCCACATCGCCGATCCATGCTTCCGGCACGGTAAACACCTCGCCGAAGAGCCGATTGAACCGCTCGGCGATGTCGCGCGTCAGTTCGACATGCTGCTTCTGGTCCTCACCGACCGGGACGCCATTCGCGTGGTAGAGCAGGATGTCCGCCGCCATCAACATCGGATAGGCGAGCAGACCGACCGACGAGCGCTCGCGCTGGTCGCCCGCCTTGTCCTTGTACTGGGTCATCCGCTCCGCCCAGCCGAGGGGCGTCAGGCAGTTGAAGAGCCACGCGCATTCCGCGTGCGCCGAGACATGACTCTGTGCGAAAAGGATGCATTTCTCCGGCGAAAGCCCCGCCGCCATGTACGTCGCGGCGAGTTCGTGCGTCGCCGCACGGAGCGCCTGCGGGTCCTGCGGGACGGTAATCGCGTGGAGGTCCACGATGCAGAAAACATTGTCGTACTCGTCCTGCATCTCCACCCATCGCCGGATTGCCCCGAGGTAATTGCCGAGATGCAGCGCGCCGCTCGGCTTGATACCGCTGAAAACACGCGGCTTCACGATATCCCCGGTCATTGGTTTCATCGCCTGTTGTGTTGCGGTCATTCCTACCCCCTAACCCCCCTCCCGAAACGGAAAGGGGGAATGAAAGAACCTAACCCCCGGCCCCTTCCCACGCCGAGTGACGGAAGGGGCCGGGGGTTAGGTCGTTACCAGTTCCCGCACGGCGAACTGCTGCGTGAGCGCGACGAAGGTTTCCAGCGCCGTT
The DNA here is from genome assembly GCA_038231255.1 of Thermomicrobiales bacterium. Taxonomy (GTDB): domain Bacteria; phylum Chloroflexota; class Chloroflexia; order Thermomicrobiales; family JALYUS01; genus JALYUS01. Next base: position 17,533 of record JBBRLR010000039.1, on the reverse strand, counting down.
TGCGCGCGGCCGCTGTCAATGCTTGCCGCCGCCCGCATGATACCCGACGCGATGTCCGGCGCGGCATCGGCGGCGACGAGGGCGGCGGCGGCATTGAGCAGGACGACATCGCGCGTCGGGCCGGGTTCGCCCGCCAGCACCCGCCGCGTGATGACGACATTCTCCGCGACGCTGCCGCCGCGCACGGCCATCGGTGTCGCACGAGCAAAGCCGAACTGCTCCGGCGTGATTTCGTACGTCACCACATCGCGATCCACATGCACCTCATGGATTGTCGTCGGCCCCGAAATGCTGATCTCGTCCAGCCCTTCCTGCCCATGAACGACCAGCGCGTGCTCGACGCCGAGCAGGGCGAAGACGCGCGCCAGTTTCGCCGCCAGCGCCGCGTTGCCGACGCCCATCAGTTCGTACGGGGCGCGCGCCGGATTGGTCAATGGGCCGAGCAGGTTGAAGACGGTGCGGATGCCGATGTCGCGCCGCACCGGCCCGGCGTGCTTCATCGCCGGGTGGAATGCCTGCGCGAACATGAAGCCGAACCCCACCTCGCGCACGCAGCGGGAAACCTGCTCCGGCGTCTGCTCGATCACGACGCCCAACCCTTCCAGCACGTCCGCGCTGCCGCAGCGGGAGGTCATCGCGCGGTTGCCGTGCTTCGCCACCGCCACACCCGCGCCCGCCACGACGAAGGCCGCAGTTGTGCTGATATTGAAGGTGCCACTGCCGTCGCCGCCCGTGCCGACGACATCCACGACGGGGATGCCCTTGTCGAGCGTCACATGGCGGGCATGGCGCCGCATCGTCTCCGCAAATCCGGCGATCTCGCCTTCCGTCTCGCCCCGGATGCGCAGCGCGGTGAGGAACGCGCCGATCTGCGCGGGCGTCGCCTCCCCCGCCATGATCTGATCCATCACATGCGCCGCCTCGGGCCGCGTGAGGATCTGCCCCTCCACCACTCGCGCAATCGCATCGCGGATCCCCGGTTCCGGTGCATTACTGCTCATTGACCTAAACCCCCTGCCCCTTCCCCACGGGGGAAGGGATGTCTTCGCGTGAACGTTTGAGGCATTCCCTGAAGCGTCACAACATCGCAGCGCCATGGGGTGAGGAATGCACCCGCATCAATACGCATGTGCCAATACCTCCATCTCCGTCGCAACACGCTGAGAGGGCACAGAGCCATGCGCCCCTCCGGTTCCTCCTTCCCGTGTCGGGAAGGGGGTTAGGGGGTTAGGCAGTCCCAGGAAATTCGCCAGCAGTTGATGTCCGTGCTCAGTAAGGATGCTTTCTGGGTGAAATTGGACGCCTTCGAGGCCGGGAATCTCGCGGTGGCGGAAGCCCATCACGAGGCCGTCCGCCGTTTCCGCCGTCACTTCGAGCACGTCCGGCAGTGTCTCGCGCGCGACGATGAGCGAGTGGTAGCGGATCGCCGTGAAGGGCGACGGTAGGCCTCGAAAGACACCCTGCCCGGTGTGGTGTACCGAGCTCACCTTGCCGTGCATCACGTTCGGCGCGCGGACGACTTCGCCACCATACGCCGCGCCAATCGCCTGATGCCCGAGGCAGACGCCGAGGATCGGCACCCTCCCGGCCAGCGCGTGGATGAGCGGCACGCAGATGCCCGCCTCCTTCGGCGTGCATGGCCCCGGCGACAGCACCACCCGCTCCGGCGCCATCGCCACGATCTCCGCCACCGTCGCCGCATCGTTCCGCACCACCCGCACCTCCGCGCCCAGTTCGCAGAGATACTGATAAAGGTTGTACGTAAACGAGTCGTAATTATCAATCAGCACGATCATTGGTCGCTCCCTTCGGTCGCTCAGTAGACAGTAGTCAGTAGTCAGAGGGATCGTATCCATTCTGACCACTGTCTACTGTCTACTCGTCTTCCATCTCCTCCGCCATCTCGATGGCTCGCAGGAGCGCACCCATTTTGTGGTGGCACTCGTGGTATTCCGCTTCGGGGCTGCTATCCGCGACGACGCCGCCACCTGCCTGCGGGTAGGCGATGCCATCCTTGACGGGCATCGTGCGCAGGGCGAGGGCGAAGTCCATGTTGCCATCGTAGCCAATGTAACCGAGCGCGCCCGCGTACGGCCCGCGTCGCTCATTTTCGAGTTCCGCGATGATCTCCATCGCCCGGATTTTCGGTGCGCCCGAGGCCGTTCCCATCGGGAAGCAGGCGCGCAGGGCGTCGAGGCTCGTGTACTCCGGCTTCAGCCGCCCTTCCACCTCCGAACAGAGATGCATGACGTGGCTGTACCGCTCGACCTGCATCAGCGACGAAACGCGCACGGTGCCCGACTCGGCGATCCGACCGATGTCGTTGCGGCCGAGGTCCACGAGCATGATGTGCTCCGCGCGCTCCTTCTCGTCGGTGGAAAGTTCCTCGGCCAGCGCGCGGTCGTCCTCGTCCGTCTTACCGCGCGGCCGCGTCCCGGCGAGCGGGTGCGTCGTGATCGTGCCGTTCTCATTGCGGACGAGCGATTCGGGCGACGACGCGACGATCTGGAAGCCGTCGAGGTTGAAATAGACCATGTACGGCGACGGATTGATCGCCCGGAGCGCGCGGTAGATCGTGAAGGGCGCGGCGCTGGTCGGGACGGTGAGCCGCTGCGAGGGCAGGACCTGGATGACATCCCCCGCCACGATGTACTCCTTCGCCCGCTCGACGAGCGCCTCGTACTCCGCGCGGCTAAAGTTGCCCACCGGCCCGCTCCCGCCCTTCGCGCCCGTGCCGCGCGGCGGGACAGCGACTTCGTGCCGCAGTTTCCCGACCAGCCGGTCAATCCGCCCCACCGCCTCGTCGTACGCCGCCGCGAGGTCACCGGTATCCGTATGAACGTGCGAAACGACCTTGATGCGGCGGCGCAGGTGGTCGAAGACGAGCAGCGTGTCGGTCAGCATGAAGACGGCGTCCGGCAGGTGTAGCACATCCTCGGCGGCCATCGGCACGCGCGGCTCGAAATAGCGGATGCATTCGTAGCCGAGATAGCCGACCGCGCCGCCGAGGAAGCGCGGCAAATCCATGCCTGGCGCACGAACGGGCGTGTACGGCGTCAGGAAGCCCTGCAACGCCTCCAACGGGTCGGCAAAGGGGAAAACCTGCTTGTCTCCCCGCTGATGTGTTGCTGTCAGCACACCATCGCCGAGCCGGACGACGAGGTATGGGTCGCTGCCGATGAACGAGTAGCGCGCCAGCCGCTCGCCGCCCTCGACGCTTTCGAGCAGGAACGAATACGGCCCCTGCGCGACTTTGAGATACGCCGTGACGGGCGTTTCCAGATCCGCCATGATCTCGCGGTAGATCGGGACGAGGTTCCCCTCCCCCGACAATGTGCGCACCTCGTCAAGCGACGGACGGTAGTGCTGAGTGCTGAGTGCCGGGTGCTGGGTTGACAGTACCACAATCTGCTCCTCGGGCTGCCCCACGGGCAAACAAAAACACCTCCATCCCTGAAAGGGACGAAGGCGCTCAAGACGCTCCGTGGTGCCACCCTAATTGGATTGATCCGGCTCCGGGATCAACCCCACTCATCGGTACGGGTTTCAATCCTCAGTCGATCCGCGCCGACTGCGATGACTCCGATACCCTGCGCCGTGGTAACGGTGGCGCTGCTCCGGCCCCAACTACTCCGCTCGCGCGTTTCGGGGGGCGACTCCCCGGTCCATTCACCCGTCCGCGTCGGCTTCCCGATTCACACCACCCACCGGGATCGCTGTATGCCGCGCCAGACTGCTACTCGTCCGGTTCAACGTCGCTTCTTGGGGACGATACTAGGGGGCGCTCAGCCATTTGTCAAGCACGTATGTCAGCCATCGCGTGCGGCGCGTTCAGGCGCCGCCCCAGGTGAGTATCAGATCGGTGCCATACGCAGCGAAGAACCCGAACAGCACGCCCCACATCGCCAATTCGCGCAGTTGGAACCGGCGACCGACATTGAGCAACTCCGCGACGACATAGAAAATAGACCCGGCGGCGAGCGCGAGGCAGAAGACGAAGATCGCGTCGGATTTCACGCTGTAGCCCAGCATCGTGCCGACAAAGGTCGGACCGCCGCCGATCACGCCGGCGAGCGCCAGGAATCCCCATGCCGGGCGTTCGCCCTCTGCGGCCAGTGGCGCGGCGATGCCGAACCCTTCCGTCGCGTTATGCAGCCCGAAGCCGACAATCAGAATCGTCGCGAGCGCGATCGCGCCGGAGCGGGATGACTGCCCGATGGCCAAGCCCTCGGCGAAGTTATGGACGCCAATACCGACGGCGATCATCAAGGCCAACTGCGTTGGCGTCGCGCCCTGAAGCCGGACTTCCGCCGCCGCAGGGCGGATGAACTGCCGCTCGAAATAAACGAGGCTCAGCAGCCCAATGCCGAAGCCGCCGACAAAAAGCAGGAGCAGCAGGATAAATGTTCCCGCGTTCCCTGCCTTCGCCCCATCAATCGCCGCGTGGATCGGTTCGGTCGCTTTGGTGATAACATCCCAGAGGAGAAAAACGAGGATGCCGATCGCCGTTGCGTTGAGCAGCGCTTGCCAGGAGCGCGAAAGATTTTTCACCCGCGCGATGGGCAACCCGAGAAAGATCGTGAGGCCGGCAATCGCGCCCAGAAACGTCGTCGTCGCGAAGGTCATCACATTTCCTCGTTCCTGTACGGCCGCGTCGTTGCGGCGCGCGAATCAGCGACGCCGGGAACATAGCATCCACAAACGTGATGCATCGGCGACCTCCTTAGCGTACCTTTGAGAAACCCTTTTGTCAACCTCATGTTGCATAAGTTTCGTCACCTTCGGGTAGCAAATATCGGATCAGGCGAAATCGGGGGACGAAGACCGAGAGAACCGCAAAGGCGCAAAGAACACAAAGGACGCAAAGAAGAGAAAGAAGGGAACACGGGAGCAAACAAATGTCAGCGGTCGACACCTGCCCGTCTCTCCGTTCACACATCTGTTTGTATTTCTTTGCGTCCTTTGCGTTCTTTGCGCCTTCGGTTCTCCCCGTCGGTTTCGCCATCGCTGCCTCCGGCGAGGGTGCATGATACAATCGGTCCACAGCGACCCACGCCGCGAGACACATGAAGGGACCTTCGCAATGCCGACATACAACAACCCCTACGGCTGGTGGGGCGGCAAATGGCACCCGCCGACGCCGATGTCCATCGTCCAAATCCTCGATTCCGGCAGCATGGACGCACGCCTTCTGGCGACGTGCTGGTTGACGGTGGAGCGGCGCGGCTCCGTCCTGATCGCGGCGGACCCGATGCAGGATGCGGGCAAAACGACGACGCTTACCGCGATGCTCGATTTCGTGCCGGAGGAGCACTGGATCTACTTCCCGCACGGCTGGTACGAGGACTGGGCCTTCACGAACGACGAGGGCCTGTCTCCCGATGAGACGATCATCGCCATCAATGAATGGTCGGATCACCTCGCCTCGTACATGTGGGGACCGAATATCCGCCGCTGCTTCGACTTGATGGAAAAGGGCTACACCGTCCTCACCGCCATGCACGACGACACGGTGGAGGGGATATTGGAGCAACTGCGGGACGATGTCGGCGTGCCCGCGCGCCAACTCGGCCACATGACGCTCGTCATCATCCTCCGGCTAATCCGCATCGGCGGGACCATCCACCGACGCATGGCGACGATGCACTACCTCGAATCGGACGGCGATGCGGCGTCACCACGCATCCTCCCCGCAATGCGCTGGGACCCGTTGACCGACACGCACGCGCACATGGATGTGGCGGATTCCCTCGGTCCGCGCCTCGGCATGACGGCGGACGAGTTTCGCGCGGAACTCGACCAGCGCGCGGCTTTCCTCACCGGCCTCTCGACCGAGGGCATCCGCGATGTCGCGCGAGTGCGCCAGGCCCTCGCAACCTATCGCCGCGCTTCCCTGACCGGCGAGGACCTGCGCATCGAACCCGGCGCCCCTGCCCCCGACGACCGTGACGACGTCTGGGGATGAGAAAACGGAAACCGGGGAGAACCGCAAAGGCGCAAAGGACGCAAAGAAGAAAAAAGAAGGAGGTAACAATCACCGAATATATATTTCGACGACAACTCCTTCTCTTCTTTCTTTTTGTTTTGCGCTCTTTGCGTCCTTTGCGCCTTTGCGGTTCAATTGGTTCACCAGAGGTGGCGATAAACGCGCTCGTTGGGGTCGGTGGGTCGCGCTATGACCGTTGATGCGCTGCCGAACTTCAGTTGGCTGATCGAACACCGGCTGGCGGGGATGGCGTATCCGCGCGCGGCCGCGACGCTCGCCGCGCTCCAACGGATCGGGGTGCGGGCCGTCATCAGCCTGACGGAGGAGGAGCCGCCATCCGCCGTGACGCTCGCAGACTACGGGTTGCAGGCGGCGCATCTGCCGCTGGTGGATTTCACCGCGCCGACGATCGCGCAGGCGGCTACGGCGGTGGCGACGATCAACGGCTTCCTCGATGCAGGATCGCCCGTCGTCGTGCATTGCGGCGCGGGGCTGGGGCGGACAGGAACGATCCTCGCCTGCTATCGCGTCTGGCAAGGCGATTCCGCCGCCGTGGCGATTGCCGAGGTGCGCGTCCAGCGGCCCGGCTCGATCGAGACGACGGAGCAGGAAGCGTTGATCGCGGCCTACGCGCGCCATCTCCGGGAGCAATCCGCACGGTAAGGAATGCGACAGGGTGCACAGCGTTCAGAGTTGTCGCGACAACACGCGGAATCCGGTAGCGTAGGCTTCAGCCCGTGTCCCTTTCTCATCGTCGCAGGCGGAAAAGCCCACGCTACCTAGGGAAACGCAGACTGATGAACCTTACCAACTTAATCCGGTAACGGTGCCAACTGACCGGAGCCGTTGCTGTGACTGGCGATGCAGCGAATTTGGTGCATCGAGATTGCGGGAGAGCCAGGAGGGAGTACACATTCCGGTCGTAGTCTTGACGGTTTTGTGATCAGGGAAACAGCCGTGCTTGCTCCGCGATCCCGCCTTGCTGTATGGTGTCGCGGCGGGGTTGCGTGTTGGGTGTGGTTGGCTCACGTCCGATGCGTGAGGTGTGGGGATGGGGCGACATGGGCGACGCCGGGGGCGCGGTGCGACAGGACGTGGCGGTGTGGCGGCCCCGGCATCTGTATGGCGTCGAGGTGGTCTGCGGCAGGGGCCTGCCCAGCGCCCCGCGCCACTTCCACGAGGAATTGGAGATCGGTCTCAAGCAAGGTGGCGGCTGGGAATTCCACCACCGCGGAGCTTGGCACGCCGTCGCCCCGGGCACCCTCGTCCTCACCCCACCCGGCGACGTCCACATGATGCGCTCGCCGCATGGGCCCGACGACGCGGTGTACCACGGCCTGCGCCTTGACGCTGACCTGCTCCGGCGCGCAGCTACGGACCTCGCAGGGCGCCCCTGGCGCGGTCCTGATTTCGCGACGCCCCTGGTCCAGGACCGCGACACTCGGCACCTTATCCTACGCCTCGTCGCCACGCTGCGGGGTGGATCCACCGCCTCGCCCCTCGCGCAGGAATCGTGGCTGCAGGATGCGCTGGGCCATCTCATCCTGCGCCACGGGGCCGCGAATCTGGTTCCGTCGCCCGTCGGCACGGAGCGTGGAGCGATCCGGCGGGTGCGCCAGTACCTGGAGGAGTACGCCGAGCGGACCGTCACACTGGCCGAACTTGCGTATGTCGCCGAACTGAGCACCTTCCACCTCTGCCGGGTGTTCGGTGCTGCGGTGGGGATGCCCCCCCATGCGTATCAGACGCAGGTCCGCGTGGTGCGCGCCAAGGCACTGCTCGTCGCCGGACGCCTGCCCCTCGCCCAGATCGCCACCGAGGTCGGCTTCGCCAGCCAGAGCCACTTCACCCGCCACTTCGCGCGCCTCGTCGGCGTCACTCCCGGCCATTACGTTCGCGACCGCCGCTAGCAGGCGCGATCGCACGAGTGCGAGAGCGCAAGAACGTGGTAGACAGTGGGCGCCCCGCGCCCTACCCTACCTTCAGGCGGTTGCACGGACGATCGCCGAGCGATAGGAGGGACGAGCCGATGAGCGAAGAGACGGGGGCGGCGACGCCCGCGACGGCATACGTGGCGAACGTGATCGACGCGCCCGCGTACTGGCAGGTGAATATCCTCTGGGTCATGTTGGCCACCGGCGACCAGACCGGCGGCCACTATTCCCTCATGTGGCAACTCTGCCCCAAGGGCTCGGGACCCTCGCCGCACACCCACGACCAGGACGAGCAATTCTACGTCCTCGACGGACAAATTACCTACCTAGCGGGCGATCAGACGCTCGTGGCCACGGCGGGTGCGTTCGTCCTGATCCCGCGCGGCACGGTGCACAGCTTCCGCGTCGACAGCGAGACGGCCACTATCCTGAACTCGTACACCCCAGCGGGATTCGAGCAGGCCATCATCGAACTCGGCGAGTCGGCCACGACGCGGACGCTCCCGCCGCAGGGACGACCGATGATCGCCCATCCCGAGCGTGCCGCTGAGGTGTTCGACCGCATCGGTATGCACTTGATCGATGAGCCGGACACCTTGCGTGAGCGGTCGGCGTGGCACAGCGAGGGCCTTGCATGACGGACCCAGACGCCCCCTCAGAATACGTCGCGCAATCTAGCGCGGGACAATCGGCGACGCGATGGCGTGGCTTTGGCCCATGATCAGAATGGAGTATCCCTGATGACCACGCTCCCCGACGATTTGCTGGCACTCCTGCGCCAGCCGAGCCCCTGCTTCATCGCCACCACGATGGCCGATGGCTCGCCCCACCTGACCGAGACTTGGGTCGATACCGACGGCGAACACGTGCTGATTAACAGTGTGCAGGGCTACCTGAAGATGCGGAACATCGCACGCGATCCGCGCGTAGCCGTGGCAATCGCCGATCCAGCCAACCCCTCGCGCTATTTCCAAGTGCGCGGGAGGGTAATCGCCACGACCACCGAGGGCGCGGCGGAGCACATCGAGATGCTGTCGCAACGGTACCTCGGCACGCCCTATCCGTGGTATGGCGGGCGCGATCAGGTGCGCGTGCTGATCACCATCGCACCCGAGAAGGTCAGCGGCATGGGATAGGGCGGAGGGACGATCACATAGGCGGGAAGCGCCGGGAGATTTGGATATGCTACGACCTGACTGGTACATAGACGAACTCGCACATGCTGGCGAGGAGCATCTCACTCCCACATACGTGGCAACCTACGACCGCAAAGCCGCAACTGACCCGACGGAAGATGTGGCGCTGCTGCGTGACTTGGGCATGGATGCGTCGAGTCTGCTACTCGATCTCGGCGCGGGTACCGGCGCCTTTGCCTTCGCCGCCGCCCCCTTCTGCCGCCGCGTGGTGGCGGTTGATGTGTCGTCTCCCATGCTGACGGTTATCCGGGAGCAGGCCGAGCGACTGGGCCTGGATAATGTGGAAGCCGTGCTCGGGGGATTCCTGAGCTACGAACACGAAGGCGACGCGGCGGACTTCGTCTACTCACGCAACGCCCTGCACCATCTCCCCGACTTCTGGAAGGCGCTCGCGCTCGCGCGGATTGCGGCCCTGCTGCGGCCGGGTGGCGTGCTCCTTCTGCGCGACCTCGTCTTCTCCTTCGATCCGTCCGAGGCGGACGGCGCGATCGAGGCATGGCTCGCCGGTGCGGCGGCTCGCCCGGAAGTTGGCTGGACGCGCGATGAGTTGGCGACGCATGTGCGCGAGGAGTACAGCACGTTCAGTTGGCTGCTCGAGCCGTTGCTCGAGCGGTCGGGCTTCACGATCCGGGAGGCGCAGCATCGCCCGTCGGGGACGTATGCGATGTATATTTGTATGAAGCGTTGATGAAACGAACAAAGGTTTTCGCTGCGTGACGCATACGACACCGGCCGAACTGACCGCCACGACCACCCCGGAACTCGATGCCCGGCGGTGGCTCGCACTGGCGGTCGTGGTCGCGGCGTCCTTCATGGCGGTCTTCGATCAGTTCGTCGTTAATGTCGCCATCCCGACGATGCAGCGGGACCTGCACGCCAGTTTCGCGCAGATTCAGTTCGTCATCGCCGGGTACGCACTCGCCTATGCCGTGACGCTGATCACGGGCGGGCGACTGGGCGACATCTACGGGCGCAAGCGACTCTTCATGATCGGCATGGCGGGCTTCACGTTCGCCTCGGCGCTCTGCGGTCTCGCGCCGGGGCCGGAGTTGCTCGTCGGCGCGCGGCTCGTGCAGGGGTTCGGCGCAGCATTGATGAGCCCGCAGGTGCTTTCGATCATCCAGGTGACCTTCCCGCCGAACGAGCGGAGCAACGCCCTCAGCCTTTACGGCGCGGTGATCGGCATCGCCTCACTCGCCGGACAGGCATTGGGCGGCTTTTTGATCCGCGCGAACCTGTTCGGGCTAGGTTGGCGGGTCGTCTTCCTCGTCAACATCCCGATCGGCATCGCCGCGCTGATCGCCGCCAAGCCGCTCGTCCGCGAGACCCGCTCCCCTACCGCGCGTCACCTCGACCTCGGCGGCGTAGCGATCATCACCGGCGCACTCTTCCTGCTGACCTTCCCAATGGTCGAGGGACGGGACGCGGGCTGGCCGCTCTGGGCGTGGGTCTGCCTCGCCGCCTCCGTCCCGGCGCTCGTCGGTTTTGTGCTGTTCGAGCGGCGGAAGACGGCGCGGGATGACGCGCCACTCGTCGTGCTGAGTTTGTTCCGGGAGCGCGCGTTCTCCGCCGGGCTGTTCGTCGGCTTTCTGTTCGGGGCGGCGAACCCGGCGATGTTTTTCACGCTCGCCCTTTATCTCCAGATCGGCCTGCACTACTCGCCGCTCGCCGCCGGGCTGACCTTCGCACCCGCCCCGATCGGCTTTTTCATCGCTGCGACGCTTTCAGGCAAACTCGTGCGGAGGCTGGGCGGGCGGCTTGTGATGTTCGCACTCATCCAGAAGGCCACCGCGTGGGCGATCATCGGCGTGATCGTCCATCGCAACGGCGTGACGCTCCATGGCGTGCAACTGCTCCCCTTCATGCTACTGGAAGGCGCCGCAGCTGGGTGGACAAATCCGCCGCTGATTGGCCTGTCGCTGGCCGGCATCCCGGTTCGGGATGCCGGCTCCGCCGCCGGGGTGCTGACGACAGTGCAGCAGATCGCGGGCGCGATCGGCGTGGCGATGATCGGCGTCGTCTTCTTCGGTGTCCTCGCCCAGCACGCGCCGACGGTTAGCGCGGCGATCGCCCCCACCCTCCAGCAGCAACTCCCAGCGGCATCCGCGAGTGCGACCATCGCCGACTTCCGCGCCTGCGCCGACGACCGCGCCCGCAGCCGCGACCCCGCCATCGCCCCACCCCGTTGTCAGACGCCGACCTTGCAGCCCGCCAACGCGTCGGCAACGACCATCATCGCCGACGCCCTGCAACGCGCCAACGCCCGCAACTACGCCGACGCCTATGTGACTGCGATGTTCGTCAACGTCGGCGCGCTACTCCTCGCCTTCATCTGCGCCCTCGCCCTCCCCCGCGTCAACCGCCGATAACCAGGGCGAAACCCGATCGCTTTCCGCCCCCCGTTGACCCTTGACTTGGTGTCGCCCGACGAAGGTTGACATAATCCCGGTACCAAGGCATACATGCCGCTGGCGTGTTCACGCTACCGGAGCACGGGCACGGCAGGGGTTACAGGAAGGGACATGATGCGGGAACCCGAGAAGACGAAGATTCAACTATCCGTTATTCAGGTAATCGCCGGGGCGCTTGCGTCCGTCTCCGCCGCGCTGGTCGCCTCGACCTTCGGCCTCAAGGGGACGCTGCTCGGTGCAGCGATTACCAGCATCGTGGCAAGCATCGGCGGGGCGCTCTACACCCACTCGCTCCACCGAGCGCGTGCGCGTATCCAGACTCGCTTCAACCCGCATACCGGCAGGATCGAACGCATCGTGATCCCGCCGCAGCAGGTGCGGCGTCCCATCCGGTGGGGGATGGTAGCCGGTGTGGCGGGGTTGGTCTTCGTCCTCGCGATGGGCGCGATCACCGTCGTCGAGGTGACGGCGCGCAAGCCGGTCGCGGCGCTTGTGGGGGGCACGTCACCCCAGCACGGCGGGACAACCGTCGGGGCGCTCCTTCAGGATGCACCCGGCGCAGCCCCGATCCCGCTACCGGCGATCCCGACAAGCACCACACCCGTCAGCACCGCGACGGCGACGCCGAACGGTACCGCAGTGCCGAGCCAGGCGCCAGGGCAAACAGCGGCGGCGACGCCGAATGGCGCGCCAACCATCAGCGCCCCGAGTCAGTCACCAGCAAGCGTCGCAGCTACGGCAACCAGCGCCCACCCACTCACCCCGACGCCAACGACCGCAGCCCGCACGCCGACTGCCACACCGCGCACGGGCACGACACTAACGTCGCAGCCCACCGCCGCGAAGTCGGCCCCAACGACCCCGACAGCCCCTGTTGGATCGCCCCAGGCGCCGACTGCCGTAGTCGGCACAGCGCACGAGACGCCACAGCCATAAAATGGCGTTGACTTCTCCACTCCTGTGGATTCGCTCATTCGCAAATCATGACCGAACCAGAGCAACTCCACTGCTGTCAGGCGTCGTACGAGCGCACGGCGTCCAGCAGCATCGTGACAAAGGCGGGGGTGTCGAGGTCCACGCCGACGTGGACATTCGGCTCCTTGCCCGTCACCTGCCAGAGGTCCACGACCGTCCGGCCCGCCGTCAGTTCGCCGTGGACTTCGATGTCCACATGGCGGTACTGCGTCGTGACGATGCCGGGCTGGATGATCTGCGCGACGGCGCACGGGTCGTGCAGGGGCGCGCCGCCCATCTGGTAGACCGCGTCATGCCAGAGCGTGAAGTAGTCGAGCAGATCGGCGACGACCGTCGCCACCCGCCCGCCCGACTGCCGCAACTCCCGGCTGTGCGCGGGCGTGATCAGCGCCTTGTGCGTCACATCCAGCCCGATCATCGTCAGTGGCAGACCAGCGTTGAAGACGATGCGCGCCGCCTCCGGGTCCACGTAGATATTGAACTCGGCGGAGGGCGTTTTGTTGCCTTCGGCAATCGCGCCGCCCATCAGGCAGATATGCGCGATCCGCTCTTTGAGATCGGGATACTTGAGCAGAAAAAGCGCGATGTTCGTCAGCGGCCCCGTCGGGACGAGCGTGACGGGCCGGTCGCTCTCCCGAACGATACGGGCGATCACATCCACCGCATGCACCGCCTCCGGTCGGATCGTCGGTTCGGGCAGTTGCGGCCCTTCCAATCCCGACTCGCCATGCACCTCCGGCGCGATCTCCTGCGCCCGCAGCATCGGCACGGCGGCTCCCGCCGCGATCGGCACATCGGTAATGCCCGCGACGGTGCAGAGTTGCAAACAGTTCCGCAGCGTCTTCGGCAGCGTTTGATTCCCCGCGACGACCGTGATCGCCCGCAGGTCAATCTCCGGCCGCGCGTACGCCAGCAAGATCGCCAGCGCGTCGTCATGCCCCGGGTCCACATCCATCACTACCGGAATCGCATCCCCATTCACCCGTTGTGCCAATTCTTCACCTCCGAAATAAAACGCGAGCACAGAGGACACAGAGACCACAGAGCACGCAAAGAAATACTGGTAAGGACATTCCTACTTTTCTGCTCCCTCTTTGTGTTCTCCATGTCCTCTGTGGTCTCTGTGCTAGTCTCCGTCCGTCGCAAGGATCGGGGCAGTCGGTTCGGCGAGGGCTTGCTGCTCGCGGTAGCGACGGGCGCGGCGGGTTTGCTGCGTTTTCCGGCGCTGCGCGTAGACGACGAGCGCGACGATCGTAATCACGTTCGGGATGACGGAGACGAGTTGCGCGTAATCCTTCAGCACGCCAACGGGCTTCAGTTGATTCGCCAGCGCGTCCGCCGCGCCAAAGAGCAGGGCGGCGAGCGCGGTGCCGTACGGCGTTCGCCCGCCCAGCAGCACCGCGCCGAGGGCGATGAAGCCCCGCCCCGCCGTCATGTCCCGCACGAACTGACCGTTCTGGCCCATCGAAAGGAAAACGCCGCCCAGTCCCGCCAGCAGACCGCTGAGGATCAGCGCCGCGTAGCGCGTCCGCACGACGCTGATCCCCGCCGTCGCCGCCGCTTCCGCGTTCTCGCCCACCGCCCGGAGTCGCAAACCCCATTTCGTCCGATACAGATAAAACGCGACGACAAAGATCATCACGAACGCCGTGTAGGTAAGCACATGCTGCCCGCTGATCACCTGCTTGACGCCGGGGATGCGGTCGAGCAGCGGAATGTCCCAGAAGGGCAGTTTCTTCGTCTCCAGCGTACTAGTGGAGCCTTTGTCGTGCAAGATTTTGAAGAGCAAGAAGACCGTCGCGCCCGACGCGAAGATGTTGAGCGCAAGCCCCGCCAGCACGATGTCCGCGCCGAGGTTGAGGTGAACAAAGGCGAGCACGGCGGCGGCGAGCATCGCGACGAGCACACCGGCGATCATGCCGACAAGGCTGCTCTGCGTTCGGTTCGAGACGAGCGGGCCGGTGAACGCCGCGAGCAGCATCATCCCTTCGAGCGCGACGTTGATTGAGCCGCCGAGGTCCGTCAGCAAACCGCCGAGCGCGGGGAGCAGAATCGGCGTCGTGATCCGAAAAACGCTCGCGATAAAGGTGAACGTGAGGATCGCCTTCAGGGCTTCCTGCATCTATCCCGCCCCTTCAGTGGGCACGGTGGCCGTGCTGGTGATCGTCGCGGGGGCGGACATCGGCGGCAGTTCCGGTTCGTCGCGGCCCCCCCGCCGACGTCGCAGCCAGCGGGTGAGCGCCTCCGCCGAGATCAGCAAAATGATGATCGCCTGGATGACATTCGCCATCTCGAACGGCACATCCGTGCTCTGCCCCATCACATCCGCGCCGACGCGCAGGTAGCTGTAAAAGAGCGCGGCGGGGATGACGGTGAGCGGGAAGTTGCGCGCGAGCAGAGCAACGACGATGCCATCGAAGCCGTATCCGGCGGAGGGCGCGGCATTGACACGTCCGAAGGTACCGAGCACCAGCCCCGCCCCCGCGATCCCCGCGATGCCGCCCGAAATCGCCATCGCCAGCATCACCGTCCGCCGCGTGTTGATGCCGCCGTACTCCGCGAAGCGCAGATTGAAGCCGCTCATTCGCAGCCCATACCCGAACGTCGTCCGGTACAGCAGCACATGGACGAAGACCGCCGCCGCGATGGCGATCAGCGCCGTGACGGAAATCTGCGTCTCCGCGATCAGCGGGCGGAGCCGCCCGGTTGGGCCGAAGATCGCGAAGACCTTGGAGTTATTCGTCCCCGCGCCGGGCGGTTTGAGAAACTGGACGAGGATAAAGGCGTAGACCGCCGTGGCGATCGCGTTCAGCATCAGCGTCGAGACGATCTCGTTCGCGCCGAAATACGCTTTGAGGTAGCCGGGAACGAGGCCGAAAAGGAAGCCCGTCAGGATCGCGACGATCAAGGCGACCGCCGCGACGATCACAGCGTTGCCGGGAAAATGAAGCGCCACCACGCCCGCCATCAGCGCGCCGAGATAGAGCTGCCCCTCCGCACCGAGCGAGAACTGCCGCGCCTGGAAGACGAGCGCGACCGCCAGCCCCGTGAAGGTCATCGTCGTCGCCTGCACGAGCCAGTTGCTCACCCGATTCCGGCTCCCCGCCGCACCCGTGATGAACTGCCTAAACGCCTCGCCCGGCTGCTTCGAGACGATCAGGATGACGATGAAACTGATCGCCAGCGCGAGCGCCACGACGATCACCACCCGCGCCACTTCGAGCAACGCCGCCCGTTGTTTCATGCGTCGCTCCGCTCCTTCAGCAATGAGCGATGAGCAATGAGCAATGAGTGGATAGATAGCCAAGGGTGTAGGGGCGCACAGCCGTGCGCCCTCGCCCACTTCGCATTCCGCACATGATGCTCATTGCTCATCGCTCATCCCTCGTTTGATGCCCAGCATGCAATAGCCCACCTCTTCCTCGGTGAGTGATGGCACATCGGTGAAGAGGGCGACGATTTCACCGTTGTACATCACCGCGAGGCGGTCGGAAAGCGCCATCACCTCGCCGAGGTCCGCCGAGACGAGGATGACCGCCGTGCCCGCGTCGCGCGCCGCCAGCAATTGCCGGTGGACGAGTTCCGTCGCGCCGATGTCAATGCCGCGCGTCGGCTGGGCGGCGAGGAGCAGCTTCGGGTGCGCCGAGAGTTCGCGCGCGACGACGAGTTTCTGCATGTTCCCGCCGGAAAGGCTGCGTGCCGTCACCTTCGCGTCTGGCGTGCGCACATCGAAGTCCGCAATCGCCTGCCGGGCGTTCTCCGCCTCCGCCTTGAAGTTGAGGAAGCCGCCGCGCGAGAACGGCGCGCGATAGTAGCGATCAACGATCAGGTTCTCCTCGATGCTCGCGTCCGCCGCGAGGCCGAGTTCGAGCCGGTCTTCGGGGATATGTGATACACCGGCTTCGCGCGTCCCCCGTGCGCCAAGGCCAGTGATCTCCGCGCCATTGACGACGATTTTCCCGGCGGCCGGGAGCGTCAGGCCGGCGAGCACCTCGATCAGTTCGGTCTGCCCGTTCCCCTCGACGCCCGCGACGCCGAGGATTTCACCGGCATACGCGTCGAGCGACACATCCGCCAGGGCGCGCTTGCCGTCCGGCGTGACATAGTTAAGGCCCGTTACTTCCAGGACGAGCGGGCCGCGCGCCGCCGCCGCCTTGCGCGTCCGATCCAATACTGCGCGCCCAACCATCATCTGGGCGATCTCCGCGCGCGTCACATCGGCGGTGCGCACCGTGCCGACGACCTTGCCGCGCCGCATGACGGTGACATTGTCGGAAATTTCCTTCACCTCGCGCAGTTTGTGCGTGATGAAGATCACCGTCTTGCCCTGCGCGACGAGCGAGCGAACGGCTCGGAAGAGGTCGGTCGTCTCCTGCGGCGTCAGGACGGCGGTTGGCTCATCGAGGATCAGGATCTCCGCACCGCGATAGAGCGTTTTGAGGATCTCAACACGCTGCCGCTCCCCCACCGGGATGACATCCACGCGAGCCTCCGGGTCCACATGCAGCCCGTACTGCTCGCTCAACGTGCGCGTGATGCGCACAGCGTCCGTTTGGGCAAGCACGCCGCGCTTCGTCGGCTCGCGACCGAGGATGATATTTTCCGCGATGGTCAGCGAGGGGATGAGCATGAAATGCTGATGCACCATGCCGATACCATGCCGGATCGCCGCGTCCGGGTTCGGGATTGTCGTCGATTGACCGTTGAGCAAAATCTGCCCGCTGTCCGGCTGCTCCAGCCCGTAGAGCGCCTTCATCAACGTCGTCTTGCCCGCGCCATTCTCCCCGACAAGCGCGTGA
The DNA here is from genome assembly GCA_038231255.1 of Thermomicrobiales bacterium. Taxonomy (GTDB): domain Bacteria; phylum Chloroflexota; class Chloroflexia; order Thermomicrobiales; family JALYUS01; genus JALYUS01. The sequence goes on along the minus strand of JBBRLR010000039.1, from coordinate 232 downwards.
ATTTCGCCCTTCTGGACGCGCAAATCCACATGATCGTTCGCGAGCACCCCGTTCGGGTACCGCTTCGTGATCCCGCGCGCTTCCAGGACGAAGGACATGGGCCGACCTCACCCCCGGCCCCTCTCCATTGCGATGGTGAGGGGTGTCTCATCGAAAGTGTCGTGATATTCCCCGAACATCGCGATCTTCAGGAGGTCGCTCCCCTCTCCATCGCAATGGAGAGGGGCCGGGG